>NZ_JADYWQ010000002.1:0-377467 GCF_015864725.1 Pseudoalteromonas sp. NSLLW24 | reverse complement strand
TTCTATGGTGAGGGATGGTGTCATGTGGGATCCTAAAATGGTTTGAAATTAGGAATTGACACCATAGTCACTTGTTAGCTTTATATATAAGGCGTTCTATTAGCATATAAATCTAAACTGTTTAAGCAACGCTTAACCCTTTCATCGCAGTCCTCCTGACTTATATCTGACGTTATCAAGATATAGTTATCATCCTGTCTTTCAAACTTCACATCACTTCCAAAATAATTTTCTATTTCAGAAAAAAAATCTTTTATGTTTTCTTTTTGTTGTTCTAAATCCAACTCTTCACGAAAAGGCTCCGCACGAGTTGCTCCATCATATTTGTAATATGGTTGATATTTGTAAATTGCCATATATTTCTCTTTAAAGCTAACAACCTAGCCTACAACATTTGTCGTATTATAAACCTAAAAAATGTCCCTATTTTATAATGCATTTACTTTAACCACCAAATAACCACCTGTAAACAATTACTAAACCTCTTATCAGGTTATGTTATTGCAAAAATACACCCAAATGGTAGAGAACAGTAATATTGGACAAAACAGGCACTGTCCATACAAAGCACATTGTTTATTGAAATTAAGTCTGTGTTATTTAAAAAGGCGATACTTAAGTCAAAGGTATTCAATCTAACGTCTTTAAGCTAATACCTTTAAATTAAAGCCCTTAAATTAAAACCTTAAAAACGGCTTAATTTATATTCGCCAAACCCTTTATACCTGCACAAGCATATTCAACCATAACGCTTTACGATATTATGCTCTTTTATATTTAATTTAACTTTCAGAGCATATAATGACAACGCACACACCGCCTTCCCACTCAGCCAACACAGCTGAAAACACCTCTCTTTTTTACGTAACATTTATCTCTGCAGTGGCTGCTATTGGTGGCTTTTTATTTGGTTTTGACTCGGGCGTTATTAACGGCACGGTGTCGGCGCTGGGTAATGCATTTAACTCAAGCAGTGTGGCAACAGGGTTTAACGTAGCGTCTGTTTTACTTGGTTGTGCCTTAGGTGCACTTGCTGCGGGGCCGCTGGCTGATAAGTTTGGCCGCCGTGCAATTATGATCATCACCGCAATTATTTTTGCCATTAGTGCATTTGGTTCGGGCATTAGCGAAAGCTCTGCGGAGTTTATTTTTTACCGTTTATTTGGTGGTTTAGGTATTGGTGCTGCATCGGTATTAGCGCCAGCTTATATTGCAGAAGTTGCGCCACCAGCACTACGTGGTCGTTTAGCTACACTACAACAACTCGCTATTGTACTGGGTTTATTTGCTGCGTTTTTAAGTAACTATTTAATAGCTGATGCAGCAGGCAGTGCGCAAAATATTTTAATGCTTGATATAGCCGCTTGGCGCTGGATGTTTTGGGCAGAGCTTGTGCCTGCTGTACTATTTTTAGTCGGTGTGTTGTTTATTCCTGAGTCGCCTCGTTATTTAGTGGCGCAAGGTAAAGTGGATGATGCAAAAGCGGTATTTAGTAAAATATCGAACGATAAGGTTGATGCGCAAATAAGCGATGTAAAACGCTCATTGCATAGCGGTACAAAGCCAAGTATTCGCGACTTATTTATTGATGGCAGTAAAAAAGTACACCCAATTGTTTGGGTGGGTGTGGCGCTGAGTGTATTTCAGCAATTTGTGGGTATTAACGTGGTGTTTTATTACGGCTCTGAGCTTTGGCAAGCAGCTGGGTTTGATGAATCGCAATCGTTATTTATAAATGTGCTCGCAGGTACTACTAATATTGTATCGACCTTTATTGCCATTGCCCTAGTTGACAAAGTTGGCCGTAAACCACTGTTGCTTGTAGGTAGTATTGGTATGTTTATCAGCTTAAGCGCGCTTACTTATATATTTGGCAGTGCAGGCCTTGATGAAGCAGGCAAACTTGCCCTTAGCGATAACATGGGTACGTTTGCGCTGATTATGGCTAACTTATTTGTGGTATTTTTTGGCTTAAGTTGGGGCCCTGTTGTATGGGTATTATTAGGCGAAATGTTTAATAACCGTATTCGTGGTGCTGCCCTTGCTGTTGCGGCTAGCGCACAATGGATTGCTAACTTTGCAATCACTATGACCTTCCCTATTATGCTGGCTAACATTGGCCTTGCCGGTGCTTATGGCTTTTATGCGTTATCGGCACTTATAAGCATATTTTTTGTTGTTAAATATATTAAAGAAACACGCGGTAAAACGCTTGAATCTATGTGATTTTTAAAAGCGGTGATATTAATCGCCGCTTTGCTTTTACATACAATGGCGTTATTTAAGAATGATTGTTTAGATGAGCTAGACGTTAATTAATAAATCTACTTTATGCAGCTATTAATGCGTAAACGCTCCTTTTACCAGCACACTTTTAATACCAAAGCGTATAGCTACCGATTGCATGCTTAAATGTCATTATAGTTCAATACGTTAGTGAACCTTTTAACTTAAGCTAAGGTTGAATAGCAATCTACGCTCATTTATTTTAACTTTATAACCATTGCCGTATTACCTTTTATTATAACTAATCTATTTAAATTCCTTTTTAGAATATCAAAAATTAGCTATTGTCCGCCCATTCCAACTTTATGTATTTACTAAAATGAAAAAACAGTTAATTTCAGGCTTAGCTTTAACGTGTGCGTTAGGTTCGTTCAGTGCATTTGCTACTAATGGTTATTTTACTCACGGCTATGGCATGACCCACAAAGGCATGGCTGGCGCAGGTGTAGCGCTGTCAGAAGAGTTAATGTCTGGCGCTAATAATCCAGCAACCTTTTTACCTAACGGAACAGAGCTATCACTGGGCTTAGAGCTTTTTTCACCTGAACGAAAATATACTGCATCAAAAGTAGATACTTTTTACCCTGGCGCATTTTATCTTGAAGCAAAAACACAAAAAAGCGACAACACCGTATTTGCAATTCCAGAGTTTGCTATTGGCCATCAATTAAATGAAAAAGTAAATATTGGTTTATTAGTGTATGGCAACGGCGGTATGAATACCGAGTACGGCGCAGAATCCTCTACTGAGGGGACTTTTTACGCTGGTACGGCAGGCGTTGATTTAAAACAACTCTTTATTAGCCCAACAGTAAGCTATAAGTTGAATGAACAAACACGCCTTGGTGTATCCCCTATTTACGTGATGCAACAGTTTGAAGCACAAGGGCTTGGAAGCTTTGCTCCTTTTTCGCAATCGCCAGAAGCGCTTACAAATAATGGCACCGATACAAGTACAGGCCTAGGTATTCAACTGGGTATTAGCCAAGATATAAATTCGTCATTAAGCTGGGGTGCAAGTTACCGCTCTTCAGTGTCTATGCAAGAGTTTGATAGCTATAAAGGTTTGTTTGCAGAGCAAGGCGGATTTGATCTCCCAAGTTCGTTTCAAATTGGTGCTGCCTATAAGCTTACCCCAAGTAATCAGGTTGTATTTGATTGGCAAAAAATAAATTACAGCGAAGTAAAAAGTATTGCAAATCCAGTTAATAACTTGATGTCAGCGCCTTTAGGGGCTGATGCAGGAGCTGGGTTTGGCTGGAACGATATGACTATTTATAAGCTTGGCTATCAATGGCAGCGTACATCGCAACAAAAAATTCGTTTTGGGGTGTCTTACACCGAGCAACCGATTCCTTCTTCTCAAGTTATATTAAATATTTTGGCGCCGGGTGTTCAAGAGTGGCATTTTACAACTGGCCTTAGCCATTCTTTTACCAACAAGGTACAATTAAACGCTATGGCTTTTTATTCGCCAGCAAAAAAAGTAACGGGTGCTAACTACTTAGCGCCTAATCAACAATTATCAATCGAAATGAAACAAACCGGTTTAGGCGTTTCTATTGTTTGGGAAATTTAAAAATGATAACAGAATTCACCCCAGTATCGGCTGCAATAGGCGGTGCATTAATAGGTATAGCGTGTACGTTATTACTGGTTTTATACGGAAAAATTGCGGGCATATCAGGCATTGTTAAGTCTGTATTTGCTAAAGCAAATTCAGACTCTCGTTGGCAATTATACTTTATTTTAGGGTTGTTGTTGGCAGGTATAGCGGTAAGAGTATTTGCCCCTTCTTTATTAGAAGGCGAATTGCAATTACCGCCTTGGCTTATTGTTGTTGCAGGGCTTTTAGTTGGCGCTGGTACAACTTTAGCTAACGGGTGCACAAGTGGCCATGGCGTGTGCGGCATGTCGCGCTTTTCTGCTCGCTCTTGGGTTGCAACATGTACATTTATGCTTGTTGCCTTCATTACAGCAAACCTTGTAGGATAAATAATGAAAGCAATTATGATGGTTGTTATAGGCTTTATATTTGGCTTAGGGCTTATTATTAGCGGGATGACAAACCCTGCTAAAGTGATTAACTTTCTTAGCTATGGAAACCAATGGGATGGAAGCTTAATTATAGTGATGGCTGTTGCCATGCTAATAATGATGCTTACATGGTTATGGGTTGCAAAAAAAGAGAAACCACTTATTTCAGGAACATTTAATTTAAGTAATTTAAAAAATATTGATGCGCGCTTAATTATTGGCTCAATATTCTTTGGTTTAGGCTGGGGTTTAAGTGGTATATGCCCAGGCCCTGGCTTGGTTCAATTGGTGTCTCTTAAAATGGAATTTTTGTTATTTTTTGCAGCCGTCTTAGGCGGTATGTGGTTAGCCAAAAAAGTATAATATTTGCTGCCGACCAAAACTCGGCAGCTACTTTTCCAAACAAAGGTACATAACTTGCTGCAATATATATAAAACTATATTGAACAGGTTTAAGTTATGCTAAATAAAGCGCTGGAATTTTCCAACAGCACCCCCTGGTTAAGCGCGATTTCATCTCTCTTACTTATAGCTATACTACTGTTTTTAATTCGCTTTTTTGTAATGTACTGGCTAAAAAAATGGACTTCAAAAACCAAGTTTATATTCGATACTTTACTAATAGAGTCAATATCTAAACCGCTAACACTGTGCACAATTATTGTGCTACTCACCATTTTAGAGCACGACACCTTCATTATTAGTACTTCTATTTCTCAACAAATTCCTTTTAATAGCATTAATATTGTACTAGCTCTATTGGCACTTATTATGTTTTTAGACCGCTTTATTATTGGCACGATTAATTACTATGGCAAACAATCTGCCGTTGTTTTTAATTCAAAAAGCATAATTAAAGGCGTGATACGCGTTACATTATCATCCGTAGGAATACTAGTATTAATGGGCACGTTAGGTATTTCTATTACACCCATTATTGCCTCGTTAGGCATTACATCACTGGCTGTTGCCCTTGCTTTACAACCTACCCTCGAAAACTTTTTTTCTGGCGTGCAGCTAGTGATAGATAAACCCATAAGAGTGGGCGATTTTATTGAGCTGGAATCAAAAGAACAAGGCTTTGTAGATCACATAGGCTGGCGCTCTACATGGGTTAAAATGCTACCTAACAATATGATTATTATACCTAATAGCCAATTATCTAAATCGCGTATTATTAATTACTTTTATCCTGAAAGAGAGCTAAGCGTCCCTGTAGATATAAGCGTGCATTACGATTCGGATTTAGAATTTGTTGAGCAAGTAACACTTGAAGTGGCTCGTGAAATACTTATTTCACACGAATGGGGCGTTGATGATTACAATACCTTTGTGGTTTTTCATACCTTTGACAGATCAAGTATTAACTTTACGGTTATGCTGCGCGCAAAAGAATACTTTAATCGCTTTTGGGTTAAATCTGCTTTTATAAAAGCCCTGCATAAACGCTATAAAAAAGAAGGCATTGTAATCCCCTTTCCTATTACGGCTATTAACACTACACAAGAATCCGCTAAATTTAATAGTGATAAAAAGGTGCAAGGCGATACTTAAAACAAAGCGCGAGAGACACTCGCGCTAATAAGTATTAAAACTTGTAGGTTATTTGCCCAACAATTTCACGCGGGCTACCCGGAAAGTGACCGTTACGCTGGCTAAATCCGCTTACAGCATATTCCTTATCAAACAGGTTGTTAATATTTACACTTAGTAATACGTCATCAAAACGACTCGTCCAGCTCATATCAAATACGGTAAACGGTTTTACTTTTTGACCATCGGAGCTTACTTGCTCACTCACATAATTAGCGCCAAACGCAATAGAGGAATTAATCGAATCGAGCCCAAAGCGTGACCATAAACCCGCCTGGTGACGTGGTGCATTAGCAAAGCGCGAGCCATCACCAAATGTATCTGAAAGCGTATCACCCGTTACACCGTCCACTACTTGCGTATCGTTGTATGCGTAGTTAGCCGTTATTGTCCAGTGCTCGGATAAATCGCCTACTAAGGTTGTTTCAAATCCACGGCTTTCTACTTCACCTATATTTAAAAGTGCAGCAATGCCATCTCCCGCGCCAGTATCGTCTGGGTTGCTCATTACCACGTTTTCTTTATTAATTTGATAAACAGCAAATGTACTCATTATTTTGCCATCAAACCATCTGTTTTTCATGCCCAACTCGGTTTGCTTACCTGTTTCCGGGTCTAAGTTGCCCTCGCCTACCACATCTTCCTGATCGCCCGACGAGGTTGGGTTAAAGCTTTCAGAGTAGTTTATGTAAACAGAGGTGTTTTCTATTGGCTGGTACGTTACTGCAACGCGAGGTGTTACACCGTTATCGGAATAGCTAAAGCCTGTTTCCTTATTTAATTCTTTAAAGTAATCGTAGCGTAAGCCTGCAATTATTGTCCACTGCTCGCCTATACTAATTACGTCTTGTGCATATACACCAAATCGGTCGGTATCTACGCCATCACGATCTAAATCGGTTAAGTTATAGGTGCTAGGGTCTGTTTCACCGTAATTAAGTGTATAAATATTTAAGTTTGCTACACCATCAGCCTCATATCGGGCACGCAAGTAATCGTACTGCGTTTCTACCACATGGTAATCGCCACCAAATAAAAATTGATGCTCTAAATTACCTTGCTCAACGTTATATACAAAATCAGTTGTTAAGCTTATTTCTTCGTTTGCTCGAAACTGTTTGCGGTATTCTCGTCTTATGGTTTCATCATCTATATTAGCAACGCCATCACCATTTACGTCAACCCAATTTTGCGACTCGTGATACGCTTGGTCGCGCTCATTATCAAGGTATCGCACAGTAGTGCTAACAGAGAAATCATCAGAAAAACTATGATTTAACTCAGCTTGAAGCACCAAAGCTTCCATATCTTGATAGTCAAATGATTCGTTCGCGTTATACGAAGGATCTACCAGAAAGTTGCCGTTATCATCTACCGGTACTCCACGTAAGCGATTGCCACCTAAGTCTTGTTTTATGTAATCAACACTTGTTGTAAGCGTTGTTGAATCACTTAAATCAAATAACAATCCACCTGTTAGCTCGGTGTTTTTTGAGTCTGCATTGTTACGAAAGCTGTCTTGCTCTTCATAAAAACCACCCAACCTATAAGCCATTGTATCGCTTAAACCACCGGTCATATCGAGTGATGCGCCACGCGTATTGTAGTTACCCAAGGTGAGCTTTAATTCGCGCTTTTCTAAGTAGCTTGGTTTTTTGGTTACGTAATTAATCATCCCACCAGGTTCGCCACCGCCATACAAAGCAGAGGCTGGCCCTTTTAATACTTCAACACGTTCTACATTAAATAACTGCGGTACACCAAAGCCCGAATATGGGTCGCCACGCACACCATCGTAAAATACATTTGCGTCATCTCTAAAACCACGAAAAGTAACGCCTGAGTAGCTATATTCGCTCACTCCCGCAATAGATCGGTACAAATCGGTAATGTCACGCGCTGCTTGGTCAATTATAAGTTGCTCTGTTAAAACCTGCGCAGATTGCGGAAGCTTAATAAGATCTAAATTAGTTTTAGTCCCAATTTTACTTTCGGTCTCTAAGTAAAATTGCTGGGCACGGCCAGTTACTTCAATAGTTTCAATGTCGTCGTTTTGTTGTGAAAAAGCTATATTAGAAAAAACAGATAAAGACGCAGCAATACTTAATGCCAAATAATTAGGGTTAAACATGATAATTCCTGGGAGAAGTGTAGATAGCCAACAACCTAAATGATAACTTTTATCATTTTCATAATCAACACAAGGGCGGGTTTAATACATCTAAATATTAGAACTAATTTTACTTAAAACAGAGCGCTAGCCCTTTTATTGCAGTTAAAATAAAACCCCTACTGTATTAAATACAGTAGGGGTTATTAAGTAATTCTTAAATTAGTTTTAGCGTGTAATTTACCCAGCAATATTGCTAATTTGAATTACTGGAGACACGTTAGTAAAGTTAACTAAATCAGCGGCTATTGCCTCTTGATGAGGTGCAAAGGCTTGCTGAAAAGATTCTACCGATTCAAACACTAAATGCCCCATAGCAATATAAGTTGGCGCTTCGCCCGGTGCGCCACCTGCTAAACCTGCATCTGCACTACTTGATATAAGCGCTTTACCAACTAACTCTGCAACTAGGGGTAAATGTGTTTTACAGTAGTAGTCCATATCGAAAGTAGCACTTTCATTATTTGGGTATAATACGCTTACTTTAATCATTACATTCTCTCTTTTATTTACTAAAAAATTTAAAGCTGTGCTAATAAACAGCTTTACAAACTAGTGTTCAAAGCGTCTTTTGAAATAGTATGAATCATACTTAAGTAAAAAACGCATAAGTGAGCAGTCGCTCAATTATGTAGTATTCATGCTCATAGCGCCAGTAATTTGATTGCAGTGCTTATTTTAATTAAGGTGATACTTCGCTAATTTACTTAAGTACAGGTCGTTTTTTAAAAGGTTTGGGCGGTAAAGACTCTACAAAGTTAACGCACGTATTTACCCAATATGCTAAATCAGAATCAGACTCAAAACCTTCAGGCAAAATATAAACCAAGCCCTTAACTGGCTTTCCGGTAAAGTCCATTTCAGTTACATGAGGTTTAGCTAAACAATCGCTGTAGTTTTCAGGCCCTACTCGCACCATCAGCTTGTTGCCTATTATTACGCAGCACATATACTCCGAAATTATAAAACATAAACCACCAAACATTTTCTTTACTACTAAATCGTGGCGCGCATTAAACAACTCATAGAGTCGCTCTTCTAATCCTCTATCAAACGCCATTTAGTACCTATATTTTTAATAAGCACATTACACACTTAATAACGGTAATAGCACTTAAACCTAAGTGAATAAAATAATAAAAGGTGGTTGGGAAAGGTATGCAAAGAGTAGGTATAAAATTATTTTGGACTTACAGTTTATATCAAACCGCACTAATCAAAGCTGATTGAGCTGACACTAGTGCGGTTCAAAAGTAAGTATAAAACTAACTAATTCAATTTTAATAAACCAAAATGCTTATGCATACAGTTGCACTTGAGCATCTGCTGCAGATACTTTTTTCATGCTGCCTTGTTGTTCAAGGCGAATATGCCAACTAAACGCTTCTTCAAGTAAATGAGGGGTATGCCCGCCACGCTCACAAGCGCGATTGTAGTAATCTAACATATCGTCACGGTAATCTGGGTGCACACAATGCTTAATGACTTGTATCGCTCGCTCACGCGGCGCTAAACCGCGTAAATCAGCTAAGCCTTGCTCGGTTACTAAAATATCAACATCGTGTTCGTTATGATCAACATGACTCGCCATAGGCACTACGCTTGAAATAGCGCCATTTTTAGCAATCGATTTAGTCACAAATATTGCTAAATGAGCATTACGAGCAAAATCACCAGAGCCACCAATACCATTCATCATCCGTGTGCCACAAACATGTGTTGAATTTACATTGCCATACATATCAAACTCAAGTGCAGTGTTTATTGCAATAATTCCTAAACGGCGCACTATTTCAGGATGGTTCGAAATTTCTTGAGGGCGTAACACTAGTTTATCTTTGTATTGTTCTAAATTATTAAATACTTGCGCATTACAACGCTCTGACAAAACAATTGAGCTGCCCGATGCAAAGCTCATCTTACCTGCGTCAATTAGGTCAAACGTCGAATCTTGTAGTACCTCAGAGTACATTGTTAAGTCTTTAAAGTCAGAATCGAGTAGTCCCATCATCACTGCATTAGCAATGTTACCAATGCCTGCTTGCAGCGGACCTAAATTAGCTGGCAATTTATTTTGAGCCACTTCGTCTTTAAAAAAGTTAACTAAATGGCGCGCAATAGCGGCGGTGTCTTCATCAGGGTCGGTAACGGTAGAAAACGAGTCGCTTTGGTTAGTAAAAACAATACCAACAATTTTTGCAGGATCGATAGGAATTGCAGTACTACCAATTCGGTCATCCACTTTAACTAACGGCATTGGTTGGCGAGTAGGACGATAAGATGGAATGTATATATCATGCAAACCTTCAAGATTCGGGTTATGCAGCATATTAATTTCAACGATGACTTCTTTGGCAAAAATAGCAAAACTCGCTGAATTACCTACCGATGTAGTTGGCACAATATGCCCTTCTTCGGTAATGGCAACGGCTTCAATAACAGCCACATCAGGCATGGTTAATTGATGATTTCGTAGATGCTCAACCGTTTCAGATAAATGCTGATCAATAAACATTACTTCACCGTTATTAATCGCTTTACGTAAAGTGCTATCTACTTGAAAAGGCATACGACGCGCTAAAATGCCCGCTTCTGTTAATAGCTTGTCGAGATCATTACCTAATGACGCACCCGTCATTAAATTTATTTTGATTGGATTTTTTTTGACTTGCTCAATTAATGCTCTGGGTACTGCTTTAGCTTCTCCGGCGCGAGTGAAACCACTCATCCCTACAGTCATTCCATCTTTAATAAATTGGCTTGCTTGTTCTGCCGGCATCACCTTGTCGTGCAGGTTACTATTGCGAATACGTTCCAAGTGCATACTGAGCTCCTCTCTAAATTTGACATTATTCTAATCCTAACTTCGTACTACACAATCTAGACTTAAGTCGTATTTACGAATCGAGGATGAGCAACATGTTTAAAAGGGAGGTTAATTTACTTTTAATTAATACTATCATGTAGTTATTATTAATATTTTTAACAAAAATGACATAACAATCTATAAGGTAATTTATAAAGTAATCTATAAATAAATAGTATTATTTAATTAGAGGAATTATTTTTTGAGGAATTAAGTTTATTAGTTCAAACACCCAAATGAGGAATTTGGGTGGCAGTCTTACCAGCCACATCTCGGCACACACGTCACAAACTGTGGCTGCTCCCTTCCGGGCCTGACCAGGTTCGCCTGCTAGTGTTGCGAGAGGACCAATAAGACTACCATTGAGGGCCTTGGTTGGCGCGGGAGGGATTATCTCTACTTTTGCTCTGTTATTCAAGGGATAATCTAAAAAGAAAGTGCGATTGCATACTTCATATACAATCGCGACGTATTTAGCTGTTTTAGTGCGTATTAATTGTTCTCTAACTGCGCTTTTATATTACGAAGTGCTGCTTTTACTTTTTTCATATTTTCTGGACCCATACGTAAAAGCTGTTTTTGTGCATCTGGTAATTGCTCCCACTCCGAAAACGCATACTGATACGTTACTGAATCACGAAGTAACGGCAAGTCACCTTCAGGCTCTGGCGTATCAAGTAATAAATCGATTGCATCGGTTAGCGTTTGATTAAACTCGTCATCGCCGTAACCAATTTCACTGTATGCATTATTAATAAGTGGCTTGTACTCTTCGTACATGCGAACGGCTTGCGCTGCACTCATACTGGTAAATATTTTCACATACGGTGTATAACGCTCGTAGCTGTTAGGGTTAATAGTTAAGATATCACCTTCATTCACGCTAAATTTTTCTTCTGGCTGTACAACAGGCATGTGTTTTTTAGCTATTTTTCCTTTTGCTAAGTTATCTACATATACCACACCACGACGAATAACATCGTCGGTCACCATTAAGCTCATTACTGAGTCGCTTAGGTACTCGTCCATTTTAGCAACAACAACTGCATCACTTTCGTTAAGCGTTGGTAGTGGCTCTACTTCTGGCACTGGCTCACTTGGACTTTGTGCTGGTACTTCAAGCTCTGCTGGCTTTTCTGGATTTACAGACGGCGCATCTACCACGGGGTCGTTCTCGGGTTTAAGCTCCATCATAGGTTGTTCTTTAACTGTGGGCTCTACCTCAGTGCGTGTTGCTTGCTCGTCACTGGGTGTTAGCAATACGAAGGCGGCCGCACATGCTACGACTATTAAAATAATAACGGCGAAAAGAATATTGTTATTAGGTGGACGTTTTTGAACATCTGATGCTTCTGGTTTATCTGACATACGAACTCCATAAAAATTAAAATGCGATATCACTTAGAGTACGCTAAGTGGATTAAATTCATTCTTACACAAATACTATTACATTTTATAATATGGCAATTATAGCAAAGTAAGTTACGTACTAAATTGGGTGATTAAACAATGTAATAAGTATTAGGGCAGTTATCCTTTGATTCTTCTAGCTTAAAGACTTACAGTTAATAAATAAAGTAAAGACGTAGAACAGTTTAACCACCAATATGAAAATCAAGCAAGTTGATCCACAAAAACCTAAAATTGCCTTATTACTCACAGGTGGTGGCGCACGTGCTGCTTATCAAGTGGGTGTCCTTAAAGCGCTAGCTCATAGTATGCCTCGTACCGCTCCATTGCCATTTAGAGTAATAAATGGCACCTCTGCTGGGGCTATTAACTCAGCTGCGTTAGCATGTTACGCCTCCTGTGCGCATTTGGCTGTACGAAAGCTTGAATCAGTTTGGAAAAACTTTTCAACCTCTATGGTCTATAAAAGTGATTTTTTAAGCGTATTTGGTCATATTGCGCGTAATATTTTAACGAGCTTTCAGTCAGAGCATATTAACCATCCACCAGCGAGCTTGCTAAACAACCGCCCTCTGCGTGGTTTATTAAACGAAATTTTAGATTTACACCGCATTGAGCGCAATTTACATCGTAATTATTTAGATGCGCTGTCTATTACGGCCTCAAGTTATACAACGGGCGACTCTGTTGCATTTTTTCAATCTAATACGCAAACATCATGGCAGCGTGCTAAACGCGAAGGCCGTGCAACTCGTATTAATGTTGAGCACTTAATGGCATCGAGTGCCATCCCTATGGTGTTTCCAAGTGTAAATATTTATAACCATTACTTTGGGGATGGCTCTATACATCAACTTTCTCCGCTGAGTCCGTCGATTCATTTAGGCGCTGAAAAAATATTTATTATTGGGGTCGACCAACCCAAAGAATTACACCCACCGGGTTACTCGCCACATTATCCGGGTCTATCTGCTGTTGCAGGGCATTTACTCGACAGTGTATTTACCGACACTATGCAATCGGATTTGGAGCGTTTGGCTCGTGTTAACCGAACATTAGGGCTATTACCCGCTCGCGACAAACATCAAGAACTTAAACAAATAGATACCTTTGTCATTAACCCTTCGCAAAACTTTAACGCAATTGCAGCGCAGTATTACGACGATATGCCATGGGCCATTAAAGTATTGCTACGTACCATAGGTGTAAAAAAGCATTCGCAATCGAGCTTAACCAGTTACCTATTGTTTGAAAAACGCTACACCCAGCATTTAATGCAAATTGGCTATGAAGACGGTATGGCGCAGCTGCCTAAGATGCGTGAATTCTTAGAGTTAGATTAATCTTTCAGAGTTAGATTAATCTAAGTCACTATTCGATTCCGTCGAGCAGATAGTGCTCTACCCGCTCAACACGCCTTGGTTTACCTTGTAATACTAAAACGTCATTAGCCAATAATGTTGTTTGCGCTGATGGCGTATCTATTTCGGCTCCTTCTCTGCGCAGTGCTTTTACGAGTACTCGCCGCTTTTCTAAATTAAGATCTTCAATTGTTTTACCCACGGCATAAGCTTGCTGAGGTAGCGCTACAACATGTAAGTATTCTAATCGTTCACTTGAGGCATCTTCGCTATCTTTAAAATACCCTGCGTAAAAGCTTTGCATTAACGGATAACGATTACGACGTTCTTTACTTACTCTACGCACAATACGCGTCATCGGTACGCCCGACATAGACAACACATGCGACACGAGCATTAAGCTCGCCTCTAACGACTCAGGCACTACTTCGGTTACGCCTAGCCCTTTTAAATAATCTAACTGGCTATCGTCACGAGTACGAATAAGTATTTTAACGTTGGGCGCTATTTGTTTTATGGTATCAATAACAACTTGTGCGTGATCAAGCTCTGTAAAAGTAATAATAACCAAGCGAGCTCGCTCTACTCCTGCGCACTTTAAAATATCTTTTTGTTTAACATAGCCAAATATAACAGGCTCACCTGCCGCTTTGCCTTCTTGTACTAAAATTGGGTTACTTTCAATGGCAACGTAGTCTATTGCTTCGGGCTTTAAAAAACGCGCTATAGTTTGCCCAACACGCGAAAAACCACAAATAACAACATGGTCACTATAAAGTGTACTACTTTGTGGCTCACTCTCCAGCGCTAAACTAGGGCGATCGAGTATACCCAAACGCTTCAAAATAAATGGCGTTTTATCAATCAAAAATGGTGTAAATGCCATTGATAACACACCAAGGGCAATTAAAAATGAAGCTTGCTCTGAGTTTAGTAGCTGATGCTGGCCAGCAAGTGCGATAAGTACAAAACCAAACTCCCCCATTTGCCACAGCATAATGCCACAGGCGAGTGAATCTTGGTTTCGCTCATGCATTAGCCGCGCACTAAGTGCTACTACTGTAATTTTTAATACGAGTAACCCAAGCAATGCGCCAATAATTATTACTATATGCGCCAGTACAAATAAAATATCCAACTGCATACCCACAGTTACAAAAAACAGTCCCATTAAAATATCGCGAAATGGACGTATATCGGCCTCTAACTGATGCCTGTAATGGCTCTCACCTAACATCATTCCCGCTAAAAAAGCGCCCAATGCCATAGACAAGCCAAACATATACGTTAAAAAGCCCGCAAATAAGGCGACTAATATAGTGGTAAGCACAAACAACTCATCGGTTCGTACTTGCGCTATTTCTTTAAACACAATGGGCAATACCCATTTACCAATTGCCCAAAGAAGCACGCATACAAATGCGCCCTTACTTAGGGCAAACGCTAAAGCCCAGCCAATACTTTGAGAGTCGCTTGATGCAAATAAAGGAAGTATTATTAATAGAGGAACAACAGCAATATCTTGAAAAAGCAGTACACCAACGGCCAATTGCCCACGGCGCTGATTAAGCTCACCCGTTTCTTTTAATAGCTTAACCACTACAGCCGTAGAAGAAAGCGCCATAATTGTACCAATGGTAAAACTGGTGAGTAGGGAAAAGTCTAAACAATATAAAATAATAATGAAGAGTAAGCTGGTTATACCTACTTGTAACGAGCCCAGCCCAAATACTAGGCTTCGCATTGCCATTAGCCGCGAGATAGAAAATTCTAACCCCAAACTAAATAACAAAAACACAATCCCAAGCTCTGCTACAAACTCTATTTCATGAGATTGCGCTAACCAACCAATACCATGACTACCGGCTAAAACCCCCGTTGCTAGGTACGCCAAAATAGGCGGCAAGCCAATGCGTTTAAAAAACCACACAAAAAGAACTGCTGCCACTAGCAAGCCAAAAATTTGAACGTTAATACTCTGCAAATTCGGCCTCACGCGTCAATTAAACCAAGGGACTTACTTTAAATATAGCAACCTTCTGTTTTTCAGCCAGTTTTAAAATATGGCACAAAAATCGCTTAGTAATTGCAAAGTAACACCCTCGGGGGAGAATTTAATGGAAAACGTCCATATTTTGACGCAGCGTGTGTCTGGTCGCGGTGATTTTTTGCCGTTTTCAGCTGAACATTCGCCAACAAATGAAATAACAGAAACACATAAACTCGTTACAGAGCTACAAACTAGCTTAGTGATTGAGGATGTTTTAGCTATATACGCAAAATTTACAAAACAATTGTTGAATTTCTCTGGTTTACAGTTTCAGTCAACACTGGGAACTACACAAACATCACAGAGTGACACAAATAGTACACCCTATATTTTTGATTTGGCGATTGGTAAAGAACACTTAGGGCAGCTAATTTATTTTAGTAAATTCCCACTTGGTCAAGCCATTGAGAAAAAGCTACATACTTTGCATACTGCGCTGGTTTATCCACTTCGTAATGCAATGATGTATAGCCGAGTATTAAAGCTTGCCACAAAAGATGCGTTAACCGGCTTAAATAACCGTAGTCAGTTTAATGACTTTTTACTGCAAAAACTTGAAAACTGCCGTCGTTACCAGCGTCCATTTAGTTTAATGCTGCTTGATTTAGATAATTTTAAACAAGTTAACGACAACTTTGGCCATAAAATTGGTGACGATACACTTAAAGAGTTTTCAAAAGTACTTTGTAGCAGCATACGCGGCACTGATTCGGTATTTAGATTTGGTGGTGATGAGTTTGCTTTACTTATTGAAGACCCTGAGTTTACAACGAATAAAGTGATTGCTGAGCGGATAATGTGCTTAGTAAGAAAATCGCCTCTAATGTCTAAGTATAAAGTAACAACCAGTATTGGTTTTACTTTAGCTAACAGCCAAGACAGCGAAACTGAAATATTTGCTCGCGCCGATAAAGGCTTATACAAAGCAAAAGCATCTGGTAGAAACTGCGCAAAAGCATATTAGTCTTTACTTAACTGCATTAAATAAAAAGCCTAGCTTCCCCCGCTAGGCTTTGCACTTACCAATTTATAAATAAACAACGCGGCACAAAAACCAAAAAAGAATCCGCTAATTAAATTAAGTAATGCGGTAATAGTAGCAAGCGGTGTAAATAATACTAAAAGCAGTGGCAGGCTCACGCCTAAAATAAAAAACAATCCACCTTTACCTAACCAATAAGCTAATAAAAGCACTGCAGATACAATTCCACCCGCAACTGCATAACCTAGCGTAACTATATTTAGCTCAAGTAAAATATTAGCAATAATAGCTATAACGGCCGTTATTAGCATACCCACTGGCGCTTTAGTAACTAACGACAAACCAACATGCGGCTGTTTACTCATTTATTTACACTCCCAAAAAATACCATTTTCATCAATATGTTTAGCACTTATAAAATAACCAACCACTTGAACTAATTCATCATTATAAAAAATAAGCGGCACACTGGCGCGAAGCCAGGGCGCTATTTTTGCATCTTTAAACCAATGCTTAACTGTATTACTACCAGGCTTTTTAAGTGGTTTAATGCGTGCGCTATTGCAATCAAAGCGAACAATTACTTGCTCATTAGCGTGTGGAGGTCTTACTCCGCAACCGGTGCTTTTAATTAATAAGCGCCCGTCTGCCAGTTTTAGCTGTGAATGATTCAGCTCAATATCTGTTAATACTTCACTTGGTGTTACAAAATACAAATAACCTTGATGACGACGTATTTGCCCATCGAGCAAATCAATACGCATTTGTGCATCGTTTTTTGCGCACATTGCTTGATTAATAATTTGCTCGAGCTGCTTTTGCGATGGCATCACTTGTGTAAATAGTGCAAGCCACGCACGTACTATATTTGCAATGCGCGCTGCGCTGTATTCGCTTATCTGGCCAATGCAAAGTGCTTGATGCTCGTTAATACACTTATTTAAATCAAGCTGAGTATATTCATCAAGTAATGTTTGTTGCTGCTGTAGTAGCTCAATACTTCGTGCAGTGCATTGTTCAAACCCATTAAAGCGCTCAGCTAACACAGGTACTATTTTTGAGCGTAAAAAGTTACGATCAAAACTTTCATCTGTATTAGAGTCATCGGTTATGTGGCTAACACTAAACTGCGTTGCAAACGCTTCTATATCGCTGCGAGCTACATTTAACAATGGTCTAAAACATATACGCCCACTTTGCAGCAAGCGCTCTTTATACATAGAACCTAGCCCTTTTAAACCTGAGCCACGCTTTAAGCGCAATAAAAACGTTTCTACTTGGTCGTTTAAGTGTTGGCCCAGTAAAATAATGCTGCCTTGTGGGCTTAGTTCATCAAGTGCTTTATAACGGACGTCGCGTGCTTGGGCTTCAAGACTTGTGCGCGACTGCTGCTCAATTACAACTTTCGCAGCTTCAAAAGGCACATTAAGCTCAATGCATACGTTTTTGCAAAAGTGTTGCCAGTCATCAGCATACTGGCTCAAACCATGGTGAACATAAATAGCCGATACATTAATTGCAGGGTTATCTACTTTTAAAGTGCGCATTAAATGCAACAACACCACAGAATCAACGCCACCAGAAAGCGCCACTGTAAAAGCGGTGTTACCTTGCTCAATATAGCTATTTAATGATTTTTTTAATTGCTGATAAATTGCTGATGTATGCATATGGGCGCACTTTTATATAAAAACTCTGAACATTTTAAAGCAAAAAAGCCGCATAAGCGGCTTTTTTTAACATTTAATGTGTTTAGCAATAACCAAACGACATTAAACGTTTATAACGTTGATCAAGCATTTCTTCAAGCGTAAGCGCTTGTAGGTCTGCTAAGTCACGTTTAAGGCGAACTTTTAAGTTACGTGCCATAGCATCGTAATTGCGGTGCGCGCCACCTAGAGGTTCATCAATTAAGTTACTGATTAAATCTAGTTCTTTAACTCGCTCTGCGGTTACACCCATTGCTTCTGCTGCAAGTGGGGCTTTGTCGGCGCTTTTCCAAAGAATAGACGCACAACCTTCAGGCGAAATTACAGAGTAAGTGCTGTATTGCAACATGTTAACTCTGTCGCCAACACCAATCGCTAATGCACCACCTGAACCGCCTTCACCAATAACCGTACATATTGTCGGCACTTTAAGTGTCGCCATTACTTTTAAGTTACGCGCGATTGCTTCAGATTGACCACGTTCTTCAGCGCCAACACCTGGGTATGCACCCGGCGTGTCGATAAAGGTCATGATTGGCATTTTAAAACGCTCAGCCATTTCCATTAAGCGCAATGCTTTACGGTAACCTTCTGGCTTTGGCATACCAAAGTTGCGTTTAATTTTTTCAGCAGTGTCACGGCCTTTTTGTTGGCCAATAACCATCACTGGTTCGCCATCTAAACGCGCAACGCCTCCTAAAATAGCCGGATCGTTAGCAAAAGTACGATCGCCAGCAAACTCGTCAAATTCCGTGAAAATGCGCTCGATATAATCTCGAGTGTAAGGACGCAACGGATGACGTGCTAACTGTGATACTTGCCAAGCACCTAAATTAGAAAAAATCTCCTGTTTTTGTTTGGCACTTTTTTCTTTTAGTTTGCTGACTTCCTCTTCTAACTCAAGGTCTAATTCGCCAGCGCGGCTTATATTTTGTAATTCTTCAATTTTTGCTTCTAATTCTGCAATTGGAAGCTCAAAATCAAGATAATTGAGGCTCATGCTCTAAACTACCTAATTAGTTAAATTCTAGTTCTACATCTTGCGCTGCCATTAATGATAACTTATGTATTAAGTCGTCACTTGGCGTAACACACCATTCGATCCCAAGAGTTAATTGAGCCAACGCATCTGGACGTTGGTAATAAACCTTGATCGGACACGTTCCCATTTTATAGGGTTCGAGTACTTTTTGTAATTTATCGAAGAAACCTGCCTCGACTTGCACCATGTTCAGCGTCATTTTAATCGCTTTAATACGTTTTTCACGCGCTTGAGCAATGGTGTTTATTTCTCTGGCGGTCATTGTAATACCACCGGAGAAGTTATCAAAGCTGACCTGTCCAGATATTACCAAGATATTGTTAACTTGGAGCATATCTTGGTACTTTTCAAACTCGTCTGAATACAAGCGTACATCAATCCGTGCACTCTTGTCATCTAAAGTTACTAAGGCCCAACGATTTCCTTTTTTATTAATTAATACCCTAGAAGCAATCACCAAACCTGCGGCTGTTGCAAATACATCGCGGTTCGTTGGCTGTAAATCAACTATTTTCCCGCTGGTATAATGCCTAAGCTCACGGCGGTACTGATTTATCGGATGCCCAGTTAAATAAAGGCCTAGGGTTTCTTTTTCACCATCTAACCATTCGTTATCAGTTAGGCCTGTGGCTTTAATAAAGGCTTGTTCTACTTCATCAGGCTCAGTGGCTAATAAACCAAACAAATCACTTTGCCCTAATAGCTCAGCTTTGTTGTGTTGGTCGGCTGCCCGCATTGCACTTTTTAAACTAGCTAGTAATGTAGCACGGCCAGCTTGGGTTTTTTCTGGCCCTAAATTATCGAGTGCACCTGAATAAATTAATTTTTCGGTCACGCGTTTATTTAAGCGTTTTAAATCAACTCGGGCACAAAAATCAAATAAATCTTTAAATGGGCCCCCTTTTGCACGCGCTTCTAATATTGCATCAACCGGTGCTTCACCTACGCCTTTTATCGCGCCAATGCCGTAAACAATCTCGCCTTGCAAGTTTACTGTAAACTTAAACTCACCTGCATTCACATCTGGCGGCAATAAGGTGAGCTTCATGTTTTCACATTCATCCACCAAAATAACGATTTTGTCGGTGTTATCCATATCAGCCGACATTACCGCAGCCATAAACTCTGCAGGATGATGCGTTTTCATCCACAGCGTTTGATACGAAACAAGTGCATACGCCGCCGAGTGAGATTTATTAAAACCGTAACCTGCGAACTTTTCTACCAAGTCGAAGATTTTTATTGCGAGTTCGCCGTCAATGCCGTTATTTCTTGCGCCATCTTCAAACGTTGAACGCTGCTTTGCCATTTCTTCGGGTTTTTTCTTACCCATTGCACGACGCAGCATGTCGGCGCCACCTAGCGTGTAACCTGCTAGTACTTGCGCAATTTGCATTACTTGTTCTTGATACAAGATAATGCCGTACGTTGGATCAAGTATTGGTTTTAAGCTTTCGTGCTGATACTGCGCATCTGGGTATGAGATTTCTTCGCGGCCCAGTTTTCGGTCGATAAAGTTATCTACCATGCCTGATTGCAGCGGACCTGGTCGGAACAAGGCCACGAGTGCAATCATATCTTCAAAGCAGTCGGGCTTAAGTCGGCGTACTAAGTCTTTCATACCGCGCGACTCTAGCTGGAATACAGCGGTCGTTTCGGCGCGAAGTAGCAATTCAATACTTTTTTTATCATCCAGTGGGATGGTATTTATATCAACGAGGTCTTTACCTTGGCGCTCCATGCGCACGTTGGTCATTTCGACCGCCCACTGCAATATAGTCAGTGTACGTAAACCCAAGAAATCGAACTTAACTAAGCCTGCAGTTTCTACGTCGTTTTTATCAAACTGTGTGACCGGAAACTTACCTTCGTCATCGCAATAAAGTGCAGCAAAGTCGGTAATAGTGGTTGGCGATATTACTACGCCACCCGCATGTTTGCCGGCGTTACGTGTACACCCTTCTAGGATGCGACACATGTCGATTAAATCTTTTACTTCGTTATCGCCATCGTAGGCTTCTTGCAAGCGCGGTTCTATATCAAACGCTTTAGCAAGTGTCATCCCAGGATCGCCTGGAATCATTTTTGAAATACGATCAACAAACCCGTAAGGGTGCCCAAGCACTCGCCCTACATCGCGTATTACCGCTTTTGCAGCCATGGTACCAAAGGTAATAATTTGCGATACGGCATTTCGCCCATACAAAGCCGACACGTGATCAATTACTTCGTCTCGTCTATCCATACAGAAATCGACGTCGAAATCGGGCATTGATACACGTTCTGGATTCAAAAATCGCTCAAAAAGCAAGTCGAATTCAAGTGGATCCAAATCGGTAATTTTAAGGGCGTATGCAACTAACGAACCTGCACCTGAACCACGACCAGGCCCAACCGGAATATTGTTATCTTTACTCCACTGAATAAACTCCATTACGATTAAGAAGTAACCTGGGAATCCCATTTGGTTAATTACGCCAAGCTCTATATCAAGTCGCTCATCGTATTCAACACGTTTTACTTTTCGCTCTTCTTCGTCGGGGAATAAAAACTGTAATCGCTCTTCAAGACCATCTTCTGACACTTTAACTAAAAACTCATCAATCTTGAGTGAGCCAGTTGGGTAATCAGGTAAAAAGTAAGTCCCTAGCTGAACCGTTACATTACAACGTTTAGCTATTTCTACTGTGTTTTGTAGGGCTTCTGGAATGTCGCTAAACAGCTCAGCCATTTGCTCTGATGTTTTTAGGTATTGTTCTTCAGAGAATCGTTTAGGCCTGCGTTTATCGTCAAGCGTGTAACCATCAAAAATAGCAACGCGAATTTCGTGCGCTTCAAAGTTTTCAGGCTTTAAAAACACTACTTCGTTGGTTGCTACAACAGGTAACTGCTCTTTGGTAGCAAGCTCTACCGCCATGTGTAAGTAGTCTTCTTCAAGCGGTCGGTTAGTGCGAACAAGCTCAAGGTAGTAGTTATCGCTAAAATGCTGCTTGTAAAAGCTAACTACCGATTCAATAACACTTGGATTATTTTTTAATAACGCTTTACCTAAGTCACCATCTTTAGCGCCCGAGAGAATAATTAAGCCCGTTTTATGCTCCACCAGCCATTCTCGGTCAATCACTGGGCGATGAAACACATGCCCACGTTGATACGCTTTTGATATTAATAAGGTAATATTTTTATAGCCGTCGTTGTCTTTGGCTAATATGGTTAAGCGGCTTGGCTCATCAGGAAATTCTGGGCTACGAACCCAAAAGTCAGCACCCACAATAGGCTTAATACCGGCGTTATGTGTTGCGCCGTAAAAACGCACTAAGCCACAAAAGTTCATTTGATCGGTAATCGCAATAGCGGGCATTTGCAGCTCTTGCGCTTTAGCAACTATTGGCTTTGTTTTAGCAAGGCCGTCAACCATCGAAAAATCTGAATGAACTCTTAAATGAACAAAATCAGGAGCAGCCATGCTTAACCCTCACCATTGGCTTGCGCCAATACACGCTGCACAGGTTTAAAGCTTTTACGATGCTCATCAATCGCGCCGTACTGCTCAAGCGCTGCAAAATGTGCTTTTGTTGGATACCCTTTGTGCCCTGCAAAACCATATTCAGGGTGGCGTTTATCAAGTTCAATCATTTCGTCATCACGTGCTACTTTAGCTAAAATAGACGCCGCTGAAATTTCTGCCACTAAGCTATCGCCTTTAACAATAGCTTGCGCGGGCATAGTGAGTTTAGGTAAGCGGTTACCATCTATAAATACAAATTCAGGTTGCGTACTTAATGCCTCTACTGCACGGGTCATGGCAAGCATAGTCGCGTGCAGAATATTTAACTCATCAATTTCTGTTGGATTGCAGCGCCCATAGGCATAACACAATGCTTTTTCTTTTATTTCAATCGCAAGTGCTTGGCGTTTTTTATCTGTTAATTTTTTAGAATCCGCTAAGCCAGCAATTGGTTTAGTGGGATCTAAAATGACGGCGGCAGTAACTACATCACCAACAAGCGGGCCGCGCCCTACTTCATCTACACCGGCAATTAAGGATACATTAGGTCTATCAATTTGCATTTATTAACTCCGCCACAGCGTTGGCTGCTTGTTCGCTGGCATTTAATCTAATTTTTTCGTGAATAGCTAAAAAGCGTGCTTTTAGCTCTTTGTTATCAGTGTTGAGCATAGGAGTAAGCGCATTTGTTAAATTAGCCACATTACACTCACTTTGTAAAAACTCAGGCACTAGCTCTTCGTCTGCTAATAAGTTAGGCAACGAAAAATACTTAATATTAAACGTAAATAAAGTTTTAAATATCCAATAGCTCAAAGGCTTTATTTTATAGCCCACTACCATTGGCTTTTTATAAAGCATGCCTTCAAGTGTTGCGGTTCCCGACGCTAATAAAATAGCATCGGCGGCTTGCATCGCTAATTTTGATTGTCCATCAAGCAGGTTAACATTAAGGTTTGGCGCGGTAGCGTTTAAAATAGCAGTAAACTGCGCTTTGCGTTTTTCGTTAACCAATGGCACCACAACTTTAAGATTGGGATTTTTAGCTTGCAACTCTGCAGCTGTTTTAATGTAAGTTTCGCTTAGTAAACCAACTTCTGAGCCTCGACTACCAGGTAGCAGCGCCAGTACTTTGTCATCAAGGCTTAAGCCGAGTTCTGCACGTGCTTTAGTATCGTCGTGCTCAAGTGCTATGTCGTCAGCCAAGGTATGTCCTACAAATGTACATGGCACTTGGTGTTTATCGTAAAACTCTTTTTCAAATGGCAGTAACGCAAGCACTAAGTTAGTGGCTGCACTTATTGTATGTATACGCTTTTCGCGCCACGCCCAAACAGATGGACTTACATACTGTACTGTTTTAATGCCCGCATCTTTAAGTGGCTTTTCAACGCGTAAGTTAAAATCGGGTGCATCAATACCAATAAATACATCAGGTGGGTTATCTACAAAATGCTGCACGAGTTGTTTACGTATTTTAAGCAAACGCGGTAGACGCCCTAGCACCTCAACAAGCCCCATTACCGAAAGCTCATCCATGTCGTAAAGTGTTTTACAGCCCTGCGCTTGCATTTTAGGTCCTGCTATTCCTTCAAAAATAGCGTCCGGAAAATGTTTTTTAAGGGCTTTAATTAAACCTTCACCTAAAATATCGCCCGACAGTTCACCTGCCACAATACCAATTCGTAGTTGTTTTTTATCTTTATTCATTTGATTTTATTTCGCAAGTAAACCAGGCGTTCATGCTTGTTAGTTTACCGTGTTTTACTGTTTGGTTAAACGCTTTAAATAACTGGTTTTTTATCACGTAAGTTAAGGCTTTATGTTGTTTGTTTTTAATACTGATGTAGCATAGGAAATATATATTAAGTTTTACTAATATGTATGTTGACAAAAATTGCACAAAAGTAAATACTATTACAAACTTTCAGTAATTACTGAAAGTTCATTAAACCTTAACTTTGCCAATTAAATGTTGCACTGTTAATCCGTCACTCTCAAGGAGCCAATAATGATAGATGAAACCTTTGTGGATCTATCGCGATTACAGTTTGCTGTTACCGCTCTCTTTCATTTCTTATTCGTACCGTTAACGATAGGTATGACCTGGATTTTAGTTATTATGGAATCGGTTTATGTTATGACCGGTCGCGAAATTTATCGTGATATGACTAAGTTTTGGGGAAAATTGTTTGGTATTAACTTTGCAATTGGTGTGGCGACAGGCCTTACCATGGAATTTGAGTTTGGTACTAACTGGTCTTATTATTCGCATTACGTAGGTGATGTTTTTGGTGCTCCCCTTGCTATTGAAGGTTTAATGGCATTCTTTTTAGAATCGACCTTTGTAGGTATGTTCTTTTTAGGCTGGGACAGACTCTCTAAACGCCAACATTTAGGTGCAACCTTTTTAATGGCCATTGGTACCAACATGTCGGCGCTGTGGATTTTAATAGCCAACGGCTGGATGCAAAACCCAGTAGGTGCTGAATTTAACTATCAAACCATGCGCATGGAAATGACCAGCTTTGCAGAGCTTGTGTTTAACCCTGTAGCACAAGTTAAGTTTATTCATACCGTATCGGCAGGTTATGTAGCTGCATCTATGTTTGTACTGGGCATAAGTAGTTGGTACATATTAAAAGGCCGTGATTTAGCGTTTGCTAAACGTTCTTTTTCGGTCGCATCGGGCTTTGGTTTAGCATCAATTCTATGTGTAATTTTACTCGGTGACGAATCAGGTTACGAAGTAGGCGAAGTTCAAAAAGTAAAACTTGCCACGATTGAAGCTGAATGGCACACAGAAGAGGCTCCGGCTGCGTTTACCGCATTTGGTTTTCCTGATTCAGAAGAGCAAGTAACACATGCTGCGGTTAAAATACCTTACGCACTTGGGTTAATTGCTACGCGTTCACTTGATGAGCAAGTAACGGGTATTAACGACCTAGAAAAACAACACGAAGTACGTATTCGCAACGGTATGATTGCTTATGAATACCTTACAAAACTCAGAAACGGTGAAGATACGCCAGAAAATGTTGCTAAGTTTAATACCCTAAAAGATGATTTAGGTTATGGCTTGCTACTTAAGCGCTACACACCTGATGTTGTAGATGCTACCGAAGAGCACATTCAAAAAGCGGTTAAAGACTCTTTCCCTAAAGTAGGCCCTATGTTTTGGTCATTTAGAATTATGGTTGCCTGTGGTGTAGCCATGTTGGGTGTATTTATATTGGCATTTTACTACAACGCACATCGCGTTATTGAGCAAAAACGCTGGTTGTTATGGGCTGCCGTATTGAGTATTCCACTACCTTGGATAGCTATTGAATTTGGCTGGATAGTTGCTGAGTATGGACGTCAACCTTGGGCTATATCTGAAATACTGCCGACCTTTTTAGCCACGTCGTCACTAACAGTAAACGATATTTTAATTAGCTTAACTGGATTTATTGTTTTCTATACTGGTTTAGCCATTGTTGAAGGTTGGTTGATGATCCGTTTTGTTAAGCAAGGGCCAAGCTCGCTGCATACTGGTAAATATCATTTTGAATTGCCAAATAAAACGGATCAAACTGAAGGAGAGCAATCATGATTTTTGATTATGAAACATTAAAAATGCTTTGGTGGTTGATCATTGGTGTGCTGCTTATTGGCTTTGCTATTACCGATGGCATGGATATGGGCGTTGCTATGTTGCTTCGCCTAGTTGGTAAAACAGATTCAGAGCGCCGTACGGTAATTAATACCATTGGTCCACACTGGGATGGTAACCAAGTATGGTTTATTACCGCAGGCGGCGCGTTATTTGCAGCGTGGCCTATGGTTTATGCAGCTGCATTTTCGGGCTTTTACTTTGCCATGATGCTAGTACTATTTGCTCTATTTTTTAGACCACTAGGGTTTGATTACCGCAGTAAAGTAGACTCAAAACGCTGGCGTAATAACTGGGATTGGGGCTTGCTTGCAGGCAGCGCGATTCCAGCATTAGTTTTTGGTGTTGCTTTTGGTAATTTATTTTTAGGCGTACCGTTTAATATTGATAATCTAATGCGTGTTAGCTACCAAGGCTCATTTTTTGGTTTACTTAACCCGTTCGGTTTACTTGCTGGCTTAGTGAGTATCACTATGCTAATTGCTCATGCTGGTATGTGGTTACAGCTTCGTACAGCTGATGCAGTAGCAGAACGCTCAGGGCAATATGGTCGTTATTCACTGATTGTGTTTATTATACTATTTGCAGGCGCTGGTTTTTGGGTTGCTAATTTAACGGGTTACCAAATTGTATCTATGCCTGATACACAAAGTCATGCAGATCCATTAGCTAAAGTAGTAACAACAGCCCAAGGCGCGTGGCTTAGCAATTACAGTGAACGCCCATGGACTATGACCTTTCCTATTTTAGCGTTTGCAATGGCACTAAGTGCGCTATTGTTTTCTAAATTGAACAAACCAGCACTTGGACTTATTTCAACAAGCTTAATGTTAATTGGCGTGATTATGACGGCCGGTGTTTCACTGTTCCCATTTATTATGCCATCAAGCAACAATCCAAATATTAGCTTAACAATTTGGGATGCGGTATCGAGCCATAAAACGCTCAATGTAATGTTTGTTGCAGTGTGTATTTTTGTTCCACTTATTTTAACTTACACCACCTGGTGTTATGTAAAAATGTGGCGCAGAGTAACGGTTGAAGAAATTGAAAACAACACTCACGGTAGCTACTAAGGAGACTAAACTATGTGGTATTTCGCTTGGATTTTAGGTGTACTTTTGGCCTGTACCTTAGGTGTAATAAATGTAATGTGGTACGAATTTCATCAAAATAAAAACAGCATTGCTGATGATGAACAAGCCATGCACGATTTATTAAACGATGCTAACAACACAAAAGATGACGACTAACCCCCGACCAGATCGCGCGCAGCAGCAATCACTGCGCGCTTTTTTAAAGCGTCAAAGTAAACCCGCTGCAGTGTGGTTAAAGTTAAGCATTGCACTGGGTACTTTTAACGCATTACTGATGATTGCAGGTGCTTATTTACTTGCGCAAACTATTCACAACGTTATGTTTGAAGGTAATAATTTAGCCCAAGTTACTCATTTATTATGGCCCTTAGCAGGCATTATTTTATTGCGCGCGGTGTTTTTAGCATTAAGCGAACGCTTGAGTGCATATGCTGCACTTAAAATAAAATCGGCTATGCGCCAAACACTTCTAAATAAGCTCAGCTTACTTGGGCCAAGCTATATAGAACAACACGGCCAAGGCGCTACATTAAATACCCTACATAATGGCGTAGAAGCACTCCACGACTATTATGCTAAATACCTACCTGGTGCTGCTTACAGCGCGCTTATTCCGCTGGCAATATTGGTTGTTATTTTTCCGACAGATTATAAAGCTGGGCTGATATTTTTATTGACCGCCCCGCTCATTCCTTTTTTCATGATTTTGGTAGGCTCAAAAGCCGAAGCTTTAAACCAAAAACGCTGGAAGCAACTTGCTGTACTGGGCAATTACTTTTTTGACCGCGTACAAGGTTTAACTCAACTCAAGCTATTTAATGCAACACGTACCGAGCTTAAACAAATAGCTAAAATTTCAGACGATTTTAGACACGCTACACTCGATGTTTTAAAAATCGCGTTTTTATCATCATTTGCACTTGAGTTTTTAGCCACCATTAGCGTGGCATTAGTCGCAGTAATTATTGGTTTTAGACTGTTTTTTGGCACTCTTGATTTTGCTACTGGCTTTGTGGTGCTACTTTTAGCGCCTGAATTTTATTTACCACTGCGCCAGCTAGGTAGCCATTACCATGCACGTTTACAAGGCATTAGTGCCGCTGCCGATATGGTTGCGATTTTAAATGCACCACTGCCAAGTGACGAAAGTGAGCCCGTAACTACCAGCACGCCTGAAAACAATTTAACTTTAAATGCAATTAACTCCATAAGTATTACCGACCTTAATTTTATATACCCAGATAGTAACGAAGGCATTAAAAATATAAATTTAACACTGCCAAATAAAGGCTTAATTGCCGTTGTGGGCAGTAGTGGCTCAGGTAAAAGTACGTTGTTTGATTGCTTATTAGGGTTTCACCCTGAGGTGATAAACCACCTATCTATTAACGGGCAGAGTTTAAGCACAACCGATATTACTTACCTGCAAAATAACATTGCATGGATACCACAAAAAGCGACGCTGTTTTACGACACCATTGCTGCCAACATTAAATTGGCCAAACCAACTGCCACACAGCAACAGCTTGAACATGCAGCAAAGCAAGCTGGTGTGCTTGAATTTATAAATACCCTACCCGATGGTTTTAACACACTGATAGGTGAGCAAGGCGAAGGGCTTTCTGGCGGACAAAAGCAACGCATCGCACTCGCACGTGCATTCATCAAACAAGCACCAGTTTTAGTGCTTGATGAGCCTACAGCGCACCTTGATAGCCAAACAGAGCTGCTTATTCAAGATGCTATTAATGAATATGCTAAAAACAACTTAGTATTAGTCATTGCTCATCGATTAAATACCGTTAAACATGCCAGCAATATCATTGTTATGCACGATGGGAAAATAGCTGAGCAAGGTCACTTTGAAACACTTGCAGCGCAAAATGGTGCATTTGCTAACTTACTAAAAACGGCTAAACAAGGGGTTGCGCATGCATAATTTTATTCGCTTATTAAAGCTTTGTGCTCCTCATTATAAAGCTATGCTATTGGGTACATTTTTAGCAACGATTACGGTATTAGCTAATGTGGGCTTGTTGGCTATTTCTGGCTGGTTTTTAGCGTCAATGGCGGCTGCAGGTCTTGCGGGCGTGCAAATGAACTACTTTACTCCAGCAGGAACGATTCGGTTTTTAGCAATTGTACGAACTGCATCGCGCTATGGCGAACGCCTAGTTACTCATAACGCCACGTTTTTATTACTAAGTGAAATACGTACCAATGTATTTGCAACGTTAAGTAAGCTTAACAATGTTGATTTAGCAATGAGCCGCAGTGCTGATCTAGTTAACCGATTACAAAACGATGTAGACGCACTCGACAAGTTTTATTTAAACGTTTTACTTCCTATGCTAGTCGCTCTTTTAAGTGTGCCAATCATCATGCTGTTTATGTCGGCCTATAATGGCAACGTCGCCCTTATTTGCTTTACTGGCATTATACTTATTGGTGTGGTTATACCTGCCCTACTCAGCGCAAAGCTCACTAAAAACAGCCATAAAGAAACACAACTTAGTGCACAACTTCGCTCTGAGCTTTCAGATACACTCACAGGACTTAGAGAGCTTAGTATTTATCAAGCCCGTTCGCAGCAACTTAATAAGTGCGACGAATTAAGCGAGCAGTACAATCAGCAATTATTTATTCGCCACAAAGCACTAGCAAACTCAGATGGGTTAAGCTTGTTGGTTGTTCAATTAGCGATGCTTGCTAGCATAGTAACCATAGTCCCACTGGTTTACACCAACAGTATGGTAAATGTAGAACTTGCTATGTTAAGTTTATTTGTACTGGCAAGCTTTGAAAGCGTATTGCTACTACCCAATGCGTTTATAGAGCTTCCTAGTGTATTAAAAGCAGCAGAGCGGTTGTTTACACTTGAAGATAAAGCCGCTAACTCACAAGCTAAAGATACACATGTAGACGTTGATGAAAACTTTAACTCACAAAACCACACGTTAGCACTTAACAATATTAGCTACCAATATGGTGAGCAAACAGCGCTTACTAATATCAGTTTTGAGCTAATGCCCCAGCAAAAAGTAGCGATTGTAGGTAGAAGCGGCAGCGGTAAAACAACGCTTGTAAATCTACTTACTGGTTTATGGCCTTTGCAACAAGGCAGCATAACGCTAAGTAATCAAAATAGCGTTGTTGACTTACATTCGTTAAATAATGATATACGCGCAAGTGTGATAAATATATTAGCCCAGCAACACCATATTTTTGATGGCACACTGAGTGAAAATTTACGTTATGCCGCGCCAAATGCAACTAAAGAGCAAATGATTGAAGCGCTCTCGTTAGCGCAATTAAGCCCGTGGTTTAATGAGCTAAAAGAAGGTTTAAAAACACGATTAGGCACTGGCGGGCGTAATGTGTCGCAAGGTCAGTCTAGACGTATAGCCATTGCACAAGCATTACTTAAAAGCCCAGCTATTTTAGTTCTTGATGAACCAACAGAAGGTCTTGATAATCAGTCTAAGCAAGGGGTAATGCAAGCAATAATGCATGTTATGAATAACGCGAGCGTGCTCACAATTACGCACGATCCCGCTCTACTTGCTCAAATGGATAATGTTGTATGGTTAGAAGGCGGTAAAGTAGTCGCACAAGGCTCTCATAAAGAGCTCAGTGGGGCTTATCCTGGTTATGTTGCGCTAACTACCCGGTTTTAAAACCTTTACTGATACATCAATAACGCCGACTTTTGGGTCGGCTATCTTTTTAAACATACTTTTTGATAAATCAATAATACGACCTCGCACATACGGGCCTCTATCGTTGATTCTTACCGTGACTGATTTGTTATTAGCTAGATTGGTAACAACCACCGTAGTACCAAAATCGAATTCTAAATGGGCTGCAGTGGCGGCTTGTTGGCTAAAGCGCTCTCCGTTGGCGGTTGTTCTTCCGTGGTATTTATCAGCATAAAAAGATGCTTTCCCAACTTGAGTGATTTCTCCAGCAGATGATTTAATAATAGGCTGGCTACTACAAGCGGCTAAAACTGAAGTAATAAAAAGAGTGAGAACTAACTTAGGTAAACGCATAGGACGGCTTTTATTATATAAATTACTCGCATACTAACTCAAGTACCCTGAGTATTAACTGAATTAGCTTTAAGCAGCACAATAAAAAACCACCTTCGATTTATCATCTAGGGTGGTTTTTTTAATGCTTAAAGCAAAGCCTGTAATTATCTTACAATGCCGCGCTCTGAGTTTTTAACAAAGTCGACCATCAATTTCACAGCAGGATACTTTGCGGCATCCTCACTAAGCGACTCAATAGCTTCTTCAGCACCTAAGCTTTTACGATAAAATGCTTTGTATGCACGTCGTACAGCCATAATTTCATCACTTTCGAAACCACGACGCTTCATGCCTTCTTTATTGATAGCTGCAGGGCCTGCTGGCATACCAATGGTAGTAACAAATGGTGGTACATCTTTGTTAACACCTGAATACATACCAATAAAGGCATGTGCACCAATTTTACAAAACTGATGAACACCCGAATTACCACCAAGGATAACCCAGTCACCAACATGTACATGGCCGGCCACACTTGCGTTGTTAGCAAAAATTACGTTATCGCCAATTACCGCGTCATGTGCAACGTGTGTATAAGCCATAAACAAATTATTACTACCAATTTTAGTAACACCTTGGTCTTGAATCGTACCACGGTGAATAGTGGCACATTCACGGATAACGTTGTTATCACCCATGATTAATGTGGTTGGCTCGTTGTTGTATTTTTTGTCTTGGCAGGCTTCGCCCACAGACGCAAACTGAAAAATATGATTGCCAGAGCCAATAGTTGACGGCCCTTTAACAACAACGTGAGACTCAATAATACAGTTATCACCGATAACAACATCATTGCCAATATAACTATACGGACCAACTGAGACATTGTTGCCTAGTTTAGCGCCAGGTTCGATTATTGCTGTAGAATGGATCACTATTAAAACTCTCTTCTCGCACACATAATTTCGGCACTACACACTATTTTGCCGTCGACTCTAGCTTCTGCAGCAAACTTCCAAATGTTGCGACGTTCTTTTAAAAACTCAACATGAAGATGCATTGTATCACCAGGAATTACAGGTTGTTTAAAACGTGCGTTATCAACAGCAGCAAACAAATACAATTCGTTTTCGCTACGGTTTTCTACTGTTTTAAAACCTAATAAACCCGTTGCTTGCGCCATTGATTCTAATATTAGCACACCAGGAAAAATTGGCTGATTTGGAAAGTGCCCAGTAAAAATTGGTTCATTTATAGAAACATTTTTAATAGCATGTAAAGACTTGCCAGGTGTAAAATCAATAACACGATCAATTAATAGCATCGGGTAACGGTGCGGTAATAAACTTAAAATTTCTTGAATATCAAGGCTATTTAATTCGTTTGCCAAAATAGCATCCTTATTAGTGTTCAACGTTATGACTTAGCCAATGCTTCAAGCGCTTTAAGACGAGATTTCATGTCTGAAAGGTTACGCAAGTGAGCTATTGATTTACGCCATTCTTTGTTTGTTGTATGGGGCATACCAGATGAGTAAATACCTGGTTCGGTGATTGATTTTGTCACCATACTCATGCCGGTAATTGTAACACCATCACATACAGACATGTGACCATTAATTGCAACCATGCCACCAATTTGACAGTTCTTGCCAATGGTAACGCTTCCTGCAAGTACAGTGCAGCCCGCTATTGCGGTGCCTGAATTAACTTCAACGTTGTGCGCTATTTGACACTGATTATCGATAATAACATTGCTATGAATGATGGTATTGTCCAGTGCACCACGATCAATTGTCGTACTTGCACCAATTTCAACTTTGTTGCCTATGATAACTGAACCAAGCTGAGGTATTTTAACCCACTGCCCGCGCTCATTTGCATAGCCAAACCCATCACTACCTACAACACTATTTGCTTGAAACAAACAATCTGAACCAATTTCAACATCGTGATAAATAGTCACACTAGGCCAAAGCTTAGTGCCAGAACCTATTTTAACACGTTCCCCGATAAAACTGTTCGGACCAATTTGCGCGTTGTCACCTATCACTGCATGAGCTTCAATGACTGCGTTAGCACCAATAGCGGCGCTATCACTAACAATCGCTGTTGAATGAACAGTTGCACTTGGATGAATACCCGTCGAGGCTGAGCGTGGTGTTGTATCCATAAATTGCGCTAATTTTGCGTAACTTACATACGGATTAGCAACAATAATTTTGCTGCCACTAAAGTACTCTGCATCGGCTTGGCTTACTATTACAGCACTCGCTTGAGTAGTTTCAAGTTGCGATCGATATTTTGAGTTCGCTAAAAATGCAATATGCCCAGAATGGGCATTTGCAAGTGTCGCTATTTTTTTTATTTCTAAAGCGCCATCACCCTGAAGTTCGGCGCCTAGAAGTTCCGCAATTTGCGAAAGCGTATAATTTTGCATAGAGTGATTATTTCTTACTAACAGCGGCTACAACTTTAGATGAAAGATCAGTCACTTCTTTAGGGTTAAAGTAAATAGTAGTGTCTTTTACTTTAACTTCGTCGAAGTCGCCGTCTTTAGCAATCTCTTCAATTGTTTTGATGATTACACCTTGAACTTTAGCAAGCTCTTGGTTTTGACGCGCTTTAATTTCTTGCTCTAAAGGGCGACCTTGTTCAGCAAGATTTTTTTGCATGCCTTGAATTTTTTCACGCAGAGTATCTTTTTGAGCTTGGCTCATAGTTGTACTTTCACGTTTAAATTTTTCAGCTTCAAAACGAATATCGCCTTGTAACTTTTCAAGCTCTTGACGACGTTCAGCAAACTCAGTTTGTAAAGACTGTTCAATTTTAGCCATTTGAGGAATTTGCTTGTAGATTTCCTGCATATCAACAATACCTACTTTGTGTGCAAATGCATTCACAGAAGTACCCATCATTAACGTTGCTAAAACTGCTACAGCTGTTGATTTAAATAATTTTTTCACAAAAAACTCCTTTAGAAAGTGTTACTAATGTTAAAGCTGATGGTTTTCGTATCGTCATCTTCTTCTTTTTGCAATGGATACGCAAAACTGATCAGCATTGGACCCATTGGAGAGATCCATTGTAATGAAAGACCGGTTGAAACCCTAAAACGCATTGGGTCTGAATAGTCATCTAATTTAGCACGTTCATCAACGCCTAAGTTTTGATAGCGGTCTACGTTAAACTCAGTATCCCATACGTTTGCAGCATCAACAAAGAAGCTAGTACGTACAGAGCTGGTATTTTCTTCATCTAAGAATGGTGTAGGAACAATTAGCTCCATACCTGCCACTGCTTTAGCATTACCACCAATACGACCTTGTGGCACTAGAATATCAAATTCTGATGCACCACCAATGCTACCGGTTGTAGTACCGTCTGCACCTGGCGTACCCGGAATAGACTGCGGTATACGCGACACAGCACGTGGTAATATCGTATTACGGTCAAAGCCACGTAGTTCCATTTCCGTTATACGGAAGTACTCTTGGAATGGAAGTGTTTGCTCATACCCGTTTGTAGAACCATAACCATTACCATAACCAAGTGCTGCACGCGTTGAGAATACCCAACGGTGGTCATTTGATATAGGCCAGTAAAAACGCGAATCGTAGTTCAGTTTAAAGTACTGAAGATCTGAGTTAGGCGTTGTTGCTGTTAAGTTTAGAGTTTGACGCGAACCCGCTGTTGGGAATAAACCACGGTTAACGGTGATACGCGACCAGCCAACACTCAGCTCATACTTAGTAAAGTCAAAGCCTGCATCTGGGTTATCTGGATCTAAGAATGTTTCACGAAGTACACGCGTTTGCTCGTACTCTGCAATATCCGAAAGCTCTTCTTTAATCCAACGGGCGCCAAAGTTAACACGATTTACAGCATCAATCGGAAAACCAATATTTGTGCCTAAACCATAACTTTTCGATTTATATTCAACAAGACTGAATTTACTTGCATCGTAGTTTCTGTAAAAGATGCTACTGCCTTGCGATACACCATCTGGCGTAAAGTATGGGTCTGTGTACGATAAGCTTAAGCTTTCAGAACCTGTAGACGTATTAAGGTTTAAACCAATTTGGTTACCTGTGCCTAAAAAGTTAGATTCTGTTACACCAATATTAAACTGCAGACCTAAGTAAGAACCATAAGCAAGACCAGCATTAAAGCTACCTGCAGATTGCTCTTTTACAGTAAAGTCTACATCTACTTGGTCATCCACACCGGGTACAGGCACTACGTTAAAATCAACAGTTTCCATGTAAGGTAGGCGTTGAATTTGCAGTTTTGAACGCTCAAGGTTTTGATTAGATAACCATGCGCCTTCAAGTTGTGTCATTTCACGACGAAGTACTTCATCTGCCGTATTTTGGTTGCCACCAACAATAATACGACGAACGTATACACGCTTACCTGGATTAACCGATAGTGTTAATTGTACTTCTTGCTTTTCGTCGTCAATTTCTGGAATTGTACGCACTTCAGCATTAGCGTAACCAAAACGTGCTAAGTAGCTTTTAATAAACTCTTCAGATGAAGTAACTACAGAACCGTTATAAAGCTCACCCGCTCTAAGTGGGATAACACTTTTAATTAAGTCTTCACGGCCAAGCAAGTCACCAATAAAGTCAAAACCTTTAACTTTATATTTTACGCCTTCAGTTAAGTTAGCTGTAACGTAAACCGATTCACGTTCAGGGCTCACTGAAACTTGCGTTGAGTCGATATTAAAACGCAGGTAACCACGGTCTAAATAATAACTACGAATTTTTTCTAAATCGCCTTCAATGGTTTGCTTTTGGTAACGGTCGCTACCCATAAACTGCCACCAAGGTAAATCTTGCTGCGATTCAGCAAGTTTAAGAAGCTCTTCATTAGAAAAAAGTTCATTACCCACTAAGTTAATTTGGCGGATAGAAGCAGCATCACCTTCATCAAACTCTAACTTAAGTTTAACGCGGTTACGTGGCAACTTAGTAATACTGATATCTACTTTAGCGTTGTATTTACCAATGCTGTGGAAAAACTCAACTAAGCCTTTTTCGATACTATCGATAACGGTTTTATCAAGTGGTTCACCTTGGCGAATATCTTGCTGATCAAGAGACTCATTAAGCTGCTCGTCTTTAATGTCTTTATTGCCTTCAAACTCAATAAAGCTGATGGTAGGACGTTCCGTTACTTTAAAAATAACGTTGTTGCCATCACGAAGTGCTTTTATGTTATCAAAGTGCCCAGAACGATAAAGTGACTTTATTGTTTTTGAAATCGTATAGTCATCAACATTATCGCCTACGTTAATAGGAATATGTGTTAGCGCTGCACCAAGTGCTACGCGCTGCAAACCTTCAACTTTCAGGTCTTCAACAATAAAGGAGTTTTGGCCTAGGGCTGCAAAACTTGCACCCAATAAACTTGTTATTGCCAAATGTTTTTTTATAGCCATTTTATTATCTTTATCCTTTACAACTGTATTACCGCATAACACCTTACTAGTGGTGCTTTACAATCGTGTTCTAATTAGTAATTTGCCACGCTGTAACTACAAACGCGATACATCATTGAACAAAGCGAAACATGTTAGAAAAATGAGCAACAAGGCACCCACTTTAAAACCAAACTCTTGTGTCTTTTCAGAGACCGGCTTTTTACGAAAAAGTTCAATTATGTAATACATTAAGTGTCCGCCATCAAGCACTGGTAAGGGTAATAAATTAAATACACCCAAGTTAACGCTTATTAAGGCTAAAAAGCTTAAAAAGGCCACTAACCCATAGCTTACGCTAGTTCCAGCGCCTACTGCAATGCCCACAGGACCACTTAAATTTTTAACCGAAACCTGGCCTGTAATTAAATTACCAATCATGTCAAAACTGAGTGTAATTAAGCGCCACGTTTCTTTTGTGCCTCGCACGATACTATCGAGCGGGCCGTAATGCCTTGTCTCTACATAGCCATCAGGCCATTGCTGTACAACAGGAGCAACACCTAAAAAGCCTTGTTCAATACCGTTATTATCAATGCGCCCTTTAGGGGTAACTGTAATGGCTTGTATAGTATCTTGTCTTTTTACACTAAATTGTAAAGATTTGTTAGCTGATTGCGTAATAAGATTAACTAATTGCTGCCAATTGCTTATTGTTTCACCGTTTACAGCCAAAATTGTGTCGTTAACTTGTAAATTAGCGTGTTCTGCGGCTGAGTCTTTAGTTACGGCGGCAATTGTTAAAGTTGCTTGAGGTCTAAATGGCACAATACCTAACGAACTTAATGGTGGTACGTCTCGTTGGTCAAGCTTCCACCCCTCTAAATTAAGCGTTTTAACGCGTGGTTGAAGGTTTTTATCACGAACAATAACTTCAACGCTTTCTTCGCCTAAGTTAGACATAAGCGCAAACGTGGCATCTTGCCATGTCGTTATGTCATCATTACCAATTTTTATAATATGTTGAGAAGGCATAATGCCCGCCTGCTCTGCGCGACTGCCTTCGGTTATGCTGCCAACAACTGGCTTAACCGATTGCACTCCTACCATATACATCACCGTAAGAGCAAAAATGGCAAACAAAAAGTTAGCCATAGGACCTGCTGCAACAATAGCAATACGCGCTTGTACAGATTTAGAGTTAAACGACAAGTGTCGTTGATTTGCTGGTACGTCATCAACTCGCTCATCAAGCATTTTTACATAACCACCTAATGGAATAGCGGCAATCACGTATTCGGTATTATATTTGTCATGCCATTTTAACAGTGGCTTACCAAAACCAATTGAAAAACGCAGCACTTTAACGCCCATTTTTCGTGCAACCCAAAAATGGCCATATTCATGTATGGCCACTAAAATACCAAGCGCTAAAATAAATGAGCCAAGATTCCAAAAAAAATCAAACATATTAATGCGCCACTTTTGTTATAAATTCTGAAGCGCTAATACGCGCTAATTTATCACACTCTAAAATTTCATCTAGGCTTTGCACATTGGTGTAAGTTGCAGCTTCTAGCGTCTGTGCATTTATTTTGTATATATCGGTAAAACCAATTTTACCGTTTAAGAATGCGCCCACAGCTATTTCATTTGCTGCGTTAACCGTTGTTGTCGCACCCTGCCCTGCACTACACGCATCAATCGCTAATTGTAAATTTGGATAACGAGAAAAATCAGGTTTAGTAAACGAAAAATCACAAATGTCAGAGAAGTTTAACGGTTTAACACCCGCATTAATTCGCTCAGGATACGCAAGTGCATGGGCAATTGGCGTGCGCATATCGGGGTTACCCATTTGCGCTAAAATAGAACCATCGTGGTACTGCACCATTGAGTGAATGATACTTTGTGGATGAATAACCACATCAATATCACTCGCATCACAATTGAATAACCACTTAGCTTCAATAAACTCTAAACCTTTGTTCATCATAGTTGCGGAATCTACTGATATTTTTTGACCCATCGACCAGTTAGGGTGTGCAACGGCTTCACTTACGGTTACATCTTTTAACGTATTTATATCACGCGTTAAAAACGGGCCTCCAGAGCCAGTAAGCAAAATTTTACTTACGCCATGTTGCTGTAGTTTTTGATCGCCTTTGGCATTTTGTAACGAAGAAGGTAGGCATTGAAAAATTGCATTATGTTCGCTATCTATTGGCAGCAAAGTGGCTTTATGTTGTTTAACTTTATCAATAAACAACTGACCTGACATAACTAAAGATTCTTTATTAGCTAGTAGTACTTTTTTACCAGCTTCAACAGCACTTAATGTGGGTAGTAAACCAGCTGCACCTACAATTGCCGACATTACAATGTCAACATCGGGATGAGCACATAAGTCACTCATTGCTTGCTCACCGTGCATAACCAGAGTTTGGCACTGAGTATTAGCTAAATACGCAGATAACTGCTCTGCGGCCTGCTGGTTAGCCATAATCGCATAAAGCGGTTCATGTTCAATACACAACTCCGCCATTTTCTTTGCATTTTGTCCTGCAGCCAAAACAAAAACATCAAATAACTCTTTATTGCGCGACACAACATCAAGTGTACTTAAACCAATTGAGCCTGTTGCGCCTAAAATAACCAGCAATTGCTTTTGGCTCATAAACTAAGAGTCCACGCATAGCACATAACAAACATTGGAGCAGCAGCCGTTAAGCTGTCAATTCTATCTAAAATACCGCCGTGCCCTGGTAAACATCGACCGCTATCTTTTAAACCAGCTTCACGTTTAAACATGCTTTCCAGTAAATCACCTACCGCAGAAAACAACGCAATAAATGCTGTCATTATCGCGTACACAGGCCATACAACTAAATCAACATCGGTAAAGTGACAAAATGCTAATACAAAAATAATAGAAGCGACTACACCGCCTGCTAACCCTTCAATTGTTTTATTAGGGCTGACTTTAGGCATTAACTTATGTTTACCAAAACTTTTACCCGTAAAGTAAGCACCCACATCTGCGCTCCATACAATACCGAGTACCACTAAAATAAGCACCGAACCAAAATGAGTTGATTCAGCATATTGCGCGCTACGTAGTGTATTTAGTGCAAGCCATAACGGCACAAGCGTTAATAATCCTGCAATACCGCGCATAACTAGGCCTTCATTCCACGCTTTAGCCATCTCTGGGTAGCGCCAAATTAAATAGCTAGCAACAATCCACCAAGCAAACGAAAGCGTAAATACGTAATTTGCATCACCGACTAGCTTGCCATTTTCCCATAATGATTCAATAGGCCAATGTAAATTAAGCAAGGCAAGTAAAGCTGCAATAAACACAACAAAGGCAGCACGTTTAAGCTTGTCGCAAAGGCCCATAAATGCAGACCATTCCCATGCGCCTAATAATACAATTGCACCAGCAAAGTAACTAAATAACGTAAGCGGTGTATAAAAAACCAAAGCCAATGCTAATGGAGCTAGCACTAGAGAGGTTAAAATTCGTTGTTTTAACAAAATGTGACCCTTATTCTATTTAGGTTTGAGCGAGTAATTGTTTTATTTGTTCGCCCGTACAACCAAAACGTCGCTCTCTGGCAACGTAACACGCAATGGCCTCAGCAAATGCTGCTTCATTAAAATCTGGCCAAAGTGTCTCGGTAAAGTAAAGTTCTGCATAAGCAACTTGCCATAGTAAAAAATTACTAATACGAACATCGCCACCAGTGCGAATAAGTAAATCAGGTTCAGCCTGATCTGCCATGCTCATATGCTGTGCTAAGCGCTCTTCTGTAATATCTTCTGCGTTTAGTGTGCCCTGCGCAACTTGCAAAGCAAGTTGTTTTGCCGCATTGGCAACATCCCAACGACCACCGTAATTAGCTGCAACATTTAAACGCAACCCGGTGTTATTTTCAGTCAGCTTATGTGCAGCGTCTACCTTGCTACGTAATCCTTCAGAAAATCGTGATAAGTCTCCAATAATGGTCAGTTTTACATTGTTTTTATGAAGCTTTTTAACTTCCTTTGTTAAAACAAATAAGAAAAGCTCCATTAAAGTGTTTACTTCGTCTTCAGGGCGGCGCCAGTTTTCACTACTAAAAGCAAATAAGGTTAACGATTGTATCCCTAATTTAGTACAAAACTGAACAGATTGACGAACTGCGTCTACGCCTTTTTTATGCCCATACACACGAGGTCTATTTCTAGCTTGCGCCCAACGTCCGTTCCCATCCATGATGATAGCAACATGTTTGGGTAAACATTGCTGTGAAATTGTGTCAGCATCTAGAACCATAAATATCGAGTATTCCATAAAAAAACGCCGTCTAGTATACCCTAGACGGCGTTTCAAAACTAATAATTTTAATAGGTCCTGTCGACCTTTCAGGATTGTAATTTGTTCAATCTAGGGGCGACTTAATCGCGGCGCAAGATTTGTAACCTAGTGGACTAAGCAAAAATCGAGTAAAGCTTCCGCGTCCTGCTCACGCCCCTTACCTACATCCATGTAGGCAACAAAGAGTTAATCGCCCCTAGACAGAACCCTTTGGGCAGCGCGTGTTTGGATTTTATGCATCGTTATCGCCTAATTATGGGGAATAACCACACTACACAGGCTCTGCCTTGCCTAAAAACCAAACACACTACTGCAAATTCAACCTCGAAAGATAAACAGGACCTTACTTAGATTTCCATCAATTCTGTTTCTTTGGCAGCTAATAAAGTATCCATTTCTTTAATAAACTTATCAGTAAGCTTTTGAATCGCATCATCTGATTGACGCGCTTCATCTTCAGATATGTCTTTATCTTTTAATAAACCCTTTACATCGCCATTAGCATCACGACGAATGTTACGAATAGCAACACGACCGCCTTCAACTTCAGCGCGTACAATTTTAATTAGGTCTTTACGACGCTCTTCTGTAAGTGGAGGAAGTGGTACGCGAATAACAGTACCTGCCGACATAGGGTTTAAACCTAAGTCAGATGCCATAATTGCTTTTTCAACAGCTTGCGCTAAAGACTTATCAAATACACCAATAGCCAGTGTACGAGAATCTTCAATTGTTACGTTAGCAACTTGGTTTAAAGGCGTTGGTGCACCGTAGTACGACACCATAATGCCATCTAGGATTGCAGGATGTGCACGGCCAGTACGAATTTTAGATAATTGGCTACCTAGTGCAGTTACACTTTTTTGCATGCGCGCTTGCGCGTCTTTTTGAATATCGTTAATCACGGTTTAATCCTAATTATTTGATTATTTCATCTGAGGCTTGTGAAGAAATAAGTGTACCTTCTTCTTCACCCATAATTACGCGTTTTAGCGCGCCTGATTTATTCATGTTAAATACGCTCAATGGCATATTGTGATCGCGGGCTAGAGTAAATGCCGCTAAATCCATAACTTTTAATTCTTTTTCAATGATTTCATTGTAGCTTAAGTGGGTATAAAGCGTCGCATCTGGGTTTTTAACAGGGTCATCACTGTATACGCCATCAACCTTAGTCGCTTTAATTACTGTATCCGCTTCAATTTCGATACCGCGTAAACATGCTGCAGAATCGGTAGTAAAAAATGGGTTACCAGTACCCGCTGCAAAAATGACTACGCGACCAGTTTTCAATAAACTAATTGCTTCAGCCCAGTTATAAGCGTCACATACACCATTAAGCGGAATAGCCGACATAAGACGACAGTTTACAAATGCACGGTGTAGCGCATCACGCATTGCAAGGCCGTTCATAACAGTTGCAAGCATACCCATGTGATCGCCTACTACGCGATTCATACCTGCTTCTGCAAGTGATCCACCGCGTAAAAAGTTACCTCCACCAATAACTAAACCCACTTCTACGTCGAGCTCTACTAGCTCTTTAATTTCTTGTGCCATACGGTCTAAAACTTTAGGATCGATGCCGAAGCCTTCGTCTCCCATTAAAGCTTCACCACTTAATTTGAGAAGAACACGTCTAAAAATAGGTTTGCGATTGATAGTCATAGTATTGGGGCCAACTTTTATTGAATTATGGATAAAAAATAACCGCGCTTATGTTAAACATAAAAGCGCGGTTATTTTAAAGAATTTCTAGCTGCGAAGCAAAACCAAATAGTACTTTAATTGCATCTAATTTCATTATCCTTCACAAATAGTAATCTTACTTAGCTTTAGCAGCAGCAATTTGAGCAGCAACTTCAGCAGCAAAATCTTCTTCTTTCTTCTCGATACCTTCACCAACTTCTACACGTACGAAGCTAGTAACTGTTGCGTTTTTCTCTTTAAGAATATCGCCAACAGTTTTCTTAGGCTCCATGATGAAAGCTTGACCAGTAAGAGAAACCTCACCAGTGAATTTTTTCATGCGGCCAACAACCATCTTCTCAGCGATTTCAGCAGGCTTGCCTTCATTCATCGCGATTTCGATTTGTACTTGCTTTTCTTTAGCAACAACATCGGCTGGTACATCTGAAGGTGTTAAGTATTCAGGGCTAGATGCAGCAACGTGCATTGCAACGTGCTTAAGTGTTTCTTCATCAGCAACACCCGCAACAACAACACCGATACGATCGCCATGACGGTACTCAACTAGGTTTTCACCAGTTACGTACTGCAGACGACGTACATTGATGTTTTCGCCAATTTTAGTAACTAGCTCAACACGGTCTTCTTCAAACTTAGCTTGTAAGTCTTCGATAGAGATAGTGTCAGCAATTGCAGCGTCAGCAACTTTGTTAGCAAATGCTAAGAAGCTTACGTCTTTTGCAACGAAATCTGTTTGACAGTTAACTTCTACTAGTACTGCAACACCCGCGTTTTGCTTGATGATGATAGTACCTTCAGCAGCAATGTTACCTGCTTTTTTAGCAGCTTTAGCAGCGCCACTTTTACGCATGTTTTCAATCGCTAACTCGATGTCGCCATCAGTCTCAGTTAACGCTTTTTTACAATCCATCATGCCAGCGCCTGTGCGCTCGCGTAATTCTTTAACTAGGGCAGTAGTTACAGCCATTAGTAAATCCTCAAATCTGAAATCAGGTTAGATAAGCGGGTTACCCGCTCGACAAGAATAGCAAGTCTTCACCTTAAAAAGATGAAGACTTGATGACAGCTAATTACTCAGCTTCAACGAAATCGTCTTTCTCAGCTTGAGCAACGATGTTATTCTCGCGACCTTCAGTAATAGCAGCTGCAACAGCGCTAGTGTAAAGGCTTACAGCACGGATAGCATCATCGTTACCAGGTACGATGTAATCAACACCGTCTGGGTTAGAGTTAGTATCTACGATTGCAACAACTGGAATACCTAGGTTGTTTGCTTCACGGATAGCAATGTGCTCGTGGTCAGCATCGATAACGAAAAGCGCGTCTGGAAGACCGCCCATGTTTTTGATACCACCAAGGCTCTTTTCAAGCTTTTCCATTTCGCGGTTAAGCGTTAACGTTTCTTTCTTAGTTAATTTCTCGAAAGTTCCGTCTTGGCTTTGTGCTTCAAGGTCTTTAAGACGCTTGATTGATTGACGTACAGTTTTCCAGTTAGTCAACATACCACCTAACCAACGGTGATTTACGAAGAACTGGTCGCTTTCTAAAGCAGCTGATTTAACTGCGTCGCTTGCTGCGCGCTTAGTACCAACGAAAAGAACTTTACCTTTGTTTGCTGCAGCACTTGATAAAAACTTAAGTGCGTCGTTGAACATTGGTACAGTTTGCTCAAGGTTGATGATATGTACACGGTTACGTGTGCCGAAGATGAAAGGCTTCATCTTAGGGTTCCAGTAACGTGCTTGGTGACCAAAGTGAACACCAGCTTGAAGCATATCGCGCATTGAAACGTTTGCCATTTTATAGATCCTCTATAGTTGTTTAGGGTTAGGCCTCCACATATCCCATAGCACCAACACCGAAGTAATTAAACTTCAAATGCACCCAAGTGTATGTGACGATACGTGTGTGTGTTAAAATAAAATTGTGTTTGCCTTAAATACAAAAAATCATTTAAGAATTTATTTGTAAAAAGACGGCGCGCTTTATACCATATTAAAATTAAATACTCAACGTCGCGTGCAAAATTTGTTCGACGATAAATGTTAAAAACTCAACTTTGGAGCCTCAATGAGCGCTATTATCAAGACCCCTGAAGAAATAGAGAAAATGCGCGTAGCTGGGCGCTTAGCGGCCGATGTACTTGAAATGATCGGCCCTCATGTAGTGCCAGGTGTTACCACCGATGAGCTAAATACACTTTGTCATGATTATATTGTTAATGTGCAACAAGCAATCCCTGCTCCGTTAAATTATCATGGCTTTCCAAAATCAGTTTGTACGTCAGTTAATCATGTTATTTGTCACGGAATTCCAAATGACAAAGCATTAAAAGAAGGCGACAGTGTAAATATCGACGTAACTGTCATTAAAGATGGTTACCACGGCGACACATCTAAAATGTTCCACGTTGGTACACCAAACATTCAAGCTAAGCGTCTTGCAGAAGTAACACAAGAAAGCTTATACCTTGCTATTAAAATGGTAAAACCAGGTGTGCGCTTGGGTGATATTGGCTCAGCAATTCAAAAATATGCAGAGAGCTTTAACTACTCAATTGTACGTGAATATTGCGGCCACGGTATCGGCGCAGGATTTCATGAAGAACCACAAATAATGCATTACGGTAAAGCCGGTACTGGCGAGGCCTTAAAAGCAGGTATGTGTTTAACTATTGAACCTATGGTTAATGCGGGTAAACGCCAATGTAAGCTTCTTAAAGATGATTGGACAGTAGTAACACGCGACCGTAGTTTGTCTGCACAGTGGGAACATACTTTATTAGTGACTGAAAATGGTGTTGAAATTTTAACGCTACGATCAGATGATACTATCGAGCGGATCATAGAACACTAATAAAACCGAAACACTTGATAAGAAAATTCTTATCCGTGTGAAAGGTTCAACAAGGAGCCAGCCCACGTGGCATTACCCAACAAAGTAAAAAAGTTGCTTAGCGATGCAGAGCAACTTAGTGATTATCGCGATTGTTCTAGCTATTTTTATAAATGGTTACATAACGAATTTTCTAAACAACCGGTTGGGAATTTAATTAATGCCCGGGCTGAGTTTATTGACCGCCTACTCATTAAGCTTTTTCATGTTTACGACTTAGCGCGCGAACCTGATTTAGCATTAATAGCGGTAGGCGGATACGGACGTGGTGAGCTACATCCCTACTCCGACATCGACTTTTTATTGCTTGTAACTAAACCGCCAAGCGAAGAAATATGCGAAAAAATAGGCCAGTTTGTCACCATGCTATGGGATCTCAACTTAGAGATTGGTCACAGCGTGCGTACGATAGAACAAGCCATTGAGCAAAAACGTGAAGACGTTACTTTTGCCACCAGCTTGCTCGAAAGCCGCCTTATTTTTGGTAACCACATTGAGTTTGAAAAACTCAAAATGCATATTCTTGAAACGCCAGTATGGCGCTCAGGTGAATTTTTTACTGCCAAAGTTCAAGAACAAAACTTACGCCACAGAAAGTGCCACGGCACCGCGTATAATCTTGAGCCAAACATTAAAGAAAACCCCGGTGGTCTGCGCGACTTACAAACCATTATTTGGGTGGCAAAAAAGCATTTTAGAACCGAAACCCTGCAAGAGTTAATAAGCCACGGATACTTAACTCACGAAGAGTTTCAAGAGCTTTCTGAGTGCCTAGAAAACCTATGGAACATTCGCTTTGCACTGCATTTAGCTGCAGGTCGAGCTGAAAACCGCTTATTGTTTGATCATCAACCGCAAGCCGCCGAAATTTTAGGTTTTGGTAGCGACGGTAAAGCCTCTGTTGAGCGTATGATGAAACGCTTATTTAGAATAATGAGCCGCGTGCGCGAACTTAACCAAATGCTACTTTCATACTTTGAACAAAGTATAATGCCCGAAAGTAGTGCTGTGGCAGCAATAGAACTCGACAGAAACTTTGAGCAAGTAGGTCATCAAATACGCGTAAAAGATCCGTCGGTATTTTTTAGACGCGACCAACTCTTTGTATTGTTTGAGCACATAGCCGATAACCCAGCAATAACGCATATTTACCCAAGTACTATTCGTACTATTCGCCAAGTGCGCCGTCGTTTATTGGGCGATTTGCAAGATTACGCAGCCTGTCGCGAAGCCTTTTTACGCTTAGTTAAACATCCTAACGGTATGGGCCGCGCATTTACGCTCATGCACAAGCACGGCATGCTTGCCGCCTACTTACCGCAGTGGCGTAATATATTTGGGCAAATGCAGTTCGATTTGTTTCACGCGTACACCGTAGATGAGCACACTCACAAATTAATCAAAAACATTTACGAATATTTTGATAAAACAGGCATTAGCGAGTTTCCTATTTGTAGTGAAATAGTCACTCGAATGGACAAACCAGAGCTACTTTATTTAGCCGGTATATTTCACGACATAGCTAAAGGCCGAGGTGGCGACCACTCAGAACTTGGCGCTGTTGACGCAATAGCATTTGCTAAATTACATGGTTTTTCATCGGTGGATGCAAAGCTCGTTGCATGGCTTGTAAGTAACCATTTACTTATGTCGGTTACCGCACAGCGTAAAGACATTAACGACCCTGCTGTAATAAAAGACTTCGCTACACGCGTTAAAACAGAGCGCCAACTCGACTACTTATATTGTTTAACCGTTGCCGACATACGTGCAACCAACGACAACTTATGGAACGATTGGAAAAACACCCTACTGCGTGAGCTCTACTTACACACGCAGCGCGCTTTGCGTCTAGGGCTCGAAAACCCAATGGATCAACGCGACCAAATTCGCGACAAAAAGCACCAAGCTAAACAACGCTTAATAAATCTGGGTTATCAAGAGGAAAAAATTGATTTAATTTGGAGCCGCTTTAAAGCCAACTACTTTACCGCCTTTAGCGAACAGCAAATATCATGGCAAAGTGAGCATTTATTAAGTAGCACAGACTTAAGCCAGCCAAGTGTTGTTGTATCTAACAAAGCTATGCATGGTGGCACACAAGTATTTGTATACAGCCCCTACTCTGGCCCACTGTTTGCCCGATTAGTAAGTGTGATTGGCTCTAAAAAAGCGCAAATACAACACGCGCAAGTACTAACCACAAAAGACGGTTACGTCTTGTTTAGCTTTGTAATACTTGAAGTAAGTGGCGACCCTATTGCAAGTGGTCGAGCGCAATCAATTAAACGTGGGCTTGAGCAAGCACTGAGCGATCCGCGTAAAAAGATTCGCTTTAAAAAGAGCCGCTCTCAACGCTTTAAAGATTTTAATATTAAACCTAAAATTGTGTTGCGCCCACATGCACGCAAAGACCGTAGCTTAATAGAAATTCAAGCCGTCGATATACAAGGTTTACTAACCAAAATAGCCGAAGTTTTCCAAGCGCATTTACTACACATTCACGCTGCCCGTATTACAACGGTAGGTGAACGTGCCGAGGATTTCTTTGTCGTATCTAATAACGAATACCAAGCGCTGACTGATGAAGAACAAGCAAAAATTCATCAGGCATTACGTAAAAAATTCAACGCCGAAACAGAATAGAGGACACACATGTCAGATTTAAAAACGATGATCGAAAACGCATGGGACAACCGCGATAGTATTAGCCCAAGCACAGTATCAAGCGACGTAAAACAAGCCATTATTGACGCACTTGATTTACTTGATAGCGGCGCAGCACGCGTTGCCGAAAAAATATCAGGTGAATGGGTTGTACACCAGTGGCTTAAAAAAGCAGTATTACTGTCGTTTCGTATTCGCGACAACCAACCAATGAACGACGGCGTAAACCAGTTTTACGACAAAGTACCACTTAAATTTAGCGACTACACGCCAGAGCAATTTCAGCAAGGCGGTATGCGCGTAGTGCCAAACGCAGTAGCGCGTAAAGGCAGCTTTGTAGGTAAAAACGTAGTACTTATGCCATCGTACGTAAACATTGGCGCATATGTTGACGACGGCACCATGGTTGATACATGGGCGACTGTAGGCTCATGTGCACAAATTGGTAAGAACGTACATTTATCAGGTGGCGTAGGCATAGGCGGTGTTTTAGAGCCTCTACAAGCTAATCCAACTATCATTGAAGACAACTGTTTTATTGGCGCACGTTCTGAAATTGTTGAAGGCGTAATTGTTGAAGAAGGCGCAGTAATTTCAATGGGCGTTTACATCAGCCAAAGCACCCGTATTTACGACCGTGAAACTGGCGAAATTCACTACGGCCGCGTACCTGCAGGCGCCGTAGTTGTACCAGGCGCACTACCGTCAAAAGATGGCACCCACAGCCTTTACGCTGCAATCATCGTGAAAAAAGTAGATAAACAAACACGTGAAAAAGTAGGCATCAACGCCCTACTCCGCTCAATTGATGAGTAATAGTCGGTTGGGTTGAGTGAAACGAAACCCAACAATACTTTAAAGTTAAGTGTTTAAGCTAAACTTTAATTGTATATAGAAAAGCTCTAAGCCTTTGGTTTAGGGCTTTTTAAAGTAATCAACGTTATTCATTATCGTCATATATTTTTGAAATATCACTGAATTCTTTTGTGCACAGTTGATATGAGATTTCTTTTATCAATCCATATGATAATAATATTACAATACAAAATTGCATGAACCTTACGGTCTCCTTAATTAAGTTATTGACCCCTTTAGTATCTAATTTAGTATAACTCGCATAAGTAAAGCCTGTATCTAAGACTGGTGTTACGATGCCCTTATAAAGTTCAAGTGGTTCGATACTACTATTCTCTACCTCAACTAATAACCTCTGCAGTTCAATTGCATAAGCTATCATTTTAATCTCAAAATGAGGAGCTGTGGCTTTAGTACCAAACTCTATCATTTGATTATAAGTATTCTCTGGAAACATAAGCTTATAAAACTTATTGAACCTAAAAGTACTTTCCCCGACAGGTTTCGTACTATATGAAAACAAATTTCTTGTCCGATTTAACTCACCTTCTACCTCTTCTCTCAAAAACTTCTGGTGCTCTAAATAGAGCACAAAATTTTCTTTTTTTTGAGCTAACTTGAACTGTTCTTGTGCAAGCTCAAATTGTTGTTCCGATTTATTAAATTGCTTATTTGCTATTTCTAACTGTGTTTCAACTCGACTTAGTTGTAGAGTTAATTGCATACTCCTGTAATACATTCCTATTAAAGTTGTAATTGCTGCTAGAGCAGTAAAAATACCAATAGGTAAATTGAACGTATTCGAGAATGTTTTCCAATTATCTAAAGAATGAAAATCTGTGGAAAAGCTACCGCTAGTGGTAAAATACTGTATTAAAAAGACGATAAATGCGAGTGTTGGTGTGGAATAAAAGAAAAATTTAAATATGGAATCCCACCTATCTAACTTTTTTGAATTTAGCCTACTATTCTCTTCATTCATTTCCTGCTCCTTGCTTGAACGATATTTACATAAAAATATATTAAGATAATCGACATGATATATAAAAACTAAAATTAATAAAGGCTATTGTATTTATTACCTATGCCTAAGATAAAACCGCTTAAATAATCATTCGTTGGGTTTCGTTTCACTCAACCCAACCTACGAAAAAATCTCCCAAAACCAAAAAAGCACTTATAAAATAAGTGCTTTCGTTGGCTTGCTCAATTAGTGTGGCTTACTGCGCGTTAAATACGTCGTCAGTTTTAGCTGCGCAAATAAAATCGTTTTTGTGTAGGCCTTTAATTGAATGGCTCCACCATGTAACCGTTACTTTGCCCCACTCGGTTAATAAACCTGGGTGATGGCCTTCGTCTTCTGCCATGTCGCCTACTTTGTTAGTAAACGCGATAGCCTGTTTGAAGTTTTTAAATTTATAAACATGCTCAAGCTGCATAATGCCGTCGCGTACCTCTGGTACCCAGTCTGGGATTTTAGTAATTAATTGCGCTAACTCTTCGTCAGATACTTTTGGCGCATCTACATGACAGGCTTCGCATTTTTGTGCACTTAATGAAGACATTCTAAATCCTTAATTTTAGCTTTTTAGCATTAATATTTAACTGGCTAATTTTTCTTTTGGTGGAAATTTTGGGTCGTGCAAGCCAAGCTCTTTAGCTCGCTCAACCAAAGTCATAATATCCATTTGCGATATATCAAACAGATCATGAATCGAATTTATGGTGTAGTACTGTGGTTGCATAATATCAATACGGTACGGCGTACGCAGTACATCAAGCACATTCATTGGGGTGATTTCTGGCGTATTTGAGTATACGTACTGAGTTTCACCTGGGCTTGATAAAATACCACCGCCGTAAATACGCAGACCGTCTTCGGTTTGCATTAAACCAAATTCGACTGTAAACCAGTATATACGCGCAAGGTATACACGGTCTTTTTTCTGCGCTGCGTAACCTAATTGCCCGTACTTATGCGTAAACTCGGCAAAGTCAGGGTTAGTTAGCATGGCGCAATGGCCAAATATTTCATGAAAAATATCTGGCTCTTGTAGGTAGTCAAATTCTTCGCGGCTACGAATAAATGTAGCTACCGGAAACTGCTTGTTTGCCAGTAATCTAAAAAACTCATCAAAGTCGATAAGCGCAGGTACTGGTGCAACTTGCCAACCGGTAGTGGCTAGTAACACTTCGTTTAGTTCGCTTAACTGCGGAATACGATCGTGCGGCAGGTTAATCTTTTTTAACCCTTGCATGTACTCGTTGCAGGCTTTGCCTTCAATGCATGCAAGTTGGCGCGCTACAAGCTCAGACCAAATTTTATTTTCTTCATCACTCCAGTGTATAACACCATTTTCGTCTGGTGTTTTGGATGTGTATTTACTTGCTTTAGCCATAAGTACCTTCTTGGGTGTGAACCCTAAATCGGTGTCAGTGTGATACTCAAACCTATTGAATATCGAATGACCCCATACTATGCAAAAGTGAAGAAAAGTTTAATAGATAGGCTAACATCAGTATTTGGCGCGATCACCCCAATCGTAAAGTTAAAATTACACCTATGGCACATTAAAAATACAGGCCTTTAAATAAAGGCCTATAGCTTATTTTTATGTGTACACAATTAAATACACCTAACCAATTTTAGTAAAAGCTTGGTTTAAATCACTAATAATGTCGTTAACATCTTCAAGCCCAACCGAGAGTCTGATCAGCCCATCACTTATTCCAGCGGCAGCTCGCTCCTCTGGCGTATAAGGCGAGTGAGTCATAGATGCAGGATGCTGAATCAGTGTTTCAGCGTCGCCGAGGCTTACTGCAAGTGTACAAAGTTTCATACTATCAATAAATTGTGCGCCATCTTGTAGCGTACCTTTTATTTCAAACGCAATAACACCACCAGCGGCTTTCATTTGGTTACCAATAAACTTATAACCTGGGTGCGATTTAAGCCCCGGGTAATATACGGTGCTTACTTGTGGATGCGCTTCTAGATATTCGGCTATTGTTTGTGCGCTTTGACAATGACGCTCTATTCTAATAGCGAGAGTTTTTAGACCTCGATTAATTAGCCATGCGTCGTGCGGGCTTATGGTTGCACCAATGTCTTTTAGTACGGTCATTTTAATGTGTGTTATGTGCTCAAGCGATCCACATACAATACCGGCAACTACGTCTCCGTGGCCGTTTAAGTACTTGGTCGCACTGTGCATTATAATGTCGATACCGTATTTTTTAGGCGATTGCAGTAGCGGCGTTAAAAAGGTGTTGTCGACCACACTAATTAAGTTGTGCTCTTTAGCAACTGCGCCAATGAGTGCCAAATCAATAACCGCCATAGTGGGATTAATTGGCGTTTCTACAAATATCATTTTTGAATTAGGTTTGATGGCAGCGCGTAGTTCGTCCTCGTTGGTCATATCAACAAAAGTGACTTCGATTCCCCAGCGCGGCAACATATGCGAGAAAAACGCAAAGGTACAACCATACAAAGCACTTGAAGCAACAAGGTGATCTCCTTGCGATAAAAAGCTCAGTACTGAGGCAGATACAGCCCCCATACCCGTTGCGGTTGCAGCTGCTGCTTCACAACTCTCGAGTTGAGCAACTTTTTGTTCAAGTTCTGTGGTTGTAGGGTTTCCTAAACGCGTATAAATATAGCCAGGTTCGTCGCCTGCAAAACGCGCAGCACCTTGTGCGGCATTTTCAAAATGAAAGGTAGAGGTTTGATACAAAGGAGAAGTGAGTGCGCCGTGCGGGTCGTTTGCTTTTTGTGGTCCGTGAATACACTGGGTGTTTATATGATGCTTGCTCATTGTAGGCTCATTTTTTGATTATTATGTTTTTGCGATTCAACAATCAAAACGTATGCGCTTACAAACAGCAAGCATGCCGGATGCTCAGATGGCTATTTGTGTAAAAACCGTGCAGCGCACGTTTGTACACAAATATTGCCACTGCTAATCTAGGGTCTGTTGATCTTTGCGGATTAAAATTTGTTCAAACTAGGGGTTATTTAATCGCGGCGCGAGGTTTGTAACCTAGTGGGCTAAGTAAAAACCGAGCAAAGCTTCCGCGTCCTGCTCACGCCCCTTACCTACATCCATATAGGCAACAAAGAGTAAATAGCCCCTAGGAAGAACCTTTGGGCAGCGCCTGTTTGGCATTAATGCTACGTTATCACCCATTTATGGGGAATAACCACACTACATAGGCTCTGCCTTGCCTAAATACCAAACAGACTGCCGCAAATTTAACCTAGAAAGTTCAACAGACCCTAGTGTGTTGACTCCGCCTTTTTGCGGCTCATAATTTTACCTGCGATGCTTTGCACAGTGCCTTTTAACAAGCTGCGTTTGTTTTCAAGCCGTGGTAATGGGCGACTAAGCTCCATTGCTTTGTAACCAATACGCGCTGTAAAAATACCGGCACTGACACCTTGCGCAGCCCGCCCCGAAAGCTTACCTAAAAGCTCAGCACTTAGTGCAGTTGCAGCAAGGTCAGATACAAGCTCAGCACTGCCTACAAACATCACTTGTTTTATCAGCATACGGTATAACTTTATACGGCTCGCGTAGCCAAAACCAATGCCGTAAATTTTACCAATTTGTTCTATTAACTTAGTACCGCGCCAAAGCACGGCCATCATATCCACCAGCGCAAGTGGGCTTAGGGCAACTAGCAGTGCAGATTCAGTCGCAAAACGATTTATAAGCTTTTTAGCTTTGGTGTCTTGGGTTATTAATAAACTATTGGCGTACAGCGTCATTATTTCTTTGTCGCTGTGATGCGTCGCTACTTGGTTTTTAAAGGTTTCAAAGTTATCAAGCTCCTGATGTTTATTAAGCTTTTCGAGCCAAGGTAATGCACCGCCTACTTGCTCGCTGTTTAAAAGCCTGTCGGCTTCAACTCGGTGCAATTGGTTACGCTTTAAACTGCGCAGCATTCGGTACTCTCGCCACAATAAGCGTCCTATTAGCAGCACACCACTTACAACTGCTGTTAAATAAACGCTGCCTAAAATAATTGACTGCTCGAAAGCAAATACTAACGAGTACGCAAACTCTAAAAGCACCAGTACTATAAAACTAATAGCAAAAACACCTTTAAGCGTTTGCCACTTTGACTTTTTGTACACAGGTTCCAGATCTATTTCTGGCTCTAGTGCTTCATCTTCAAGTTCTTCGTAATCACTTTGTCCGTGCTGAATAATTTTTGCAGGTGCTAAAACGGGTTCGTTTTGCTCAATGCTTTGCGTATCTATGCGACGCCCTGCTTGAAATGGTTGGTTTGACTCACTCATGTTAATTTGTCTCCTAGCAGGTACTGCATGACATGATCTAATCGAATATGTTTTAGTTGTTTATCGGGGCTCGGCATTGGAGAGAACGATAAAAACTCAAATCCCTGTGCTGGCCACTCACTTTTATTAAGCATCCGCGAGGGAGGTTGCGGCGGTAAATACGTAAGCCAATCAGGCTCGTGTAATGGTTTACCGTAAATGCAGTCAAGCGTTTGGCCTTTGTCGGCAATTTGGCGCGGCTGCGTTGCTGTAATTGACGACATAGCCATGGTTTCTATTTTTACACCATCAAACTTTAAATGATTGCTTTGCTCATGCACGAGCGAATCAAGTAGCAGTGCTAAATCTTTATGGTGCTTAGCACTTATATGATCTGACTTATTAGCTGCAAATAATATTTTGTCTATGTTGGGCTTAAATAAACGTTTAAAAAAGCCCGACTCGCCATAGTTAAAGTGTGCGAGTAATTGGTTTATTACACTGCTTTGCTCTTGGAGTGTTTCGTGCCCTTCGTTTAATGCACTAAGTACATCTACAAGTACGATTTGGCGATCGAAGTGTCTAAAATGCTCATTATAAAATGGTTTTACAACTTCTTTTATATAAGCGTTAAAGCGCTTAATTAAATGCGCTAAATTAGAACCCGCAACAACATCGTCACTATTTACTTCACCCGATACCGGAAAAAACAATAACAATGGCGCGCCTTGTAAGTCGCCAGGCATTAGCATGCGCCCAGGTTGTAACATGGCAAGTTTGGTGTCTTTTTTAAGCCCTACTAACATGTTTTGATAAAGCTGAGCAATATGGGCAAGTGCGTTTTCATCAACGGGAGCGTTTAAGTCAAGTTGCTCAACGGCCATTAAAAAATCACTTGATGTGTTTACGCGCGAAGGCTGAGTTAATAACGGATATTGCTGCTCGCACCATTGAGCATAGCTTTGCTCAAGCATAGGTAAATCAAGGAGCCATTCACCCGGGTAGTCAATAATATCTAAATAAAGCGTTGATTGCGGGGAAAAGTGGCCGCGCAGCCCTGCATTACTCTGATACTTTATTGCTAAGCGCAGAGTATTAATACGCTCGGTTGATGCAGGCCATGTAGGCATCCCATCGCTTGGTAATAATGAATTTAGCGCGCGCGTATAATTAAACGTAGGAACTTTTAACGCCTCTTGCGGCACAACTTTAGTGGCCACATGGCGGTGCTCGCGCATTACATCAAAAAAAGGTAAGTTTTTATCGTCCGCTTGGGTTGTTAAGTGTTTAACAAGCGCGGTAATAAAGGCTGTTTTACCACTACCACTTAGGCCAGTTACGGCAAGTTTTACGTGTTGGTCTAAACTGCGATGAAGGGCTTTTTGTGCTTTGCCTTTAATACTTTTAAAGGTCTTTTTTGCAAATGATTGGCTCATAAAGTGTCTTGCACCTAATTTGCCGTAATTTATCACGCTGCAAATAAGGTGCTATTAAATCCTTTAAAGTTTGTTAATTTCACGGCTCACCGTAAACTCGCTTGAAGTTACATGGCGCTCCATATCTTGAAGGCGAGTATCTACACGCGTTAAACGCTCTTTTAAGTCTTGCAATGCGCGGCGCGGCGGCTCGCCTTTTTGCCATACTTTAAATTTCACTTCTAGCGGATCGTCATGTTTAGTTGAGCTTTTAGTTTGCGCTGTTGCGGGCTCTTTTTTATCTAAAATGAACCAGGCTGCAATATACGCTACCACAAATAATGGGCCACCCGTTAGCAGTACCGCACTAACAAATATAATGCGAACTAACCATAACTCCATATTAAAGTAGTCACTTAATCCCGCACATACTCCGGCTATTTTACCGCGTTGTGGGTCTCTTAATAATTCGCGTTTGGCACTCATACTTTGCGTCTCCATTGTGGTGACTCTTGATCAAGCAATGCTTCAAGTGTTTCAACCCTGTCTGCCATTTTTTCGGCTTTATGTGCAAGCTCAAGTAACTGGCGATGTTCGTGTTCACTTAAACCTTGGCTTACTTGTTTTTTGCTACGGTAGTGCAAAATTAGCCACAGCGGGGCAACAAAAATCATAAACATAACAAATGGAACAATTATTACATCTGAATCAAACATAATTCTCTCCTGACAATCCGTTTTGATGTTTTTAAGCAGTGGGGCACTTTAAGTGCCCCTTTATAAATTATTTATCAGCTAGCTTCTTTTTAAGTTCGGCTAGCTCATCATCTATCTTTTCATTTTTTTGTAGATTAGCAATTTCGTCCGCTAACGTCTTTTTACCTAAATCGTAAGACTCAATTTGAGATTCTAGTCCATCAATTTTAGTTTCGTAACGTTCAAAGCGATTAAGTGCGTCTTCTACTTTTGAGCTATCAAGTGTCTTTTTCACTTCAAGGCGCGACTCAGCCGAACGTTGGCGAAGTATAATTGCCTTTTGACGAGATTTCGCATCTGCTAGCTTTTCTTGTAGTGTCGTTACTTCTTGCTGTAATTTCTCAATATGAGACTCTACATGTTCAAGTTCACTAGCGACTGAAGCAACTGCATCTGCCGACTTTTGCTTTTCAAGTAGGGCTGAACGCGCTAAATCGTCGCGGTCTTTACTTAAAGCCAGTTCGGCTTTATCTTGCCAATCACTTACCTGTGCTTTAAGCGTATCTAAGCGGCGTACGATTTCTTTTTTCTCAGCCAATGTTTTAGCTGATGTAGAACGTACTTCAACAAGCGTATCTTCCATTTCTTGAATAATCAGACGAACCATTTTTTCTGGGTCTTCTGCTTTATCTAAAATGGCGTTGATATTAGAATTAACAATATCTGCAAAACGTGAAAAAATTCCCATAACATTTACCTCTGTAATTAAAACTTAGTTAGTCTGCTATAACTAGTATCAATATGCTTGCCAACTTTTTAAAAGTTAAAATACACTTTATTTTCATTGCGTTAAACTAAATATACAAATTTCTTTAGTTATCCCTACTTATGAAATACACTAACTGTTAGTAAAAATGACCAAGAGTTAGGAAATATGAGCCAATATCGCCAACAGGATAATTTACTCGGCCAATCAGATAGCTTTCTGTCTGTATTAGATCAGGTATCGCAACTGGCTAATTTAGATAAACCGGTACTTATTATTGGTGAACGCGGCACAGGTAAAGAGCTAATAGCAGCACGCTTACACTTTTTATCAAAACGTTGGGACCAAAACTACGTAAAACTTAACTGTGCAGCACTTAACGAAAACTTACTCGAAAGTGAATTGTTTGGCCACGAAAGCGGTGCTTTTACGGGGGCAAGCAAACGCCACGAAGGTCGTTTTGAACGCGCTAACAGCGGCACACTGTTTTTAGATGAATTAGCTAATACCTCAGCTATGGTACAAGAAAAATTGCTGCGCGTTATAGAATACGGTGAGTTTGAACGTGTTGGCGGCAAACAAACTGTAAAAGTAGATACCCGCTTAGTGTGTGCTACAAACGAAGACCTCCCTTATTTAGCTGAGCAAGGTGAATTTAGAAGTGACTTACTCGATCGCCTTGCCTTTGATGTAATTACCCTGCCGCCACTGCGCGAACGCCAAGACGATATTATGCTTCTTGCTGAGCAGTTTGCGATGAATATGGCACGCGATTTAGAGTGGGAACTGTTTAGCGGTTTTACCCGAAGCGCAACAGAAACACTGCTTAGTTATGATTGGCCTGGTAATATTCGTGAACTTAAAAATGTGGTTGAACGCAGTTTGTATCGCCACGGTAGTGAACATATCCCCGTTCACCAGATTATTTTAGACCCATTCGATAGCCCATTTAGACCAAAAGCGCGCATTAAAGCACCTATAGCGGCTCAAACTGTTAATGCCGAGCCTATTGTTGTTGCGCCGCCGATTGCTCAAGCCAGCAGTAATATAGCCGTTGATATTCAATTTCCGTGCAGCTTAAAAGAGCGTTCTAACGACTTTGAAATAAACATGATTAATAAAGCGCTCGAACATAGCCAATTTAATCAAAAGAAAACTGCAGAAGTACTTGGTTTAACGTATCATCAATTACGTGGTTATCTTAAAAAATACAACTTGTTGGATCAACAATAGTCAGAGGTTATGCGGGTGCATAAATTATTACTTGTTTTGCTTGCCACCACTTTAGTTGGTTGCCTTGATAGCAAAGAAGAAATCATAGAAGAAAAAAACCAAGGCTTAGTTTATTGCGCTGAAGCTAACCCTGTGTCGTTTAATCCGCAAGTCACGACCACCGGTTCAACTATTGATATAATTGCTAACCAATTATACGACCGTTTAATTAGCATTGACCCTGTTACGGCAGAATTTCAAAGTGAGTTAGCAACCGATTGGAAAATTAGTAAAGATGGTAAATCTGTTACCTTTACCTTGCGTAAAGATGTAAAGTTTCATACAACTTCTTATTTTACCCCATCGCGGGATTTTAACGCCGACGACGTTATATTCACCTTTAGCCGATTATTCGATGTATACAATCCATATCACTTTGTGGGCGATGCCAATTACCCGTATTTTCAAAGTGTGGGAATTGATCAACTTATTCGTAAAATTGTGCGCGTGTCTGACTACCAAGTGCGTTTTGAACTGTTTAATCCTGAAAGCAGCTTTTTAGCTAATATGGCTACCGACTTTGCCGTGGTGCTTTCAGAAGAATACGCCATGGAACTTAAGAAAAAAAACGAAGAAAACTTATTTGATCAGTACCCTATTGGCACTGGCCCGTATATTTATAAAGAATACCGCCGAGATCACCTTGTACGCTTTTACCGTAATCCACTTTATTGGAAGCACGACGTTGCACTTGAACAATTGGTTTACGATATAACCCCTAACGGCACTACGCGTATAGCAAAAATGTTGACTAAAGAGTGCGATGTAACGGCTCATCCAAGTAGTGCGCAATTAAGTATTTTAGCGCAACGTGATGATATAAACGTTGAAAAAGAAACGAACTTAAATATAGGTTATTGGGCGTTTAATACAGAACGTGCCCCGTTTGACGACTTGCGTGTACGCCAAGCACTCGCACATGCAATAGATGTAGATAAAATAATGCAGGCGGTTTATTACGGTAACGGTACTCGCGCACAATCTATTTTGCCGCCAACCTCTTGGGCGTTTGAGCCACAAGAAGATATACCTACGTTTGACCCAGAACTTGCTAAAAAGTTACTAATTGAAGCTGGCTTACCTGATGGCTTTGATATGACGATATGGGCTATGCCTGTGAGTCGTATTTATAACCCTAACGCGCGAAAAATGGCTGAGCTTATGCAAAGTGATTTACGCAAAGTGGGCGTTAATGTAAGCATTGTAGAATATGAGTGGAACACGTTTATTCAACGTATTGGCGAGCATAGGCACGACAGTGTATTACTTGGTTGGGCCGCAGATACACCCGATCCTGATAACTTTTTTAGCCCACTGCTGAGTTGTACCGCTACTTTTAGTGGTAAAAACCCAGCAAACTGGTGTAATCCCCAATTTGATTTATTGCTAACTCAAGCACTAGACACCACTGATTTAAACAAACGTAAAAAATACTACGAAGACGCACAAAGCTTAATTATTCAAGAGCTGCCGTTATTACCTATTGCTCATGGCCTGCGCTTTCAAGCGAGTAGCGCTGATGTGGAAGGCATAACACTTGGCCCGTTTGGCGCTATTTCGCTTGCCAATGCGAGGAAGAAATAATGATCTTAGATTATATTTTACGTCGCCTTGGTTTGTTCTTTTTTATGATACTGATGCTCAGCGTATTTACGTTTTCACTGGCGTATTTATTTCCCGGTGATCCGCTAAGTAATTTAAGCGGCATACCAAGTAGTAACTTTGCACAGCATAGTGAGCTTGAAGACAAATATTTATATAACAGCAATTACTTTATGCAATACATTGCCTTTTTAGGGCGAATATTTCAGGGTGATTGGGGGCTTTCGTTTGCCTCTGGTAATAGTGTGTTTAGCCATATTGTTGATTTGTTACCGGCTACTTTAGAGCTAAGCGTATACGCATTAATTGTATCGGTTGTTATTGGTGTACCGACTGGCATTTTAGGCTCTGGGTATCATAAACGTTGGCCCGACAAGCTTATAAACTCTACCACTATGGTGGGTTATTCAATGCCTGTATTTTGGCTCGCATTGTTATTAATAATGGTTTTTTCATTAAAGCTTGGCTGGTTTCCTATGTCGGGCAGAATGGGCCTCCTTTACGAAATACCCGCCAGTACAGGGTTTATATTAATTGATATTGCTCTAGCTGGATTTCCATATAAAGGAATGGCTTTTGTTGATGCGCTGCGCCATTTAACACTCCCTACTATTGTACTAGCCATGTATCCAACCACGGTATTAGTGCGTTTTACTCGCGAGTCTATGCTTAAGGTAATGGATCAAAACTTTATTAAAACAGCTAGGGCAAAAGGCCTTAACCGCCGTCAACTTATCATGCACCATGCACTGCGTAATGCATTACTGCCGGTAATTAAGCAAATTGGTTTGCAATTTAGTACGCTAATAACGCTTGCGATGATTACCGAAGTTATTTTTTCGTGGCCGGGTATTGGCCGATGGTTAATCGATAGTATTTATCAGCGTGACTTTCCTGCAATTCAAGGCGGGTTAATGGCAGTGTCTTTATTTGTTATTTTAGCTTCTATTACAGCTGAGCTTACTTACACTTTATTCGATCCACTCTCGCGGAATCAGGCCCATGGCAAAGTTTAATTTATTTTCTGAAGAGTCGAATAAATCGCCACTCGCGCGATTTTGGCGAAAGTTTAAAAATAACCACCCTGCTTTGGTTGGTTTATGGATATTTATGGCGTTTGCACTATTAGCCGCCACCGCTCCTTTTTTAGCCCCGTATGGTGTAAACCAACAACACACTGATGCACTGCTTATTCCGCCATCGTGGCGAGAAATGGGCGATGTACGCTTTCTTTTAGGTACCGATGATTTAGGCCGTGATGTACTCTCACGCTTAATGAATGGTGCTACGTATACGTTTGGCCTCTCTGTTGTAGCCGCCCTGATCACGACTATTTTTGGTGTGTTAGTGGGTACTTTTGCAGGGATTAGTAAAGGGCTGCGTTCAAGCTTTTTAAATCACTTGCTTGATATAACGCTTTCTATTCCTTCTTTGTTATTGGCCATAATAATAATCGCCATACTCGGCCCGGGTTTAATGAATACCGTATGGGCAATTATTTTAGCATTACTGCCGCAATTTATTCACTCAGTGCGTAACCTGATTGTTGATGAATTAAGTAAAGATTACATTACTGCGTTTAGACTCGATGGTGCGTCTAATTGGCATATTATATCGCGTGGTATTTTTCCTAATATTTATGAGCATATTGTGGTTATATTCACGATGGCGCTTTCTACCGCTATATTAGATATTTCAGCACTGGGATTTTTAAAATTAGGGGCTCAGCCACCGACGACCGAATGGGGCGCAATATTAGCCGAAAACCTAGGCCTCATTTATCTAGCACCGTGGACTGTAGCGCTACCTGGTATACTGTTATTTTTAGCCGTGTTATCTACTAATTTAGTAGGCGATGGCCTGCGACAAGTGCTAAAAGCACGTAAGGCTGATTAAATGCAATTACTCGATGTTCGTAACTTAACAATTGAACTACGTACCTCTGAAACTGTAATTAGAGCCGTAGACAGAGTGAGTTTTAGCTTAAAAGAAGGCGAAGTACATGCGCTTGTGGGCGAGTCTGGCTCTGGTAAAAGCCTAATAGCAAAAGCGATTATTGGTGTATTGAACGAACGCTGGGACATTACTGCCGACCGTATTCATTGGCGCGGCGTAGACTTAATGCGTTTAAGTCCAGAGAAACGCCGTAAAATAGTAAGCCAAGATATAGCGATGATCTATCAAGATCCAAGTCGCTGCCTTGACCCAACCGCTAAAATATTTGACCAAATTGCCGAAACACTCCCAGAGATCGCAACTAAAGGTTTCTTTTTAAAGCGCAACCGCGAGAGAAAAGACAGAGTAAAAGCGCTTATTCATAAGGTGGGCATTAAAAACCACGAAGCGGTACTAAGTAGTTACCCTCATGAGCTCTCAGAGGGCGTATGTCAAAAAGTAATGATTGCGATGGCCATTGCTCGCACGCCTAAGTTATTAATCGCTGATGAGCCAACTACAGCACTTGAGAGCACAACTCGCGCACAAGTATTTAGACTACTAAAAAGCTTAAACCAACTTAAAAACATGTCTATTTTGATGATCTCTCATGAACTTGAAGAGATTGCACATTGGTCGCATGGCATTCATGTTTTATATTGCGGGCAAATGGTTGAAGCAGGCCCAACCCATGAAATATTTAAACAGCCTCGCCATCCATACACGCAAGCATTACTAAAAAGCTTGCCAGACTACGAACAAGGTTTAGCGCATAAAGAACCTTTTTATGCACTTAAAGGGACTATCCCTACTCTGCAACATTTGCCTATTGGCTGCCGCCTAGGGCCGCGTTGTCCGCAAGCACAAAAAGCCTGCGTGGTAACTCCCACCCTTACTAAGCATCATGGTCATAGTTATGCGTGCCATTTTCCGTTAATTAAGGACATGAAATAATGCAGCCGCTACTAAAAGTACAAGCACTATCAAAAACATTCAATGTGCGAGCTGGGCTTTTTTCACGTAAAAAGTTTGAAGTACTTAAAAATATTTCGTTTTGTGTCGGTAAAGGCGAAAGTATTGCCATAATTGGTGAAACAGGTGCAGGTAAAAGTACATTAGCAAAACTACTTTCTGGAGCTGATACTGCTGATAGCGGGCAAATTTTGCTCGAGAATAATATTATCGAAGATAATGGCGTACGCGATAATCAATGTCGCCATATTCGTATGATTTTTCAAGATTCAGCTGCATCGCTCAACCCGGGATTAACCATTGGCGAAATGCTTGATGATTGCCTGCAATATAATACTGAGCTTGATGCTAGTGAACGCACTGAAAAGATTGATGCAACGCTTTCAAAGGTAGGTTTGTTAATCGATCATAAACACTACTACCCGCATATGTTTAGTGTGGGGCAACTACAGCGTGTTGCATTTTCTCGTGCATTAATTTTAGATCCTAAGGTGATTGTGCTTGATGAAGCCGTTTCGTCTTTAGACCCTTCTATACGCGCTCAAATAGTGAATTTATTACTTAAGCTGCAGCGCGACACAGGCCTAACATATGTAATGATCACCCACCATTTAAGCCTAGTGCGCCACATCAGTGATTTTGTGGTTGTACTCGATAAAGGCGAAGTGGTTGAATATGGCCCTACTGAAGACGTTTTCCAAAACCCCCAATCAAAAGTAACGCAGCGATTACTGAGCTGCTAAAAGCAGCTTATAAATTTATACCTTTTTTGTAAGGTAACCGCATTTAGGTGGGTCTTGTTGTTAACTACATTTAATTAACAAGAAATCTTATGCTTAAAAAAACGTTACTACTTAGTCTTTCTCCCCTACTGCTACTATCTGCTTCAGCTATTTCAAATACATCACAAGAAGTTAAAAGCTGGGTAGGCGGCGTTGATCACCTCGGTTTAACAGTTTCTAATTTAGACTCATCTAAAGTGTTTTTTACTGATGTACTTGGTTTTAAAACGCTAGGAAGTGATCCAACCTACCCCGCTTATTTTTTATCAAACAATAAAATAACCATTACATTATGGCGCGTAAAAAATGATGAAAAACGTGTGGAGTTTAATCGGGCAGAAAATGTGGGCTTACACCATCTAGCACTCAGTGTAGAAAGTATCAAAAAGTTAAGCGAGCTACATACACACTTAAAAATGCAAAATAATATTATTATAGAGTTTGCACCAGAAAACTTAGGTAAAGGTCCAACCCAACATATGATGATAAGAGAGCCTAGCGGCAATCGAATTGAGTTTATTGCCAGAGGTAATTAATACCAATCCGCAATAATACTTAATTAAGCGAATTGGTAATGTACCAACTTTATTTAAGACAATAAAAAAGGCGCTTTAAAAGCGCCTTTCTTTATGAGCTAAAATTAATTATTCAACAGTTTGTGTAGCCGTTGGTAAGTTAAGTTCAGCATTTGCTTTAAGCGCTTCAATAAATACCATGTAGTTTTTATTAGCTTGCGCCATAGTAATGCTTTGTTTTGCTTGTGGGTCAATATTAGCTGCAACTTGTGCATCTGTTACCGAATTAAGCGCAACAATTGCTGCATCACCATTATTTAAATTAACAAGCTCAACTACCGCAGAACCTGCTGGGTGAGCCATTTTAAATGCTTGAGTCACAATAGCAGGTGAAACAGTGTAGCTTTGACGTGTTAACTGCGCTTCTTGACGAACCGTCAAGCTTTGCTCGTTTGCTACATCGTTTAAGCTCTTACCTGCTTGTACTTCTGCAAATAAGCTACGCGCTTTTTCTTTAGCAAGCTCAGATGATTTTTCATTAACTAAACGCGCTTTAATTTGCTCGCTTACTTCATCCAGCGCTTTAGTAGCAGCAGGTTTATGCTCGTTAATACGAACAATAATTGCATGCTCCTCACCAAGCTCAATCACTTCAGAGTTTACTTTATCTTCAAGTAAATCAACTGATGTTAGTGCTGTTACAACTGCAGGGCTGTTTAAAGGCTCTGGTAGAGCATTAAGTGCTAAAAGAGGTGTAGATTTAACTTCCACTTCAGCAACTTCTGCAGCGTCGTCTAAGCGGTCTGAAATTTCAAATGCAAGTGCGCCCATTTCTGTTTGCTTTTCGTAAAACGCATCTACTTTTTCAGCTTGTTCTAATTCAGCACGTAAGTCAGCTTTAACATCGTCATACGCTTTAACTTGTTGTGGTTGAATGTCTGTAAGTTTAATTATGTGATAACCAAACTCAGAAGCAACAACCTCAGAAATGTCACCTTTGTTTTGCAGTGCGAAAGTCGCATCTTCAAATGCAGGGTCCATTACGTCACGTTCAATCCATTCAAGGTCGCCGCCCATTTCGCCACTAACGATATCGTCAGATGATGATTGCGCTAACTCAGCAAAGTCTGCACCTTGCTCTAGTTGTGCATGAAGTGCATTGGCTTTTTCTTTTGCTGCATCATCGTCTTCACTGTTATCAATTAAGATATGTGATACGCGACGTTTTTCAGGTTCTATGTACTGCGCTTTGTTTTGCTCGTAATACGCTTTAACGTCATCCTCGGTTACCGATTCAACATTAATATCTGCTGCTTTAAGCTCAATATAACTTACTGAAATAAGCTCTGGAGATAAAAATTGTGATGCGTTTAGCTCGTAGTAATCAGACACTTCTTGCTCTGATACTTCTACGTCCGCGGCAAGCGCTTCTTTATTAATGACTAAGTAGTCAATACTACGAGTTTGCTGCTGCAGAGCAATTGCGCTTTTAAGCTCGCTCTCTAGGGCAAAGTCTGTACCTGCAACAGCAGATACTACCTGACTACGTGTCATATCTTTACGTAAGTATTCACGAAAAGCATCTGGTTGAAAGTTCATTTGACGAATTACTTGTAAGTAACGATCGTTATTAAACTTTTCACCAATTTGAAAGTACGGTAGTTCTAAAATTGTTTTACGTACACTTTCGTCGCTTACGCGAAGGCCTAAATCAGCCGCTAGCTGTGATTGCAATTCTTGTTGTACTAAGCGGTCAACTACACCTTGGCGAATTTGCGCCATGTAATTTGGATCAGCGGCAATTTGTGTAAAGTATTCACCAAATTGTTGCTCTAAACGGCTACGTTCATTTTGGTAAGCACGGTTAAAATCGGTTTGACTAATTTTAATTCCATTTACTTCAGCAACGGGTTGTTCTGTGGTTTGACCTAAGTAACTACCGATCCCTGCTAAGGCAAAAGATAAAATCACCGCGCCTAAAATTATTTTGGCTACAGGTCCTTGCGAACCTTCTCTGATTTTCTCAAGCATTTGTTTATCTCTTTTTGATCAAGGTATTTTACCTTGTCACATGTAAAAAAAGCGTATCTTACCAGATACGCTTTTTCACTTGAAGTAACTGGCGGTAAAGTTACTTAATTCATCTGTTGTGGTGAATCAGTAACTTTACACTCGCCATAACTAATGTGTTTAAAACAGTGATTAGTTTACTGCGTCTTTAAGCGCTTTACCGGCTTTAAAAGCTGGAATAGTTGCAGCAGCAATTTGGATTGTTTCACCAGTTTGCGGGTTACGGCCTGAACGTGCAGCACGGTCACGTACTGAGAAAGTACCAAAACCAACAAGTGCAACTGAGTCGCCTTCTTTTAGCGCGCCAGATACAGATTCGATGAATGAATCTAGTGCACGACCTGCAGCCGCTTTAGAAATGTCAGCATCAGCTGCGATTTGATCGATTAATTGAGATTTATTCACAATATCATCCTCTTTCATTGTTATTATCAAGAGCGATGGTTTTTTAAACTAACATCACTTTTTTGAAAATTGTAGAGCAAACTTTTAATGCTCACATGATTATATTTTTCTTAAGCCTACGCCCCATAAGGGCTAGGCTTGAAAACCAGTGCTTAACTTATCATACCGTTTAGATTTGAAAAGCCCTAAAAAGCACTTTTTTTAGCTTTTTTCTTGGTTTTTAGGTGTTTCGACCGAAAAACTCTCAACAGGATGCACTAAAGCAAGCTTTAACACCTCGTCAATCCAAGTAACTGGGTGAATATCAAGACCTGCCAACACGTTCTCTGGAATCTCTTTTAAGTCACGTTCGTTAATTTTTGGAATGATGACTGTTTTAATTCCACCACGATGCGCCGCCAATAATTTCTCTTTTAAGCCACCAATAGGAAGTACTTCACCACGTAGCGTAATTTCACCGGTCATTGCAACATCTGCTCGTACAGGGTTACCCGTTAAGCTAGATACAAGACCTGTTACCATTGCTGCGCCCGCACTAGGACCATCTTTAGGTGTTGCGCCCTCTGGTACGTGAACGTGAATATCACGTTTTTCGTAAAAATCGCTATTAATACGAAATGTATCTGCGCGATTACGTACTACCGTCATTGCCGCTTGAATCGACTCTTGCATTACATCGCCCAGTGAACCGGTATAAGTAAGTTTACCTTTACCTGGTACAGCCGCACATTCGATTGTTAGCAAATCACCGCCAACTTCTGTCCATGCTAAACCTGTAACTTGACCAATACGGTCGCCATCTTCAGCTTTACCATAATCAAAGCGTTGCACACCTAAAAAGTCTTCTAGGTTATCTTGATTGATAATCACTGTTTTAGTGTCTTTTTCAAGTAAGATATTTTTAACTGCTTTACGGCATAGTTTTGAAATTTCGCGCTCTAGGTTACGTACGCCCGCTTCACGTGTGTAGTAACGAATAATGCCAATAATTGCACTATCTTCGATAACTATTTCAGACTCTTTTAAGCCGTTACGTTTTACTTGTTTAGTAATTAAGTGCTCTTTTGCAATGTTTAGCTTTTCATCTTCGGTGTAACCCGATAAGCGAATAACTTCCATACGGTCCAGTAATGGGCCCGGAATGTTAAAGCTGTTTGATGTTGCTACAAACATAACATCAGATAAATCGTAATCTACTTCAAGGTAATGATCGGCAAAGTTGCTGTTTTGCTCAGGATCAAGCACTTCTAATAGTGCTGAAGCTGGGTCGCCACGCATGTCTGATGACATTTTATCGATTTCATCTAACAAAAATAATGGATTTTTAACGCCCACTTTTGTCATGTTTTGAATTAGCTTACCTGGCATTGAACCAATATATGTACGACGATGACCACGGATCTCAGCTTCATCACGTACGCCGCCAAGCGCCATACGCACATACTTACGACCAGTTGAACGTGCAATAGATTGACCAAGTGATGTTTTACCAACACCTGGAGGCCCAACTAAACATAAAATTGGTCCTTTTAGCTTATTAGTACGCTGTTGTACCGCGAGGTACTCAATAATGCGTTCTTTTACTTTATCTAAGCCGTGGTGATCGCTATCAAGAATTTTTTGCGCGCCCGCTAAGTCTTTTTTCACTTTAGAGCGTTTTTTCCATGGCACATTAATTAATGTGTCAATGTATGAACGCACTACAGTCGCTTCTGCAGACATTGGCGACATCATCTTAAGCTTATTAAGCTCTGTCGTCGCTTTGTCTTGTGCCTCGCTTGGCATACCCGATTCTTCGATGCGTTTTTTAAGTGCTTCAAATTCGTCAGGTACATCGTCAAGCTCACCCAGCTCTTTTTGAATAGCTTTCATTTGCTCATTGAGGTAATACTCGCGCTGAGACTTTTCCATCTGCTTTTTAACGCGAGTACGAATTTTCTTCTCAACTTGCAGTAAGTCTATTTCGCCTTCCATTAATGCCATTAAATATTCAAGACGTTCTGTAACGCTTGAAATTTCTAGCACCTTTTGCTTTTCAGGTACTTTAAGCGGCATATGGGCTGCCATTGTATCAGCAAGCCGTGCTGGCTCATCAATACCTGAAACTGAAGTTAGTACTTCAGGTGGAATTTTTTTGTTTAGCTTTACATAGCCTTCAAACTGGCTAATTGCGCTACGAATAAAAATATCTTGTTCTTTCTCGTCTACCGAATCAGATTCAATAAATTGAGCATTAGCAACAAAAAAGTCATCGTTATCTACAAATTCTTCAATTTGTGCGCGCTGTGTACCTTCAACTAAAACTTTAACTGTACCGTCTGGTAATTTTAATAACTGAAGTACAGTGGCAATAGTACCGATACGATAAATATCATCTTGCTCTGGTTCATCTACAGTTGCATCTTTTTGTGCAACCAAGAAAATTTGTTTGTCTTTGTCCATTGCCGCTTCTAGGCATTTTATTGATTTTTCACGGCCAACAAAAAGCGGGATCACCATGTGCGGGTATACCACAACATCGCGCAGTGCAAGGACTGGGATTTCGACTCGGTCGGTTCTCTCAAGCGTCATTATAGTTTCTCTTCGCACTTCATTTATTTTAAAGATTACTCAAGTATATGGGGATAACCTAATTAAAGTTCAACAATTTTCCCATACTCGATTAAATTAATTATAAAAAAAGGAGCCTAAGGCTCCTTTTTTCATTCAAATAGCTTAAAAACTATTCTGATGCAGCTTTATCTTGTTTATTATTTTCATAAATCAAGATTGGGTCTGACTCACCTTTAATAACGGTTTCATCAATAACCACTTTGCTTACGTCATCCATTGAAGGAAGTTCGTACATAGTATCAAGTAACACACCTTCAACGATTGAACGAAGACCACGTGCACCTGTTTTACGCTCCATTGCTTTGTGGGCAATTGCAGCTAAGGCATCATCGCGAAACTCAAGTTCAACGTCTTCCATACCAAACAATACTGAGAACTGTTTAGTAATCGCGTTTTTAGGTTCACTCAATATTTGCACAAGAGCAGCTTCGTCAAGTTCTGTTAACGTAGCAACTACTGGCAAACGACCTATAAACTCAGGAATTAAGCCGTATTTAACTAAATCTTCTGGTTCTACGTCTTTAAAAGTTTCACTTAAAGAACGACTCGCCGCAGATTCTTTTACGCTAACGCCAAAACCGATACCGGTATTTTTATGGCTACGTTGCTCAATTACTTTATCTAGGCCTGAAAATGCACCACCACAAATAAACAAGATTTTAGACGTATCTACTTGTAAAAACTCTTGTTGTGGATGTTTACGACCACCTTGCGGTGGAACAGAAGCAACGGTGCCTTCAATCAGTTTAAGTAGCGCCTGTTGAACGCCCTCACCCGATACATCACGTGTAATTGACGGGTTATCTGATTTACGAGAAATTTTGTCAATTTCATCAATGTAAACAATGCCACGTTGCGCTTTTTCAACATCGTAATCGCATTTTTGTAAAAGCTTTTGAATAATGTTTTCAACATCTTCACCTACATAACCTGCTTCGGTTAATGTAGTGGCATCGGCCATAGTAAACGGCACATCAAGTAGACGCGCTAATGTTTCTGCAAGTAATGTTTTACCACTACCTGTTGGGCCGATAAGCAAAATATTACTTTTACTTAATTCAATGTCTTGCTTAGTCGATTGGTTACGTAGACGTTTATAATGGTTATAAACGGCAACAGACAATACTTTTTTAGCATGATCTTGACCAATAACATAATCGTCTAAGTGTTTACGAATTTCTTTTGGTACAGGTAGTTTGTCAGACGTATCATGCTTAGGAGCAATGTCTTTGATCTCTTCCCTGATAATATCGTTACACAACTCTACACATTCATCACAAACGTATACTGAAGGGCCTGCAATTAATTTACGCACTTCATGTTGGCTTTTGCCACAAAAAGAGCAGTATAATAATTTATTACTTTTGTCGCCGTCTGTAGGAGTGTCAGACATTCAGCTACCTCATTTTATTACGTTGGCCACCAAAACTGTTGGCGGCTATTTCAATACGCTTTAACTATACCAAAATTTATTGGTTTTCGCATAGTAACTCAAAGTGGCAAACAGGCAATCCTGTTCGCCAAGCGCTTACTTTTTGTCGCGATTTGTAAACACAGAGTCTACCAAGCCGTAATCTACAGCTTGCGTAGCACTCATAAAGTTATCACGATCTGTGTCTTTAGAGATAATATCTAATGGTTGGCCTGTATGCTCAGCCATTAAGCGGTTAAGCTTATCTTTAATAGACAGAATTTCTTTAGCATGTATTTCAAAGTCAGATGCTTGACCTTGGAAACCACCTAATGGTTGGTGAATCATCACACGTGAGTTTGGTAGGCAAAAACGCTTACCTTTAGCGCCAGCAGTAAGTAAAAAAGCACCCATGCTTGCAGCTTGACCTACACATATTGTACTTACATCTGGTTTGATGAAGTTCATTGTGTCGTAAATAGCCATACCCGCAGTTACTGAACCACCTGGTGAGTTGATGTATAAAAAGATATCTTTATCAGGATTTTCTGATTCTAAAAATAGCATTTGCGCTAAAATCAGATTTGCCATGTTGTCTTCAACTTGACCTGTTAAAAAGATAATACGCTCTTTTAATAATCTCGAATAAATATCATACGAGCGCTCGCCTTTCGGTGTTTGTTCAACAACCATTGGGACCAATGCATTTAGGGGATCTGTAATACCAGTATTCATACTTATTTAATTCCTTATGCGCTTATACTTATCCTTATTATAAGGAAGCATAGTTATCGTTTTTCGCAAATTTAGAGCCAAAAACTAAAATGGCCCGGGCACGCTGTATAAACAGAGTAGCACGAGCCATTTAATCGTTAGCGAGAGCTTAAGTCAATGACTTATTAAGCACCTTGCTGTGGATTCATGATGTCATCAAATGCTTTTTCAACATCAGTAACAACTGCTTTAGCTAAAATAGCTTCAACAGCTTGCTCTTCCATTGCTACATTACGCATTTGCTGCATAAGTTGATCATTACCTTTGTAGTATTCTACTACTTCAGTTGGATCTTCGTATGCAGAAGCTACCGTTGCGATTAATGCTTCAACTTTAGCGTCATCAACTTTAATCTCGTTAGCTTTAATCACTTCACCTAATAAAAGGCCAGTTTTAACACGTGTTACAGCTTGCTCGTGGAACAATTCAGCTGGAAGCTCTGGCATGTTTTGAGCGTCGCCGCCAAAACGTTGAGCTGCTTGCTGACGTAGAGCATCAACTTCTTGATCAACAAGTGCTTTAGGCACTTCGATTTCGTTGTTAGCTAAAAGACCTTTGATTGCTTGGTCTTTAACGCTTGCTTTAACCGCTTGGTCTAGCTCACGTGTCATGTTCTTTTTAACTTCTTCTTTAAGCGCGTCTACGCCGCCTTCGGTAACACCGAATTTAGTTGCAAACTCTTCGCTTAATTCTGGTAATTCTTGCGCTTCAACTTTTTTCACTGTGATAGTGAATTGAGCCGCTTTACCTTTTAAGTTTTCAGCGTGGTAATCATCAGGGAAAGTTACATCAGCAACTACTTCTTCGCCTGCTTTTTTACCTACGATGTTATCTTCAAAACCTGGGATCATACGACCTTGGCCAAGTTCTAATGGGAAGTCTTCAGCTTTGCCGCCTTCAAATACTTCACCGTCGATAGTACCTACGAAATCAACTGTTACACGGTCGTTTTCGCCAGCAGCTGCATCAACATCAGCCCAAGCTGCGTGTTGCTTACGAAGTGTTTCTAGCATTTTAGCTAAATCTTCGTCAGTCACTGTTACCGCTGGTTTCTCAACAGTAATTTTATCTAAACCTTGAACTTCAACTTCAGGGTAAACTTCAAACGTTGCTGAGAATTCTAAATCTTTACCTGCTTCAAGTGATTTAGGTGCGAATGTAGGCGCGCCAGCTGGATTGATTTTTTCAGAAACGATTGCTTCAATGTAATTACGTTGCATTACTTCGCCAGCAACTTCTTGACGAACTGCAGGGCCAAAACGCTTGTTAATTACAGATACTGGAACTTTACCAGCACGGAAACCATCTATACGCTGTGTTTTTGACAGTTGTTGTAGGCGTTTTTTTACTTCGGTCTCAACGTTCTCTGAAGGAACGGTGATAGTTATACGGCGCTCAAGGCCTTGGGTCGTCTCAACAGAAACTTGCATGATTTACCTCAATATTCAATTTTGGCGACTGTTCGCCTTCCTTTACAAACAAAGTGATCTGCATGAGTCTTGATAAAGTTTAAGCGGTTTTTCACACTTAAAAGCATCCGTCGCTACCATGAGATACCATTGCTGCTTTGCCCTTCGGGCACTATGTTAAACAATAGACGCGGCATTATAACCTAATATTTATGATAGTCGAGTATAGGGGGCAATTATTTGGACTAGATAAGGGACTATAGAGACTAACTGAATAAAAAACAGGCTAACTAGGCATTGAATGGATTAAAGTAGAAATTATTTAATAGAATTATAGGCTAACAGATTTAGATTTATAACTTAGAGGAATTTACTTATTATTCTTATTAGATAAGAAAATGGTCGGCGATGCAGGATTTGAACCTGCGACCCCTTGGACCCAAACCAAGTGCGCTACCAAACTGCGCTAATCGCCGACATTGAAGAGTTAACTTCTTTTTTCATACTGAACACTTAAACTGAGAGTTTAAGACCATTTTAAGAAAATGGTCGGCGATGCAGGATTTGAACCTGCGACCCCTTGGACCCAAACCAAGTGCGCTACCAAACTGCGCTAATCGCCGAAACTTATTATTGTTAGCGAGTGACCTCGTTGACAACGGGGTGCATAATAGTGATTTGACGGGGTTAGGTCAAACGTTTTTTTAATAAAACCAATCAAGTGCTCATTTTTAGTGCACAATGGTTAAATATTACAATAGTAGGCTGAAATTTAAACTATTTAATAACTCAAATGTTATATACATTAAAAGCAACTTGGCGCTGCTATGCTTTTCTGCGAAAATAGTAGGCACATTATAAAACGAGTTAAATAAAGAGTATGTTTTCTTTATTAGCATTTTTACCCCTATTTTATTATGCATTCGTTTTTAGAGTATCGGTATCTAGTTAATTAACCCCAATTAAAGGTCACCCATGACGGCAAACATCATTGATGGTAAGGCAATCGCAAAACAAGTACGTAGCGCTGTAGCAGAACGCGTAAGTGAACGTGTAGCAAATGGTTTACGTGCACCAGGACTTGCAGTAGTACTTGTAGGACTTGATCCAGCAAGCCAAGTTTATGTTGGTTCAAAACGTAAAGCCTGTGAAGAAGTAGGTTTTATCTCCAAATCATTTGATTTACCAGCAGACACGCAAGAGCAAACTCTTTTAGATTTAATTGACGAGCTAAATAATGATGCCGAAGTTGATGGAATTTTAGTGCAGTTACCACTGCCAAAAGGTCTTGATGCTGAAAAGATTTTAGAACGCATTACCCCACATAAAGATGTTGATGGATTTCATCCATATAACATTGGTCGATTAGCACAGCGTATGCCTGCCCTTCGCCCATGTACCCCTAAAGGTATTATTACATTACTTGATTCAACGGGTGTACGTTATAAAGGGATGCATGCAGTTGTCGTTGGCGCGTCAAATATTGTTGGTCGTCCAATGTCGCTAGAGCTTTTATTAGCGGGTTGTACTACCACAGTATGCCATAAGTTTACTCAAGACTTAGAAACGCATGTTCGCCGCGCTGACTTATTAGTTGTGGCTGTAGGTAAACCTGAATTTATACCTGGAGATTGGATAAAAGAAGGCGCTATAGTCATCGATGTAGGCATTAACCGTTTAGACACGGGTAAATTAGTCGGTGATGTTCAATACAGTGTGGCTGAACAAAAAGCGCATTTTATTACACCTGTACCAGGTGGCGTTGGCCCGATGACGGTCGCGAGCTTAATTGAAAACACACTTGAAGCGTGTGAGAAATATCACAGCTAAGCTGTTAAAAAATCAAAAAAGGGTTGCCATTTGGCAACCCTTTTTTTGTTTAACGTGTATTACTTTAAACGCTTACGCTTTACGCCACGTTGTTTTACCGGCTGAATCTTCAAGTATTACACCTAACGCATTAAGCGCATCACGTGCTTCATCAGCAGCAGCCCAGTTTTTACTCGTACGTGCTTCATTACGTTTTACAATTAATGCTTCAATTGTCGCAACTTCGTCGTCATCTTGCCCGCCTTGTAAAAAGGCTTCCGGTGCTTGTTGAGCAACACCTAAAACGTTACCAATACTGCGTAATATAAACGCAAGTTGCCCAGCTTGAACTGCGTCACTTTCTTTTACGCGGTTTAATTCTTTAGCAAGTTCGAACAACACAGGTAGTGCTTCTGGTGTATTAAAGTCGTCATTCATTGCTTTTCTAAATTTAGCAACAAACTCATTACCTTCTAAATCGCACTCTACCGGTTCGACATCACGAAGCGCTGTATAAATGCGCTCAAGTGATGAACGCGCTTGGTCTAAATTTTCTTGTGAGTAATTTAGTTGGCTGCGGTAATGACCTGAAATTAAAAAGTAACGAACAGATTCAGGATCGTATGCTTTTAAAACTTCACGCACTGTAAAGAAGTTATCTAACGACTTAGACATTTTTTCTTTGTTTACTTGAACCATGCCAGTATGAATCCATGTATTTACATACTTGCCGTTGTTTGCACAGCACGATTGTGCAATTTCGTTTTCATGATGTGGAAACTGTAAATCAGACCCCCCACCGTGAATATCAAAATGCTCACCTAAGTGCTTTGAGCTCATTGCCGAACATTCAATATGCCAACCCGGACGCCCTTCACCCCAAGGTGATGACCATGATGGTTCACCTGCTTTTGCTTTTTTCCATAACACAAAATCAAGTGGATCGTCTTTATCTTGCGCCACTTCAACGCGAGAACCTGATTGCAACATAGTTAAATCTTGCTGAGAAAGTGCACCGTATTGCTCAAACGTTGATACATCAAACAAAACATCGCCGTCGGCTGCAACATAGGCATGGCCTTTTTCAATCAAGCGCTTAACCATAACGATAATTTCATCCATATGGCTTGTAACTGTTGGCTCAATATCTGGGCGTAGCATATTTAGGCTATCAAAATCTTCATGCATCGCTTTAGTCATGCGCACAGTTAAGTCGTTTATTGACTCACCATTTTCGTTCGCACGCTTAATTATTTTATCGTCGATATCTGTAATGTTACGTACATATTTTAAATCGTAACCAATATGACGTAAGTAGCGCACAATAACGTCAAAACCAACAAAAGTACGAGCGTGTCCAATATGGCAGTAATCATAAATGGTGATACCACACACATACATGTCGATTTTCCCTTCGACCATAGGTTTAAATTGCTCTTTTTGTCGCGTGAGTGTGTTGTATATATTTACCATTTACTTTGAGTCCTTGACTATTTACTTGAACAGTTATGTTACCACTTGAAAAGCCCCTGCTCTAGCGCTTTATAACAAACCAAACATCTACTTTGTTAATCTTAGCCAACTACGATAAAATAGCGCCAATATTTAAACCGGATATAGGAAAACACATGGTTGTTCTACACACTAATTTTGGTGACATCACCATTAAAATGTTTGAGCAAGAAGCTCCAAACACAGTTAAAAACTTTTTAGAGTATGCAAATGCTGATTTTTTCAACGGCACTATCTTTCATCGCGTAATCGATGGTTTTATGGTTCAAGGCGGTGGTTTTGTTCCAGGTATGGAACAAAAAGAAGTAAACGACCCAATTCAGAATGAAGCGAATAATGGCCTGTCTAATAAAGTAGGCACTTTAGCTATGGCACGTACACCTGATCCTCATTCAGCTACAGCACAGTTTTTCATTAACGTGAACAACAACGACTTTTTAAACCACAGCAGCGAAACATCGCAAGGTTGGGGTTATTGTGTTTTTGCTGAAGTAGTAGAAGGCATGGACGTAGTAAATAAGATTAAAGCAGTTGCAACAGGTAGTACTGGTTTTCACCAAGACGTACCTCTTGAAGATGTGATTATAGAAAGCGTTACTGTTAACTAGTAACGTTTACTCATATTATGTGAGTATATAAGCGGGTGTATACTATTAGTATGTGCCCGTTTTTTTAAAACTAGAATAGACTGACCTATGACTCGCCAAACTTACTTTATTGCAGATTTACACCTAAGCGAAAACCGCCCCGACATTAGCGCTGCATTTTTTGACTTTTTAAATACACATATATTAAATAAAGATGTAGATGCACTTTATATTTTGGGTGATTTTTTTGAAGTATGGGTTGGAGATGACTACATTACTGCACTGAGTGCCGATGTAGCAAAACATTTAAGCGCCGTTAATGATGGTGGCACACCTGTTTATTTTATACATGGCAATCGTGATTTCATTATGCGCAAGCAATATGCCGACATGGCCGCAATGACATTACTCGATGAACAAACAGTCATTGATTTATATGGCACGCCTACCGTTATTTTACATGGCGACGAAATGTGCACTCAAGACACTGAATATCAAAACTTTCGTAAAAAGAGCCGTGGTTGGTGGTGGCCAAAATTGATGCTTGCAATGCCTCTTTGGTATCGTAAAAAAATAGCGCGTAATGCCCGCGAAAAAAGTAAGTTAAGCCAAGCTGATAAACCTATCGAAATTTTAGACGTTGTCGATGAGGCTGTACTTGCCACCTTTGCCAAACATAACGTTACGAATATGATTCATGGTCATACTCACCGCCCTAATGTTCATACGTATAAAGTTAATGAACAAACACTTACTCGCACAGTGCTAGGTGACTGGTATACCCAAGGCTCTTATTTAGTCGTTACCCCTCAATCACAAGAATTAATTAGCACGCCTTTCGCATAATTTAAAATTCTGACTATTATTTATCTATATATATGAATAATAGTGAGAGGTTGAATGATTAAGCTGTTAATTTTCATCGTAGTAATTGCCATTCCTACACAAGTATTTAGCAAGCAAACATGGCAAATTGTTACAGAAAACTACCCTCCCTATTTTAGCGAAAACCTACCTAGTAATGGCTGGCTATATGAAATAGCCGAATCAGCTCTTAAAACGCAAGGTATTAATAGCGAAGCCGAGTTTACGACCTGGGACCGCGCCCTAAAGCTATTAGAAAAAAACAGAAAAACCGCTATTTTAGGTGCTTTTTATTCATTAAAAAGAAATGAAGTTTTTTACTACTCTCGTCCACTTGCAGTTGCTCACTCAGGAGTTTTCAAACGAAAAGAGAGTGTTATTAATTTCGATGGTACAGTTCAATCATTAACACCTTATAGTATTGGTATAGAAGACAATGCCGTTGTAAGCCAAGAGTTTGCTAGAAATAGGGAGCTGGCAATAACGTCCACTAAAAGCCTTCCTACAAGCTTATATTTACTACAACAAGGGCGTATTGATTTAGTCGCGGGTACTAAAGAGGTTGGAAATTATTGGCTTGAACACACTAAAACCGAAGATTCAGATGATAATAATATTGAGTACTTATCGCCAGATCTTGCTTCTCATAAACTATATTTAGTTGTCTCTAAATCAAATTATAGAGCCAAAGAATACTTACAAAAATTTAATAGAGGAATTGATATAATAACTAAAAATGGATGCATTGCTAAAATTATGAAAAAACATAATTTCAGCAATCAGAAAATAGCAGAGTATATTAATTTCTTAAAAGAAAATTAGCTTTGCGTTATTGGAACACCGCTGTGAAATTTAAAATCAGTATCGGTTGTAGAAATTAGCTCTTTTTCTTTTTCACCAAAAAAGTTTACGCGTTCGGTAATATCAAAATCAGCAATTTCTTGCGCTAAAGTTAAATAATCTTGGTAATGACGCGCTTCTGAACGTAACAACGAAATATAAAAATCACCTAAACGTTTGTCAACATGCGGTGCAAGCTTTGCAAAACGCTCACACGAACGCGCCTCAATATAAGCGCCTACTATTAGCTTATCGACTAATGCATTGGGCTCGAACGTTTTAACATGACGGAGCATGCCTTTTGCGTAACGACATGGTGTAATACTTTGATACTCAACACCGTACTCGTCCATAATTTCGAGCACTTGATAAAAGTGATGCAGCTCTTCTTTTATCAGCAAAACCATTTTATCGATTAGACCTTGCCCGTATGGAGAACTCGATTTAGGAATTATTGATTTAGTGAGCTTATTTTTAGCAGCCAGATCGCGCCAATTCCCTTCTCGTTTGTAAATAAGCGTTTCAAATGGCTTTAGCCACTCGAGTAATGCATCACTACCCTCTTTATCTACCGCGTATTTACGTATTAAAAACATCGCACTTTGAGCTGCTTTTAATTCACAAATTAAGTGATCTATTAAAATGACTGATAAGTTTTCTTTTTTAATTGCTTGCTCTACCCATTGCTCTGGGGTGGTACACAATAAAAAGTTATTAATCGGCTCTAAAAGTTGGCTATGTGGCACGTTGACTGCTCATTACTAAATAAATTTGATAGACCATTATTTTAACACGAAATTTTGCTTGGGATAAATCAAAGCCCTGATCTGCGTCTAAATGTTAATACCGAGTTAACTTGACTTTGCAAAATAAGTGAACCATAACTGTACATAGACTGTATAAAAATAAACCAACCAAAACAATAATACGTTCCTTTTATGGAGTAAGTACTATGATACTAAATCACCTCTGGGGCATTTATGCTCACCCACTTGAAGAATGGCAAACAATAGATAATCGCCATGAAAGTTTAACCTATAGTTTGTCGCATATTTTACTGATTGCTTTATTTCCTTCAATAATGGGCTACTACTCATCTGTTTATTTAGGATGGAGTATAGGTGCAGGCAATCCCGTATTTTTAACGCACGATAGTGCACTGCTAATTGCAGGTGCAATGTATTTTGCATTAATAGCGGGTGTTTTTGCATTGGCGTATTTAGCCCATTGGATGGCGGTTACATTTGGCTCTAAACCTACATTTACACAAACACTTGAACTTGCAGCATATACTGCAACACCAGTGTTTATGTCGGCACTCGCCGCTTTTTGGCCTGTACTTTGGTTTGTAGTGTGTATTGGAATTATTGCACTGGCTTACTCGGTTTATTTACTCTACACCGGCGTACCAATACTTATGCATATCCCAGAAGAGCGTGGCTTTATTTACGCCAGCTCGGTAGTAACGTGTGGATTAATATTACTGGTTATTATTTTAGCTGTAACAGCTATGCTTTGGACTAATGGGATTGTTAGCCCAATGTTTACTTAATAAAGTTTACCTAATAAAGAGTCGTGTTTGATAGAAATGTTCCCTTTCTTTCCTTCGCAAAAAAGGAGCTAATTAGCTCCTTTTTTTATGTGTAACGACTTTTTATTAACTAATCATTAATCAGCTTCATTTTCGTCTTGGTTGTGTATTTCTAAACCTGAAGACATCGCACTTTCGCGGGTGCTTTTTGCTGAATCGTTACGTAGCTTATCAATACGATTTAAATAGTTTTGATCAATATCGCCAGTAATATATTGGCCATCAAATACTGAAGTTTCAAACTTAGTAATTTCAGGATTTTCTTGGCTAACCGCAGCAATTAAATCTTTTAACGATTGAAAGATTAAACCGTCAGAACCAATACTTGCATTAATATCTTCAACTTCACGTCCGTGAGCGATAAGCTCAGCTGCTGAAGGCATATCAATACCGTACACATTAGGGAAACGTATTTCAGGTGCAGCTGATGCAAAGTAAACGTTTTTAGCGCCAGACTCTCGGGCCATTTCAACAATTTGTGCTGATGTTGTACCACGAACAATTGAGTCATCAACTAATAATACGTTTTTACCTTTAAACTCGCGATCAATTGCGTTTAGCTTTTGACGCACTGATTTTTTACGCATCTCTTGGCCAGGCATGATAAATGTACGGCCAATATAACGGTTTTTAACAAAACCTTGGCGATACGGTAAATCAAGTACACGTGCAATTTCCAGTGCCACATCACATGAAGTTTCTGGGATTGGGATAACTACATCAATATCTTTGTCAGCCCATTCACGTGCAATTTTTTCGCCTAGTTTAGTCCCCATGTTTACGCGTGTTGCGTACACAGACATACGGTCTATTGTTGAGTCAGGTCGAGCAAAATAAACAAATTCAAAAATACACGGCGAGTAAGATGCCTTATCAGCACAACTGAGCGAATGGAATTCACCTTCTTCTGTAACATATATAGCTTCACCAGGGGCAACATCACGTACAAACTCAAAACCGTCCGGTTTCAACGCAACGCTTTCTGAGGCAAACATGTACTCAGTACCTTTTTCGGTTTCGCGTTTACCAAATACAAGTGGGCGAATACCATTAGGGTCGCGAAAAGCAACAATGCCGTGGCCGATAATCATAGCAATAGTTGCATAACCACCGCTTACTTTATTGTTTACTTCGGTTACCGCAGTAAAAATATCTTCAGGGTCTAAATGCAACTTATCAGATTTGCTTAATTCGTGTGCCATGATATTAAGTAAAATTTCAGAGTCTGATGTTGTATTAACGTGACGACGTGCTTCAGAGAATAGCTGCTCTTTTAAAGCTTCTGCATTAGTAAGGTTGCCATTATGGGCAAGTGCTATACCAAACGGTGAGTTAACATAAAAAGGCTGTGCTTCAGATGAGCTTGAAGATCCTGCTGTAGGATAGCGCACATGGCCAAGACCAATTGTACCTTGTAGTCGTTTCATATGACGTGTGTGAAAGGCATCTTTCACTAAGCCATTTGCTTTGCGCAAGCTAAACGTATTATTCTCAATGGTAATGATACCCGCGGCATCTTGACCACGGTGCTGCAAAACAGTTAAGCCATCATAAATCGCCTGATTCACAGGGGATGTTCCGACTATTCCAACGATACCACACATGTAATTTATCCTCGCCGATTAACGGTTTACTGAATTTAAAAAGCTCGAGTTGTTTTCTAGGTACGAAAAGAACCATTCAACAACAAAGCCAAATTCTGGAATCAAAATAGAATTGCCCCACCAGTGCGTATTGGGTGCACCAGTAAAAGCATCAAGAAAGAAGAGTAACGCGCTCACGACCAACACGCCTCGTAGAGCACCAAACACTATGCCAAAGACACGGTCGGTACCCGATAAACCAGTACGATGTACAAGCTCACCTAAAATATAGTTTAGTAAACCGCCTAACAGTAGCGTCGCAAAGAATAATATGGCTATGGCCGCAGCATTTCTTAAAAGGGGTTCAGAAATGGTTGTTAGGAAGGAAGCTAAATATTGGTAAAATAAGCTAGAGATGATAAAGGCGCCAGCCCATACCGCTAATGACATTGCTTCTTTTACAAAGCCGCGTATTAAACCGATGATGGTAGACAATGCAATGATGCCAATAATGGCGTAATCAACCCAGATCATAAGAACCAATTAGTCGCTAATTTGGGGCGCATTCTATACCCAAACATCGTTAGTATGCAAGTTTAAACGGGAGATTACTGGGTTGTAGTCAATACAAAAAATTAACATTATAGAATGGGTATTGTGAGATAAAGATAATGGTAAAAACAAATATAAATAAATAAAAAAAGGCTTGTGATACAAGCCTTTTTTTAATTATTTTGTTACTTCGTATTGCGTAACTTTACCATTTAATTTAGTAAGCTCTTTCAGCTGGGGAAGCTGCTTTTGTAATTCATTTTTATCAAGCGAAGGACCAACAAATACCTTGGTTAACGTCCCATTTGGGGTTTTAATCGGTTTAGTAAACGTTTTAAACCCTTCAACTTTTAATTTAGCCTGTAATGCTTTTACATTTGCAACATGTGAAAAACTACCTAATTGAATAACGTAAGCCATACTTGTTAGGTTTTCATCACTTTTACGAGGCGCAATAGGTTTTGGTTTAGCCTGAACCGGTGCCTTAGTGATCGGTGTTGCTTTGGGTTCAATAGTCGCTTCAACAACTTTATTCTCTACAGCGTAGTCACTCTCATCCATAGCGTTTTGCTGCTCAAAAGCTTCATCGTCAGCTTGAATATCTTCAATTTCATCTTGTTTTAGTGGCTCAGCATTAGCCATGTTTTCATCAATTGACTCTTGAAGATCGATTGTTTTGAACTCAGGGCGATCAGGTATCGCTTTAAAGCCCTCTTTATAATGCACTTTTTCGCCATCGAGTATATTAGGGATAAACACAATTGCTGCGATCACTACTATACTTGTTCCGACTAAGCGATTAATAAAACTTGAGTTCACCGACATCCTCTCTATTTTTTAAAGTAATTAATAGCGCCGGCCACTGTAAAAAATGAACCAAATACAATCAACATAGTATCACTTTGTTGTTTTGGTAAAATTACACTCAGTGCCTGTGCCACACTATCATAGCTATTGATAGTATTATGATGAGATATACCCTGCAGCGCATTTTGTAAATTACTTGCAGTGTCGCCTCGCGGACCACTTAAGCTCGCTAATGACCACTCATCGACCAAGTGACTTACTTCTTTAAGTACACCCACTTTATCTTTATCAGCAAGCATAGCGGCTAATGCATGAATTTTAAAGCCTTTATCTTTATAGCTTGATAACTTATTGGCTAAATAACGCGCCGACTCAGGGTTATGTGCTACATCGGTAAAGACTAAAGGCTCAGCGCTTAACTGCTGAAACCGCCCTTCTACAACTAAATTAGCGAGGCAACTTCGTATGACTTGCTCACTAGGTAATAAGCTTAAAACACTTAGCGCAGTTAACGCAGTTGCTGCATTTTGACACGGTATTGCTGGCTTATCTATTACAAGATTATGTTCTTTATATTGCCAATTAAAGCTCTCAGCATTCTCTTTGAAAATAAAGTCACTGCCCGACAACGTCATATTGGCATTAATTTCTTTGCCGTAATCAGTCATTGTGTGAGGAATATTTAAATCCCCTATAATAGCAGGCGTATTTTCACGAAAAATACCGGCTTTATCATAAGCCACTAACTCTCGTGTATCACCTAGGTACTCTTTATGATCTAAATCGATAGTGGTGATCACGCTTGCAAAGGGAGTTACTATATTTGTAGCATCAAAGCGCCCGCCTAGACCAACCTCTAGTAATACATAATCGACCTTACAGCGTTTAAAAATTGCCAACGCACCCAAAGTACCATATTCAAAATAAGTCAAAGGAGTGTCTTTACGGCCTTGCTCAAGCTGGTGAAAAGCATCTATATGAAATTGGTCTGCCAGTTCTTCGCCATTAACTCGTACACGCTCGTTATAACGAATTAAATGAGGAGATGCGTAAGTACCCACGCTAAAACCTTGCGCTAGCAATAGCGACTCTAAGCAACGTGCAGTGGTGCCCTTACCGTTTGTACCGGCAATAAGAATAATTTTACTTGGAGTGTTTAAAAGGCCAATATTGTTGGCAACATTAGCAACTCGTTCTAGGCCCATTGCAATGTTAGCTGGGTGAACACTTTCTAAATAAAAAAGCCAATCATCAAGGCTTGATGATTGGCTAGGAATTGTTTTTGTCATAGCGTGTAATCAGTAAAGCTGAAATTTACGCTACTCTATGCTCTTGTTCCGTAGAAGGCAAGTTCATAAATTTAGCTAAAATGCGTGCAAGGGTATCGCGCATTTCACGGCGGTCAATAATCATGTCAATTGCACCATGTTCTAGCAAAAATTCACTACGCTGAAAACCTTCAGGTAATGTTTCGCGAACAGTCTGCTCAATAACACGAGGACCTGCAAAACCAATTAACGCTTTAGGTTCAGCAACGTTAATATCACCCAGCATAGCAAGTGATGCAGATACACCACCCATTGTCGGGTCGGTCATTACTGAAATAAATGGAAGACCTTTTTCCGTCATTTTTGCAAGTGCAGCACTTGTTTTAGCCATTTGCATAAGCGACATAAGCGCTTCTTGCATACGTGCTCCGCCTGATGCAGAAAAACAAATAAGCGGCATGTTATGCTCTAAACATTGATCAACAGCATCAACAAAGCGAGCGCCAACAACAGAAGCCATTGAACCACCCATAAATGAGAACTCAAATGCTACCGCTGCCACTGGAATACCTTTTAATCGGCCTTTCATAGCTACAAGTGCATCTTTTTCACCACTTGCTTTTTGGGCTGCACTGATACGGTCAGAGTACTTTTTAGAATCTTTAAACTTAAGAATGTCTTTAGGCTCATGTTGTGTACCAAGCTCTTGACGATCACCTTCATCTAAAAAGTGCTCTAGGCGCTTACGGCCACTAACACGCATGTGGTGGTCACACTTAGGACATACGTTTAATGACTTTTCTAATTCAGCTTTATATAAAATTGAATCACACGATGTACACTTAGCCCAAACACCTTCTGGGATTTCTTTACGACCTGATGATTTTGTCGTTTTAGGTAAGATTTTTTCTAGCCAACTCATTTGCAACTCTCTTAATACTGTTCTGTGTCGCGAGCCTGCTAATAGCAATTAGCAGACAAATTTTTTCAATTAAAACATGAATTACACTAACGCGGTATAAAAAACTGGTCTTAGTAGTTAAAATTGCTCATAAAAAGTACTTATACCACATCTATATCAGGTAAAAATAAAGGGCCTAAAGGTGTTTGAGGAATATTAAATTGCTCAGGGTAGTCAACATCCACTAAATACAAACCAGCAGCCTTAGCGGTAGCACTGGCCTTTGCGCGTTCTTTACAATCAAGTAGCTCTTTTATCCATATAGGTTGTTGTTTATGTAAACCAACATCCATTAAGCTGCCTGTGATATTACGTACCATGTGATGTAAAAATGCATTCGCTTTAATATCAATAATAACGTAAGTACCTTGGCGCTGTACCGACAGATGATGAATTGTTCTTGTCGGTGTATTCGCTTGGCAATGTATCGCTCTAAAAGAGGTGAAATCGTGTTTACCTATTAAGTACTGACACGCCTCTTGCATCTTTGTTTCATCAAGGTGATGATGAAAATGCGTAACCCCCTCGTTTAATACCGCACCTCGTAGGGGGGAGTTATAAATAACATAGCGATAACGACGAGCTGTAGCACTAAAACGGGCATGAAAGTCATCAGCAACCGGTTGGGCAAAGCGAATAGCAATATCTTTAGGCATTAAAGTATTCATACCTAGTGTAAATGCGACCATATCGCGATCGGCTTGCGTTTCAAAGTGTATTACTTGGCCTGTACCGTGCACACCAGCATCTGTACGCCCTGCACATATAACTTCAACAGGATGATTACAAATACGCGACAACGCTTTTTCTACTTCTTGCTGTACGCTATTTACATGTGATTGACGCTGCCAACCACTATAACGTGCGCCATTGTATTCAACTCCAAGTGCTACTCGCATAATTACCGTTTTACCTACTGTGCTAATGAACGAGGCATTTTATGCTATCTAACGATGCAATAAAAGGAGACCTGTCGTAATCAAACCAATACACATAAAAAAACCCGTATTTAGCTAAGCTAGATACGGGTTCTTATAAACATTTTAATTATTTTAGTTTAGCTTTTAAGCTAAGTGCTTCCTCTTGAACTTCTTCAGGACCTTTGTTAATGACATCCTCAATAACTTTAAGCGCAGAATCAAAATCATCAATTTCAATATAAGCACGCGCTAAATCAAGTTTAGCTGAGTAGCCACCACTTTCAGCATCAACATCCGTTGGGTTATCACCTGCAAGTAATGCATCAAACTCACTCAAACCGACATCCATATTAACGTCGGTGTAAGGTTCGTGTTCAAGTTCAGCGTCGTCACTTTCTTCTAATAATGAATCGATATCTACAAATTCGTCATTATCAAGTTGCTCAACATCACTACCTTCAACAAGTGACTCTTTTGTAGTTAATGAATCATCTGTCTCTAAGTCTTCTTTTAGCAAGCTGTCAAAGTCAACATCAAATTCACTGCTGTCATCAACACTTAACTCTTCAGGCTCTGCTAACTCACTAAGTAATGAATCAAAATCAGTTTGCGTCAAATTCGACATAAACTCTTCATCAAGTTCGTCGTCAGAGCTAATATCAGTGCTACCCACTTCATCTAAGCTTGTTAACTGTGCTTCGCGCTCTGCATTTGTTTGCTCTTGCGATTCGTCTGATAACTCATCAGTTAGCGCTTGCTCTAAACTATCTTCGTCAAATTCAGCATCTAATTCAGAAAAATCATTTTCAATTAAAATCTCATCATCAAAATCATTTTCTAAACTATCTAAATCAGCATCTGCCATAAGTGCGTTTGCTAAATCTTGCTCAGCTTGGCTGGAAGCGACTCCCGGTGCCTCACCATCTAAATCATCCCCTTGTAATTCTTCAGGGGTAAATGGCAACTCACTTTCTAATGTTTCTTGAACGTCATCAAGGTTAAGAGGTTTGATGTCATCTTCAATACTTGGTGGTTCAACAGAATCAACCTCATTATTAATTTCTTGAAGTAAATCATCATCAAGCGACTCATCTTCAATCTCCGTTTCAGTTTCTAATTCAGAGAAGTCATTATCAATTAATAGTTCATCATCAAAATCATCTTCTAAACTATCTAAATCACCATCTGCCATAAGCGCATTTGCGAGATCTTTCTCTGTTTGACTAAGTGCTACTGCATTTTCATCACCCGATGCATCTCCTTTAAGCTCTTGCGGCTCAAACGAAGGCTCATTCTCTAATAATGATTGATCATCGTCTAATTCAAGTTCAGGATATTCATCCAACTCTTCACTTGGCGTTACAAGCTCGCTATCAAGCTGCTCTTCAATTTCAGTAAGATCTGAGTCATCGTCGCCCGCTAGCGGATCGTCACCAAGATCTACTTCTATTTCTTCAAGATCATCATCAAGCTCATCTAAAGACCAATCAGGTGTTTCTATATAGTCGTCATCAGTGGCCTGTTGTAGCTCACTTAAAAGCTCATCAACGCTCTTTAAAGTATCATCTGTATATTCTTCAAGTGCATCTTCAGGATCAAGAAGCGACTCTGATGTGTCTGAAAAATCATCAACCGTTACATCTATAAGTTCTGGCTCTTCTTCAAGCTTAGGCTCTTCTTCAAGCTCTGGCTCTTCTACAAGTTCTGGTTCTTCTTCAAGCTCAGGCTCTTCTTCAAGCTCAGGCTCTTCTTCAAGCTCTGGCTCTTCTTCAAGCTCTGGCTCTTCTAAAGGCTCAAGTTCTTCTAAAAGCTCTGGCTCTTCTTCAAGCTCTGGCTCATCGTAAAGCTCAGGCTCTTCTTCAAGCTCTGGCTCTTCTTCAAGCTCTGGCTCTTCTTCAAGCTCTGGCTCTTCTTCAAGCTCAGGCTCTTCTTCAAGCTCTGGTTCTTCTTCAAGCTCTGGCTCTTCTTCAAGCTCTGGCTCTTCTTCAAGCTTAGGCTCTTCTAAAGGCTCAAGTTCTTCTAAAAGCTCTGGCTCTTCTTCAAGCTCTGGCTCTTCTTCAAGCTCTGGCTCTTCTTCAAGCTCTGGCTCTTCTGTAAGTTCAGGCTCTTCATTTAATGATGAAGCAAGCGACTCAATATCATCAACATTTAATTCTTCTTGAGCATCTGCTAAATCCTCAACTGAGTCTGCTAATGCATTATCAATTTCTGAATCTCTTACATCTGAATTTTTTAGTTCATCATCAATTAGGTTATCTATGTCGTCTAAATCAAAGTCGTCACTTTCCTCAACTAATGATTTATCTGCAGTATCAACCGCTGCCTCATCAATTAAGCTATCTATGTCGTCTAAATCAAAGTCGTCACTTTCCTCAACTAATGAATCATTTGCAGTATCAACTGCTGCCTCATCAATTAGGTTATCTATGTCGTCTAAATCAAAGTCATCACTTTCCTCAACTAATGAATCATTTGCAGTATCAACCGCTGCCTCATCAATTAAGCTATCTATGTCGTCTAAATCAAAGTCGTCACTTTCCTCAACTAATGAATCATTTGCAGTATCAACTGCTGCCTCATCAATTAGGTTATCTATGTCGTCTAAATCAAAGTCATCACTTTCCTCAACTAATGAATCATCTGCAGTGTCAACCGCTGCTTCATCAATTAAGCTATCTATGTCATCTAAATCAAAATCGTCGCTTTCCTCAACTAATGAATCATCTGCAGTGTCAACCGCTGCTTCATCAATTAAGCTATCTATGTCATCTAAATCAAAATCGTCGCTTTCTTCTAAAAGTTCATCTTCGTCGAGTAACTCTGCATCAATTGAGTCATCTGCCACATCACTTTTTGGGTCATTCGCTTCATCAATTAAGCTATCTATATCGTCTAAATCAAAGTCGTCGCTTGTATCAAGTTCAGCTGAAGTGTTATTTGAGGTATCTAATTCTGTTGATGTTTGATCTAATAATTCATCTATATCAAAATTATCATCATCTGCAAGCTCCTCACTTAAAGCCGCCATTTCATCATGAGACTCTAAGCTATCATCCTCTAAAGCTTCGCTTGTTTGCGGTGCATCAAACTCAGGTAGACTATCGTCTTCATCAAACAAGCTATCTAAATCGTCATTAGTTAGAATTTCATCATTGTTTATTGAGTCATCAGATAAGCCTAAATCAATATCTTCAGCGTTTTCATCTGAAGGTTGATCAAACCCTTGCTGCATAAAAATATCGAGTTCATCATCGTCATCGGTATTTTCATCATCAAAAACAATGTCATCACTTAGTAGACTTTCAAGCTCATCCTGATCGAGTAAATTTTCACCACCTGAAAAATCATCTAGGCCGTCATCTAAATCATCATCAGGCAACATATCATTTTCGAGATTATCATCAAGTTGAACACTCAAGTCATCTAAAGGGTCGGGTACAATTGGATCGTCATTTAAACTTGGGCCTAAATCATCATCGCCAGTGTAAATTGGAGTTTGTGGTAAAAAGTCATCATCGTTTTGTGGCTCTTCTTGATTACTTGCTCGTTTGCGTAAAAACATAACAATTGCAAAAATAATCAGTAGCCCAGGAATAAACATTAATAAACCTAGCACTATCGGATTTGAAAATAATGAGCTTAAATCAAACGATTCTTTTGGTACTATCTCTTGTTTTTTTTGTTGTGCAATAATCTCATTTTGCTTAACAATTAGTTCTTTTAATTGATTTTGAATTTCACTGTCTTGTCCTAACTGTAAGCGTAAGTTTTCGAGTTCGTTTGAAATACCTGATAATTGTTTTTTAAGATTATTATTCTCAACTAAAATTTCTTCTACATTGCTTACAGAATTTTTAAATTGTTGTTGTAACTCAACCAGCTTAGTACTTTGCTCTGTTTTTATTTCATTTAATTCTTTCTGTATCTCTTTTTTGGCATCGTCTACGTCGACTTTACGAGCTTGGGTTACTTTTGTTTGTGCTGAGATAATTTCGCTTTGCGTAAGTGTGCCATTTTTTTTCTTTTCCCATAATGCATCATCTTGCTCTGAGCGTTGTTTTGCAAGCTGTGTATTTACACCTTTTATTTCGGCTAAAGTAGGGATTTTTAAATAGGCACCATTTTGAATATGATTAAGATTTTGTTCTAAAAATGAGTTGGGGTTTTTGTTATACAAGGCCTGCATAACTTGATAAATGCTGACGGAGTTATCTGGGCGCACTTTAGCCGCTATACGCCAAAGTGTGTCTGTTGGTTTAATTGGCCCAATAGATCGCCCTTGCGCACCATAGTCAACGCCTTTAGGCCCCTTTAATTGGGTACTGTCTTGAGAGTAAACTGGCGTTACTATCAATGCAGACGCTAATATAATAAGTGTAACTAAACCGCGCATGCTGATCCTTTAATATTTAAATATTAACAAAACACTTAAAGCTTAAGTGCATAAATATTGTTGATTATTGCTGTTATCAGCCAAATGACTGACTCGCATTTATTATTACAATCTATTTTTATTGCAAGCTCTATTCCAATTACAAACTATAAACCAGTTAAGGCTTAATATCCATCGCAACACCTTGAAAATAAATGCCTTAAAACATCTTTATAAATATTAATTTATTGAGTGTTATCAATCAGTTTTTATACTTTTAAAAATAAACGGCAAAAAATTGACAAGCTCTATAAACAAAAAGCGGCAAACAAATAATGTTTACCGCTTCGAAAGTGTGTTCAGCGCTATTAACTATTACATGTAATTAGCAATAAGCTCTTCTGCAATTTGAATACTGTTAGTTGCAGCACCTTTGCGAGTGTTATCACTTACAACCCACATGTTTAATCCATGAGGATGAGAAATATCAGCACGTAATCGGCCTATATAAACAGTATCGTTACCACTAGCGTCAGACACTGCTGTAGGGTAATCACCTTCATCATCAATTAGCTCGACACCAGGCGCGTCTTTTAAAAGTTGCTTAACGTGTTCAAAGTCATAAGGCATGCGCGTTTCAATATTAATTGATTCTGAGTGACCAAAAAACACGGGAACACGTACACATGTAGGATTTACTGCAATAGTGGTATCACCCAAAATTTTATGAGTTTCATTTACCATTTTCATTTCTTCGCGTGTATAGCCATTATCCTCAAAGCTATCAATTTGAGGAATAACGTTAAATGCAATTTGCTTTGGAAATACTTTATTATCCATAGGGCGTGCATTCATCAAGTTAGCTGTTTGCTTTGCAAGTTCATCAACCGCTTCTTTACCTGCGCCCGATACAGCTTGGTAAGTAGATACGTTAATACGGTCTATTCCGTAAGCATCATAAATTGGTTTAAGTGCTAACATCATCTGAATAGTTGAACAGTTAGGGTTAGCAATAATATTACGATTCCTAAAATCAGCTAGGCTTGAAGCATTAACTTCTGGCACCACTAGTGGGATTTCAAAATCATTTCTAAAGTGCGATGTATTATCGATTACAATACAGCCGGCATCAGCAGCAATAGGAGCATATTTTTCAGATACACTACCACCAGCAGAAAACAAACCTATATGCGCTTGGCTAAAATCAAAGCCTTCAACGTCAAGTACTTCAATGGTCTCACCACGAAACTTTATGTCTTCACCTGCGCTGCGGCTGCTCGCAAGTAAAAAAAGCTGATCTACAGGAAACTTACGATCTGCTAGCGTTTCAATGATTTGACGGCCTACTAAACCAGTAGCGCCAAGTACGGCAACGTTATATTTTTGCGACATATTTCTTCCTCTATAAACGACATTAAAACAACATCGTTAGTTAAATAATTATTTAGCTATGCTAAAGCCAAGTTGACTAAGTGCTGCTAGTTGTGGGCTATCACCTTGTAGGAATAAGGTGCTAAATTCTCGCCTTACCGGATAGTTTTTACGTAAACTATCAAAGCCCTCACCTTCTAAATGACGAAGTAAAATTCCGTCATCGCGGCGTACGTCATAAATTAAATGCACCAAACGGGCAATATCTTGCTCGCTTAGGCTTTGCGTAACAGTTGCATTTGTAATAGCAGGTATTGGTAAAAAATCATCCAACGATTTACTCACCTCTACACCTTTTAGGTCACACAATTTTTGATACAACATTTGTGTACCTCGTGCTTTCCCCTCAAGTGTATGCCCTGCGATATGCACACTGGCATAACGCACATGCTCTAGTAATTCAGTTAGAATATTGGGCTCTTTTTCCCATACATCAAGTACTATATCTAAATCAGCCCCAGCTTCCATTACCTCAAGCAATGCTTGATTATCAATTACGTCGCCTCGGCTTGCATTAATTAGCGTGGTTCCTGGTTTAAGTGCTTGTAATCGCTCTTTATTCATCATGTGCAGCGTTTTGTGCTCGCCACTTTTAATAAGTGGAACATGAAAAGTAACAACATCTGATTGCGCTAATAACTCATCAAGCGCTACATGCTCTTGTAGTAAGCCCTGTTCGTGCTTAATTGGATCGCATAACAGTACGTCGACATTTAATGCTTTTAATTTTTGCGACAAACACGTGCCAATGTTACCCATTCCTACAATACCAATTGTTTGACCACACAATGGGCGCGCATTTTCTTGGCTTAATGCAAATAAACTACTAATTACATATTCAGCTACAGCAACTGCATTACAACCAGGAGCACTGGTAAAAGCAATATTTCTATCATGTAGTAATTGCGTATCAATATGGTCAATGCCAATTGTGGCAGTGCCCACAAAGCTCAGCTTGTTAGCTTGTGCCAATAGTTCATGATTAACATTAGTCACTGAACGAGTAAGGAGTACATCTACATTTATTAATTGTTCAGGCATTAATTTACGACCATCAAAACGCTCAACCTCACCAAAGTCTGCAAAGTACTGCTCAACTAAAGGCATATTTTGATCGGCAAGAATTTTCATCACTGAGTCCGTTTGGCAATTAAGTGGCGCCATTGTAACGAACAACCAAGCCTTTACACAAACTAAAAAGGCGCATTTTAGCTGATACAAATACTTAAAAGTGGTTATGTTGATTGTTTTAAATCAGCAATTTAAATTAGGGATTTAAATTATGTGGATAATAATTTTACTATTGAATATATAAAGGCCGAATCACAGCATGATTCGGCCTTTATTATGAAAAATAAACGTCAATTACATTGAATTTTATTTACTTGATTTTAGTTTATAGCTCAAAATCTTTTTTGAATTTCAAACCAAATTCACTGCGGTCATTACTGCGCATTACCCCAACAAAACCTGATTGTTGTAGGCGACCAACATCGTAAACTTCGTTTAGAACGTTTTCACCATACAGTGTAACTTCCATATCGCCATATGGATTAGTGTACGAAATATTAAAACCAACTAGTTCACGAGAATCAATGGTCTCACTTTGGTTGTAAACTGATTGACCTTGCATTTCACTGCGATACGAATAATTAGCATTAAACGCAAGTGTTGCGCCACTCTCTAAATCCATAAAGTAAGAAGGTGCAACCATGACAGTCCAGCGTGGCGTCAGTGCTGGTGAATCGCCTTTACCTATGCCTTGTACGCCCTCAGCCACTTCTGTTATTTCAGAATCTAAATAACCAACTGCACTACGAATAGTAAAGTCATCGGTAATAGCAACAGTTGTTTCAAGCTCAATACCTTGCGCTTTAGATTGACCCGCATTTTCTACAATTGTTACAAAGCCACCACCCGCTGTTGGATCTGAAAACGGTAATGCTAAATCGGTGTAATCAGTCACAAATACCGCAAGCATCATAGATACATTTTCGTGTACTTGGCCTTTTAAGCCCATTTCGTAGTTAATCGCTTTTGTTTCGTCAAACGATACAAATTGATCTGGTCCACCAAATGGACGCGGTGGAAAACCACCTGTTTGATAGCCTTTTTGAATCTGGCCATAAACATTCATATTATTGCTAAGCTGATAAGATGCATTTACATCCCACGTAACCGCATCAAAATCTGCACTTACATATTTACGAGTTGGAAATGATGGGAATATAGCATTTGCATCTTTCTTATCTTTTGAATAACGAAGACCACCACCAACCGTTAAATCGTCAGTTAAATCGTAGCTGGCATTTATATATGCTGCATACGAATTAGTTTCTTGGTTAATTTCAAATTCGCCGTAACCGCCAAATGATTCTGTTACACCATCATTCAACAAGCCATTAGGTGTATTAAATGGGCTGAATACAAATGGGCCTGAACGTGTAAAGCCATCTTCATTAAAAAAGTAAAGACCAGATACAAAGTCCATATTATCGAATGTTGCATTTAGCTGAACTTCAAAAGAGTATTGATCAGCACCGCCCTCCTCTGGAAACTCAGACAAGTTTAAAGGTGATGCATCATCATCTAGGCCACCTTCATACTCAGATGTACGGTAACTTGAGATAAACTTAGTAGTAAAAGTATCGTTAATTGCCCAATCGGCTGAAAACGATGTGCCCCAACCTGAGTAAGAGGTAGATTCAATACCCGCAACAGTTGTGCCTAAATCATCAGGGTCTGATGGAATTAAATCTTGAGTCAATAATGGGAAGTCGCCATTAAAAACATCATTTGAGTCTAGTGGGTCTGTCAATTCAATTGTATAAGGCGATTGGCCAGATTCGTTATCAACACCATCTAAAGAAAAAGTGAATGCTAAGTCGGTATTTGCTTGCCATTTAAGTGCAACACGACCACTAAATTCTTCTTCTTCACCAATTTCTTTTTCTGGGTTTGCTAAATTAACAGCTTCGCCCACACCATCACGTGTTTTGTACGATGCACTTGCAGACATACTTACATCATCTGTTAGTGAGTTATTAAAATAAACATCACCGGCAATACGCCCACGACTTCCCAGCTTAGCTGTAGTAGTAACAATACCTTCATCACCAGGTTGCTTTGTAATTACATTTACAGCGCCACCTAATGTATTACGACCATATAAAGTACCTTGCGGGCCACGAAGCACTTCAACACGCTCAACATTAGGTAATGATAAGTTAGAACCCATTTGGCGACCTAAGTACACACCATCAAGATACACACCCACACCCGGATCGGTAGTTATTATGTGATCTTGCAAACCTATACCGCGGATAAATACAGACGCATGCGCAGAATTGCCCACGCCATAGCGGGTAATATTTAAATTTGGAACATATTTACCAATATCTTCTAGGTTACTCATATTGGCTTTATCAATTAGGTTAGCGCCAATTGAAGTGATAGCGGTTGGAGATTCAAACAGGCTCTCTGTACGTTTACGAGCTGTGACTTCTATCTTTTCAAATGCGTCTTGTTTAGCTGTTTTTTTAGTTTCTTCGGCGTTTACAGAGGTAGTGAGTGCAACAAAAATTGCTAGACTTAACTGTGAGAGGTTACGTAATTTCAAAATATTCTCCAAAGGATACCGTGTGATTTAGTTATACATTTATACTTAAGAGTATAAATTTCAGGCATAAAAAAAGATGCGTAATGCATCTTTCCTCTGGATGGGTATTATATGACAGAATTGTGAAGAAATGTATAAAATATTTAAATAAGTGTATAAAGAATAAAAGTGATTCAGGCATTGTTAGCTTTAGGTGGATTATCATAAATAAAGAACATTAATATCAACCTAACTAAAAAGCTGTTTTAAAACAAAAAACCGCATAAATACAATTTTAAAAAGCACATAAAACGTACTTTACACATGTACTTTAGTGTATAAAAAAAGAGCTACAACACATTCTCCTACCATTGAAATTAACTAAAAATAAGAATATAGTACTAAAATGTAGTCTATGGATAGAATATTATGAATATCGAAAACACAGCTGATAAAAGCCTCAAATGCTTCACAAATCCAAATTACACTTCACTTTTTTGTGTTGCAGCTGACTTCAACGTTTTACTTGTTAATTATCAAGCTTTAAACGTCATTACCAATTATGAACTTATTAATCAATTCATGCTAAAAAATGGTCACCAAGGACTGGTAATTTTTGATGTCCCAAAAGACTGCGATGTACTAGCATTAAAAGAGTGGCCAAATTTAAAAGGATTGTTTTACGAAGGTACTGACGAAGTACTACTTCAACAAGGATTAGAAGCCATTGAACAAGGAAAGTTATGGTTCCCTCGTGCAGTAACCGATGATTGGATGAGGCAAATGCTAGCGAGTGAACAACAAACTACGCTGCAATCAAACAACTTAACCTGCAAGGAAATGAAAGTATTAAACTTATTATTTTCTGGCTTACATTCAAGTGCAATTGCCGACACTTTATTTATAAGTGAAGCTACTGTTCGCGTCCACCTACACAAGGTTTACCAAAAAATTGCTGTAAAAAATAAGCAACAAGCATTACTTTGGTGTCAAAAAAACTTAAATAAGATCAATAGTTAAGCGAGCTTATTTGAAACCTTATTGTGTCTACTCGACTTTGACTCTGAATTATTATTTCAACTGAAAGCATAAAGTAAAAGTTGGCCCCACTTAAATACCCTATACAACCAGCAACTTTCTTTTCTTAAACAGCACTCTGGAAGTGCCTTTCATGTCGAGTCAATATCAAAAACCCACTTTTTCGAACTTAATACTGCAAATAAAAATTATACTTTTCTCCTTACTACTTATTAATACCTGAATAATTACAAGGTATTGATATTACTTATTGTACAAAGCAGTGGCCCGGCCCACAAACTTTCAGATCTCCAGCAAATACTGGGCCAGGCCCTAGAGTAGTAATTACTGATAACGAAGGCCACCACTTTCAGAATGCATTGACTCTCCATAGGTGAATTTCAATTAATCACTAGTTTTATACTCACGAGGTCATCTGATAGAACTGCAAAGTATTATTTTGTGTAATGGAGACACTAAATAGCGAGATATAACCTATCAAAAGACTTACTTCATCGTAACTGTATGCATTCATTGCAAAGCAACATAATAAAAACCAAGTTAGCTTCTTCATCCGCGCCATTTCCTTTGAACAACCTCGCTAAGACAAATTTAATCCTATACTAAAACTTCCGTTTAGAAAGTTGCCATTTGCTTATAGCTAACTTTACTTATTAATAATTTCGACTATATATTTACATAAAATATAAACATTTAAACCAAGTAACTTGTGTGAAATACATAGAGTTAAGTAATAGCAACTTTATGTAGCAGTAAATACAGCTCTGATGGCTTACAGATAAAATTATAAAAATAAGTTACAGGTGGCATATTTTTATACCCGAAGACAGGGCTAAACATTTTTAAACACAAACATTCTCACCTGATTAATTTAAAAAACAAAATAATATTGACTAAAAATTAAATAAAAACCTTAAACCATTCTGTTTATTAGATAAATACTCGTTATGCACTTATACTAATAAAGAAATCAACATTTAAATAACAAATAGGAACAACATATGAAAAAGCTATCTGTAGCAGTGGCTGTATGTGCAGTTTTAGCATCTAGCTATGCTAGTGCTGAGGTAAGAATTAATGGTTTTGCATCAATTGTCGGTGGTAAAAGTCTGGATAGTGACAGTACTTTGTACGGCTATGATGACGATATCTCTTTTAAAAATGAGAGTAAATTCGCTTTACAATTATCTGCAGACCTACATGAAAAGCTAACAGCTACGGCTCAAATTATTGCGCGTGGAGAGGATGACTTTGACGCTACATTCGAATGGGCATACGTTACTTATGAATACAGCGATGAACTGCAATTTAGCGCTGGTAAAATGCGTGTTCCTTTTTACAAGTATTCTGATTTCTTGGATGTAGGTTATGCTTATCGCTGGGTACGTCCGCCAAAATCAGTATACGGTATCCCATTTTCAACTTATGAAGGAGTTAGTGTAGTTTACAGCTCTCAATTGGGTGATTGGGATTCTACGCTTCAAGGCTTTTATGGTGCATTCGATGGTGATATTGACGTATTTGGAACAGAATTACCTGCTGAATTAAATAATTTAGGCGGTATAAACTGGAGTCTATCATACGACTGGTTCAGTGCGCGAGCTGCATACATTGTAGCCGACACTAGCATTTCATCAGAGGATAGCGGCCTAATTGGTCTCGTAAGTGTATTGTCTGATAGTGGCTTAACTAATACTGCGAATGACCTAATCACTGAAGAAGATAAAACGAGCTTCGTTGGCGTTGGTTTTTCTGTTGATTATGAAAACTTTTTGTTTGATGCCGAATATACGCAATTTGAGGTTGAAGACAGTATACTACCAGAACAGTCACAGTATTACGCATCAGTTGGTTACCGTATTGACAGTGTAATTGTTCATTTTACTTATGAAGATAATGATGACAAACATGACTCATCACGTTTTAATACCATTGAGTCAATACCAACCTTAAATTCAGCTGTAAATGGTGCTCTTGAAGGTCTTCGTGCACAAAGTAACGTATACACAATTGGTGCACGTTATGATTTTCATCCTTCCGCTGCTTTCAAGATCGACTTTAGTCGTTTTGAAGATGACATAACTGATACAGAGACGGATGTTGTAGCTGTTGGTGTAGATCTTGTCTTTTAATTGGAGCTTATGATGAAAAAATTAATTTTAGTAAGTGCACTTTCATTGTGCTCAATTAATGTATTTGCAGAAGTTGCTGTGATTATTAATCCAAGCAATGCTAGCTCTGTAGATGCTGACACAATAAAAAAGATTTATCTGGGAAAAAGTAAGTCATTTAGTAATGGCGATAAAGTTAATCCTATAAATCAAGACGGTACATCTGTAGCTGATGAATTTAACGACAAAGTAGTGGGTAAGTCTAGCAGTCAGTTAAATGCATATTGGTCAAAGCTTGTATTTACAGGTAAAGGTACCCCGCCTGAAAAACTAACATCTGACCAAGCTGTTATTGATTTTGTTGCAGCTAATGGAAATGCAATTGGCTATGTTGATAGCGCTAAAGTGACCGATAAAGTAAAAGTTATTGCGACCTTTTAGCAGTGAAATTGATATAAAAAACCACCCAGAGGTTAATACAGATAGGTTGAGAAATATTTAACTAATCGATAAACCGGCCTTCGGGTTCCTTTATGAAGGCTTCTGAATTTATTCAGAGGCCTTTTTTTTGCAACCCACTACAACACTTTCTCTAGCCAATAGCTACGCACCCAATTCAGAAGACTTCTGTCAACTGAGTGTTACGACGTGTGCAATTAATATTATTAACTTAATTCAGACTATGTTTATTGAGAACTCAGGGAGCATCCCTAAATAAATAGAGCAATAGTAAGCTAAAGTAGAGCATCACATATTACTAATAAAGCGAGAGTGGACATATACTAGGTATGTCAAACCAGATATCCAAACAAAAAAGCCAGTCAGCGGTTAACTAACTGGCATCAACCCTAGGGTAGATTTTTATACTGGCTCAGTACTAAGCTTTACTCGATTCTAAACTTAGCGGTTGCATCTAATAGGTTATCAGATAGGTAATGTAGGTTTTTGGCTACGTCGCGTACAGCAAGTAGTGAGTCCATAGTATCTTCGAACGATACATGCATATTTGACACATTATCTACTACCATAGCTGCAACGGATGTTTGTTCTTCAGTTGCTGCTGCTATTTGCGAATTCATACCATTAATTTCTAACATTTGCTCTGCGATTTTCTCTATTGAAATACCTGTTTTTTCTGCGGCTGTAGCATTATCTGTTGCCATATCACGTGCTGAAGTCATAGCAGCAACAGATTCATTTGCGGCAGTCGTTAATGATCCCAATAGTTCACGTATTTCATTAGTAGAATGTGCAGTGCGAGAAGCCAGTTCACGAACCTCATCTGCCACTACAGCAAAGCCTCTTCCATGTTCACCTGCTCGTGCAGCTTCAATAGCAGCATTAAGAGCAAGTAAGTTTGTCTGATCTGCAATAGACGTAATTACATTCAAAATCTGCGATACATTTTTTGTATCGTCCGCAAGCTTATTAATAGTCCCTGCAGCTCGATTAATTTCATCACTGAGCGTACGAGAAGCGGTAACTGACATCTGTACTTGTGTACGACTTTGTTCAACTTCTTTCTCGGCCGTTTCAGCTGCGTGAGAAGCGTTAGCTGCAGATTCTGATATATCACCAACACTCTGCTTCATTTCTTCCATAGATTGCTTAACAATTTCAGCATCTGTGGTTTGCTTTGTTGTAGCACGCTCAGCTTGTTCCATACCTTGAACTAGTCGTGTTGAGTTTTCCATTAAAGGCTCACATACAGCAATAACTTCAAGAACTGTTTCTCTTAGTAAAGAAATAAATGCGTTAAAATTAATAGAGACTTGGCCAATTTCGTCTTCTGAGTTAACAGATAGCTGTGTGCTTAAAGAACCATTGCCGCTTGCTAATAAACTAAGGTTGTTAGCTGCATCACTCGCAGATGAACCTATATTCTTAGCAATCCAAATAGCCATAAACAATAATAAAATTAATGAAATAATGGATACAGCTAACATTAGAGTTAATGCTTCATCAGAGCGCGCTTTAGTGTTGGCAACCAGTTCAAAAAAACGATTATCCGCTTTTTGTTGAGCGCCTTTAAAACTTTCTAAGACAGATCCATATAAACTTGTTTTAAGCTGCGCTTGTTGCTGAATCTTACTAAAATCAGCAGTACCGTTAACCATACCTGTAGCAATACTTGAGGATATTTTTTCATAATCTGACAACTCATTAATAATATCGTTATTAATGTAGGAGTTATTAAGTTGCGTTATTAAGGTAATATTAGACTCTAAAGTTTGATATACCTCGTCTGCTTTAACTATAAGATCTTGCTCACCAAACGTAACCGCTTGGGTATAAAGTTCATCAAGTTTTTCTAAAAGCCCTACGTTTTGCGACGTTATTTTTACAACCTTATACGATGAGTTACTCATTTCATCGAGAGAAACCTTATTATCATTCATAGCTAAATAGTTTATCAATACGATCACTATGAAAGCCACTACCGCAATGCATGTTATTGCATGTATTTTTTTTGTTATGCTTAGGTTTTGAAAAGAGAAGCCTGAAGCCATACTGTGCTACCTTATTTTATTGTCTATATCTATTATCGGCTTGATATCTATAAGTGTGAGCTAAATTTGTAATATTTCTAGTTTTTTCTAACAAATAGAAGAATTATTTAACAATAAACACACATCGCTCATAAAACGATCACAATAAATTACAGATACAAAAAAACCAGTAACATCACTGCTACTGGTTTCTAAATTTGGTGCGGATGGGGGGACTTGAACCCCCATGCCCTAAAGCACCACCCCCTCAAGGTGGCGTGTCTACCAATTCCACCACATCCGCATTTTTTAAGCTTTCGCTTAATTGTTAAACATGTGATTTATTTGAGGACTATAAATCGTTTAACGATAGCTTTACGCTAAATTAGTTTGGTACTTCAGAGCTTTGCTCTTTAGTAGATGTTACTGGAACATCTTCTTCAACAGGAACTACTGTTTCTACTGCTGGAGCTGCTTCTAGGTTTTCCCATTCGTCAGTCTTTTTAATTTGACCAGCAGTTAGGTTTCCTAACACAATGCTTAATACAAAAAATACCGTTGCTAAGCTTGTGGTTGTTTTTGTCATAAAGTTACCTGCACCTGACGAACCAAAAACTGTGCCTGATGCACCAGCGCCAAATGAAGAACCCATATCTGCGCCTTTACCTTGTTGAATTAAAACCATTCCAACTAGAGCCAAAGCCACAACTAAATAAACTACTAATAAAATTTCGTACATCTTATACAGTCCCTTTTGCACTGTTACAGATTGCAGTAAAAGATTCTGCTTTTAGACTTGCGCCGCCAATTAAGCCGCCATCTATATCTGTTTGTGCAAATAATAATTCGCTATTTTTTTCATTAACGCTACCACCATATAAGATGGTAAGCCCTTGTGCTAAATTGCTATCAAGTGATGCAATTTTGTCACGGATAAATTTATGAACAGTTTGTGCCTGCTCTGGCGATGCAGTCTTACCTGTGCCTATGGCCCAAACGGGCTCGTATGCTATCACAGAATCTTTCAGTGCTGCTACACCTAATTTCTCTATTACTGCATCAATTTGTGCAGCAACTACTTGTTCGGTTTGGCCGTTTTCTTGCTCACTTTCGCTCTCGCCTACACATAATATTGGTGTTAACCCAACTTGCTGTGCTCTAGCAAACTTTTCAGCGACTGTTGCATTACTTTCGTTATAAATACTGCGGCGTTCAGAATGACCAACGAGTACGTAAGTTGCACCTAAATCTTTTATAAGCTGCGCATCAACTTCACCAGTAAATGCGCCAGGTGTATTTTCAGAAACAGTTTGAGCTCCTGTAGAAACACCGCTAGCTACCATTGCTGGTACAAGTGGGAATGGAGGAAATAAAACAATGTCCATCTCTTGTGATTTTACATCGTTAATAGCGTCAGACATTTGTTTAACTAACTCTAAAGAGCCATTCATTTTCCAGTTGCCTGCGACCATCGCCTTGCGTATTGCCATTATCCACTCCACATTAGAAAGCGGGCGAGATATTAACTTTTCTCGCCCAAAGTTACAAGAGATTATTGTTATTAATCAGTTTGTTTGCTCATAGATTCTACAACAGCTGCAATTTTTTGAGCGCTGTCTATTACAATCTTTTCTTGCTCGGCTTCAACCATAACACGAACCACAGGTTCAGTGCCTGACTTACGCAGTAAAACACGGCCTTTATCGCCTAAAGCAAGCTCTACTTCTGCTACAGCTGAAAGCACTTCTGGTGCTTTTGTCGGGTCAGTTCCAGCTGTATAACGCACGTTAATCATCTTCATTGGATACTTGGTAAAACCAGCGCCTAAGTCTTGCAATGTACGATTTTGTGCAACCATAGCAGCAAGTACTTGTAAGCTTGAAATAATACCATCACCCGTGCTAATTAAGTCTAGATTCAGTACATGACCTGAGCTTTCACCGCCAATTTTCCAGCCTTTTTGCTGTAGTAATTCCATAACATAGCGATCACCCACTTTACTGCGAGCAAACTCGATACCTTTTGCTTTTAAAGCGTTTTCAAGGCCCATGTTAGACATAACAGTACCAACTACACCACCACCCAAATTATCATCTTGGGCTGCTTGGCAAGCAATAATATAAACCAGATCATCACCATCAAAAACACGGCCATTATGATCAACCATCATCACGCGGTCACCATCACCATCGTATGCAATACCTACGTCGGCTTTAAGTTCAAGCACTTTACGTTTAAGGGTATCTACGTGAGTAGCGCCACATTCATGGTTGATATTAACGCCGTTAGGCTCACACGCATGTGTTATTACTTCTGCGCCAAGTTCACGCATAACAGAAGGTGCAATATGATAAGTTGCGCCATTTGCGCAATCGACAACAATTTTAAGACCTTCTAAAGACAGGCCTTGCGGGAACTGGCTCTTACAAAACTCTATATAGCGGCCATCCGCACTGACTAAACGCGATGCTTTGCCTAATTTATCTGAAGCAACGCATGTCATTTGCTCATCAAGCATCGCCTCAATTTCAAGCTCTACTGCATCATCAAGCTTTAAGCCTTGACCATTGAAAAACTTAATACCGTTATCGTAATACGGATTATGTGAGGCACTAATTACAATACCTGCCTCAGCACGAAATGTTTGCGCTAAATAAGCAACGGCCGGTGTCGGCATAGGACCCAATAATACAACATCAATACCAGCAGCAATTAAACCAGCCTCAAGTGCGGTTTCAAGCATATAGCCCGAAATACGCGTATCTTTACCAATAATTACTTTTTTAGTACCACTTTGCGATAATACACGCCCAGCAGCCCAGCCTAGCTTCATTGCAAATTCAGGGTTTATTGGAGCAGCGCCTACAAGTCCACGCACGCCATCGGTGCCAAAATATTTTCTTTCTTTCATTGTGAAATTCCTTGTTCGCAGGCTTGATATACACCAAGTACATCTGCGGTTTCTTTTACGTCATGTACACGAATAATTTTTGCGCCATTTTGCGCTGCGATTAACGCACCCGCTAAGCTGCCCGCTAACCGTTCATTTGTATTTCTGTTTAATAAATTACCTATCATCGATTTACGAGATAATCCGGCCAATAATGGCAAACCTAATTTATTAAAATCGTCAAACTTAGCCAATATTTGATAGTTATGACTAAGCGTTTTTCCAAATCCAAAACCTGGGTCTAGAATAAGTCGTTCAAACTTAATCCCAGCTGTTTCACATGCTTTAATACGTTCACTAAAAAACATACTTATATCTGCAAACAAATTATCGTAATGAGGTGACGATTGCATGCTCCGGGGCTGCCCTTGCATATGCATTAAACAAATTGCTACATCTTCATACTGCGCAACCGTTTCTAAGGCGTCTATTTCTTGTAAAGCTCTAACATCATTGACTATATCTGCACCTGCAAGTATTGCTTGTTCCATTACCTGTGCTTTACTGGTATCAATTGAAATAACGCAATCACTGTGCTGACGTATCGCTTTAATAGCGGGGATTACTCGAGCAAGTTCATCTTCTAAGCTAACATCTGGCGCGCCTGGGCGAGTAGATTCTCCCCCTATATCTAAAATTGTCGCACCGTCATCTAATAATTGCATTGCGCGTTTTAGCGCTATTTTGGGATCTAAAAACTGCCCACCATCAGAAAATGAATCCGGCGTTACATTTAGTATTCCCATAATAACGGGCTTTTCAAGATTAAGCGTACGCCCTCTCGGAAGCTTTAATATGTTAGTCATTGCCAACCTTTATTCTTTTTCTAAATAGCTGATACAAAAAAGCCCCGAAGTTCGGGGCTTTCATTACTATTTTAACGATTATTCAGCTTTGTCATCAAGGTTTGTTTCATCTTTTTTTGATGAATCATCAGTCTTTTGACTTTCATCAGCAACTGGTTCTTGAGGTTCTTCCGCTTTTACCGGTTTAGCTTCATGACGGTCATGTGCATCACGCGGTTCACGTACTGGTTGGCGTGCCATTAAATCATCAATTTGCTTAGCATCAATAGTTTCGTATTTCATTAACGCATCTTTCATTGAGTGAAGAATATCAATATTTTCTTTTAATATTTCTTCTGCTCTTTGATAGTTACGATCTGAAAGTAATCGAACCTCTGCATCAATTACTTTTGCCGTGTCATCCGACATGCTAGATGAGCGACTACCGCCACCACCCATATACATTTCGTTCTGATCTTCAGCGTAAAGTAACGGACCTAGTTTTTCACTTAAACCCCAATGTGTAACCATTTTACGCGCTATATCTGTAGCTCGTTCAATGTCATTACTTGCACCCGTTGTTACTTTATCTGCGCCGTAAATAAGCGCTTCAGCAATACGGCCACCATAAAGGCTAGAAATCATTGATTCTAAAAGCTCTTTTGAATGGCTAACACGATCTTGTTCAGGCAAGTACATTGTTACACCCAGCGCACGCCCACGTGGAATAATAGATACTTTATAAACTGGATCATGTTCTGGCACCATACGACCAACAATTGCATGGCCAGCTTCATGGTACGCTGTCATTGCTTTTTCTTGCTCGCTCATCACCATGGTCTTGCGCTCTGCGCCCATCATGATTTTATCTTTAGCAGCGTCAAATTCAGCCATACTTACAACACGTTTATTACCACGCGCTGCATAAAGTGCAGCTTCGTTTACTAAGTTTGCTAAATCCGCGCCAGAGAAACCTGGAGTACCACGTGCTATAAGAGCTGCTTCTACGTTATCGCCTAATGGCACTTTACGCATGTGTACTTTAAGTATTTGCTCACGACCACGAATATCAGGTAAACCTACTTCAACTTGACGGTCAAAACGACCTGGACGAAGTAATGCAGGGTCTAATACATCTGGTCGGTTAGTTGCTGCGATAACGATAATACCTTCGTTACCACCAAAACCATCCATTTCTACTAGCATTTGGTTAAGTGTTTGCTCACGTTCATCGTTACCGCCGCCCATACCAGCACCACGTTTACGACCAACAGCGTCAATCTCATCTATAAAGATAATACAAGGCGCCGCTTTTTTAGCTTGCTCAAACATGTCACGTACACGTGACGCACCAACACCCACAAACATTTCAACAAAATCTGAACCAGAAATTGTAAAAAATGGCACTTTAGCTTCACCAGCAACAGCCTTCGCAAGTAACGTTTTACCGGTACCTGGAGGACCAACCATTAGTACACCTTTAGGAATACTACCGCCAAGTTTTTGAAACTTAGAAGGATCTCGTAAAAAGTCTACCAGCTCAGTAACATCTTCTTTCGCTTCATCACAACCTGCAACGTCAGCAAACGTTGTTTTAATTTGATCTTCACTCATTAAGCGAGCTTTACTCTTACCAAATGACATAGCGCCTTTACCGCCGCCGCCTTGCATTTGACGCATGAAGAATATCCATACACCTATAAGCAGTATCATCGGGAACCAAGAAATAAATATACTTGCTAAGAATGATTGTTCTTCAGGTTGTACACCCTTCACATTTACATCATTTTTAAGTAAATCATTTATTAAGTCTTCATCGTACATTGGCATCGTTGTTTGAAAACGCTCACCACTGCTCTTAGTACCAGTAATATTTCCTGTACCGCGGTCGATAATAACTTCTTGTAAAGAGCCACTGCGGACATCTTTTACAAATTGAGTGTAACTTGTTTGACGATCAACTTGCTCGCCGCCATTAAAGCTCTGAAAGACTGACATCAGCACAACTGCAATCACCAGCCATAGTATTAAATTTTTCGCCATATCGCTCAAGGGGTTAACCTCTTGTATCCAATTAATTTAAATTCAACTAAACGCCAAGCAACTGTACTACAGTTTGTATCCAGTCGCTACTATATATACTTCCCGAGAACGGGCACGTGAGGCATCAGGTTTGCGTATTTTCACTGCTTTAAAACTATTACGTACATCTTGCAAGTATTGATCAAAGCCTTCTCCTTGGAAAACTTTAACAATAAATGCGCCATTTTTCTTTAGTACTTGACTACACATATCCAGCGCAAGTTCTACCAAATACATACTACCCGCTTGATCTACTGAGTTATTACCACTCATATTTGGTGCCATGTCAGAGAGTACCACATCAACATTTTTACCATCAATACGTTTTAACAACGCATTTAATACAGCCTCCTCACGAAAGTCACCTTGTAAGAAGTCAACACCCGCAAGTGAATCCATCGGTAATATATCACACGCGATCACTTGGCCTTTGTCACCTACTTTTTCAGCCAAATATTGAGACCAACTTCCTGGAGCCGCCCCTAAATCAACAACTGTCATACCTGGACGAAGTATTTTATCTCTATTTTGTACTTCATCTAATTTAAAAACCGCTCGGGAACGCCAGCCTTTTTTTTGCGCTTCTTGAACATATTTATCATCAAAATGTTCTTTCAGCCATCGCTGTGAACTGGCTGACTGTTTTTTATTTGTCATAAATTAACACGCAACTAATTAGTAATATTCTCTAGATGGCGTTAGAATACCCTTAATTCAAGCCATATTCAGCAAAATTTGTATAAACATGACATTATCAAACAAACAAAAGCAGTTTTTAAAAGGTCAGGCACATAGCCTTAAGCCTGTAGTTTTACTAGGTTCTAACGGTTTAACCGAAGGCGTAGTAGTAGAAATTCAAAGTGCATTAGAAATTCACGAATTAATCAAAGTTAAAGTTCCAACTGACGATCGTGAAACAAAAGCACTAATTTTTGAAGCAATCGTACGTGAAACTGGTGCGACTAAGCTACAAACGATAGGTCACACTATTGTGCTTTATCGTCAAAGCGTTGAGAAAAAAATACATTTACCGCGTAACTAATTATTCCTGTTAAAGGATTTAGTGCGTTTAAATTGAAAAAACCAGCTTAATGCTGGTTTTTTATTATTTAACGTTTTAAATCAAAAACTCATTTTATGATGGGTTACATCATATTCACTACCATTACTACTGGGCTTCTTATTCAATATAAAGTACTGAGTAAATTGTGTTTCACTCATTGCTGGCACTTTTTCATTCGAAAGTAGCTCGGCTAGTTGCGGTGTTGTATTACTGTGCCCAATAACAACAACTACACCTTTTAGTTTTAGTAACTCATTTTTTAAATCACTTAGCTCATCTGCGTTATACACATTTACGTCGGTATTAAAATATGCCTGCAAAGGGGCCGCTGTTTGTAACGTGCGTTTATAGTTGCTGCTGAAAATATGTATATTTTGATACTCTTTGAAAAAAGTAACTAAATTATTTGCACGTGCCTTTCCCACCTCTGAGAGCGCTGGATTTTTACCCGTTAGCTTTTCGCTATGACGAAACAAATATATCTCATCAGGTGCTGCAAACACTAAACTACAATTAAATAACATGACTAAAAAAGTGATTGCTAATATTATTTTATTATTCATATTTTTTTACCTCGTTTGTATTCTAGTAGCCTGTCGATAAATTCAGTCGTTAGCTCATTGATTACGCCGGTTTCAGCATTAACTATTAAGCTAAAACCAATATTTAAGTGAGGAAATACAACCACATCACTTCTATAACCTTGCACCCAGCCACTATGATAGTAAAGTGTTTCATCAGCATAGTTATAAACGCGCCAACCTAACCCATAATAAGCTTCATTAAGGTGTTTTTTCCACACCCTGCGATGCATTTCTTTTTTTGTATGTGTATAAGGGCGTGTTTGTTTTGCTAGAGTATCCAATGACAAAATATCAGGGTAATGCCCTAGCTGGGCTTTTAACCAAATGGCCATGTCACTTGCACTCGCGTTTACACCCGCTGCAGGTCCCACTTTATAATAATTTTTTTTAAGCTTAGCGCTATACCAACGTTTTTTACCGCGCACGTGTGGTAATGCGTAATTTTCATCCTGAACCATAGATTCAAAACCTAAGCTCGCATCACTCATTTTTAATGGCTCAAAAATAGCTTCTCGTAACCACTGTCCGTAACTTTTTTCGGTGCTTTGTAATATCACATCGCCTATAAGACTAAACATAACGTTTTGATAGCCATAACATTCGCCGGGTTTGCAAATTGGTTTGACGCTAAGCAGCTTTTCAACAATACCTGGGTAATCCATACGAGATTCAATTAAATTGTCGTATGCATTAGGAACTAATCCACTTGAATGGCTTAAAAGATGAAACACCTTTAAATCATCTTGATAAACAGTCCCTTTAAAATCAGTTATGTATTCGCTAACAGGCTTATCTAATTCCAGTAGGCCGTTAGCAGCCAATTTAGCTGATAACGAGCCTGCAAATGTCTTCGAAACAGACGCGAGTCTAAACCGAGTATGCTTATTAACTTTTTGTCCATTTCGTGATTTAGTTACGCCCATGGTGTGGATGTAATCTGAATTGTTTATATTTACAATCGAAAGCGCTGCACCGGGTATACCTTTACTTTTTAATTTTTTTTGTGCGTAACGGCCGTACTTTTTTACAAATGCATCCCAATCAGGATCCACTTTTGCTGCAAAACCCACAGAACTAAACAGCAAACACAAAGCAGATAGGCAATACAATAAAGAGTTGAGATACTTCATTTTTTATAAATTTTATCTTTTTAACTACATCTGCGCAGATAATATCATGAAGTTTTGTTTGGACTAACGTACAATACGACGATTATTTGGTTTTAAGCGAGTGTTTAGTACTTATGCGTTTTTTAGTTGTGTCACTTTTTATTTTATTAACAACTGGTTGTGCTATTACAAAGCAACCGGCCGAACCACTGGCTATGCCATTAAAGCCAACATTAAAAAGTCAGACCTATCAACTTGAGTACACTACAGAGCACTCATCTCCAAAAGTTAAATCGGTTCAACTTCCTGCACATAAAGTAGTTAGAAACCAAACAGTAAAAATCATTACCGATAAGGCAAGCGTAACCGATAAACTTCTATCGCAAATTAGCCAAGCACTGAACGATAAACAACTAAAAGTAACAACTAAAAATAACAGTGACTACACACTGACTATTCAGCAACTCGATTTAACTTTCACAGACGATACTAAGTACGCAATAAAGCAACCAGAGAAGCCATTTACTTTATATTCAAATGTTGCCCAGCAATACCCAACACAGCAGTGCGCTGCAATATTTGCACAAGTTAGTATGCGTCTCACGCACAAGTCATCGGGTGATGTTGTTTGGTTTGCTAAATCTTCAATCGACAGCGCAAGTTTTCATCGTGAACCACTAATTTACAATTTCACCGAAGAGCAAAAAATCACAAATGAGCTTGAGGTTGTCGCTTTTATTCATCAGCAAAACACTGACGAGGCCCGTATTGAAAGACTTGGCAAAGATATTCAAATCCCTCAGTACAAAACGTTGTCAAAACTATCTAGCCTTACTAAACTTAGCGGTCCATGTAATAGAACAGAAGTAAGTGCATTAACACCTATGATGCAGTTTTACTTGAGTAGTATATTAATCGATAAAATTAAAGTTCAGTAAATTAGGGTCTGTTGATCTTTACGGATTAAAATTTGTTCAAACTAGGGGCTATTTAATCGCGGCGCGAGATTTGTAACCTAGTGGGCTAAGTCAAAACCGAGCAACAAAGAGTAAATAGCCCCTAGGAAGACCCCTTTGGGCAGCGCCTGTTTGGCATTAATGCTACGTTATCGCCCATTTATGGGGAATAGCCACACTGCATAGGCTCTGCCTTACCTAAATACCAAACAGACTGCTGCAAATTTAACCTTGAAAGATCAACAGACCTAACACTTACTACATTTTTTTACAGATTAAAGGAACGAATTAACAATATACTACGCTTAATAACAAATAATAATTAGGCCCTAAGGGATGAGAAACGCTTTGCTTAACCATACTTTACTGAGCATAACACTGCTTTTTTGCTGCATTTTTAGCACGTCGAGTATGGCAAGTAACCGCTATTATGCAGATAATACGTTAGAGCCAACCCAAGGCTTTGCGTGGGATTGGAGTGCTGGTGCGGGCTTTTATATTGAAGATTCTTACCTTGTCGGCATTGAGTCTTACGATAAAGGCGTTGAGCTCGACTTAAGTCTTGCTGTTTCCTACGATAAATTTTACCTTGATTTCGATCACAATCAACTCAGTGGCGGCCTTGTAATAGGCTACAGTCTTATAGATAAATTTGATTGGGGACTAGATATATTAGGCACAAATACTCAAGCTGGATTTGACGAAAAAGGCCTCGGATTCTATAACCATGGTGTTATAAAAGAACTCCAAGGTATAAAAAAACGTAATTACGACTTTGACGTCGGCCTTCGACTTTCTCGTCGATTTGAAAATTCTCAATTCTCTTTTGAATACCTTCATGATGTATCTGGCGCGCACAATGGCTGGGTTATAAACAGCTTTTTTAGTCACATTTTACCATGGCGAAACTGGGAGTTTAGATCTGGTGTTGGTTTAAGCGCCTACTCTGCTGACTTTACCAATTATTACTTTGGTATTGATAGCGATGAAGCCACCAGCCTTCGCCCGGTTTATAGCAGCAATGCCAGTACTAGTATTATTTTTGAGTTCCATGCTGAGTACCCAATAAGCCAAGATTGGGTGTTTTTATCCGGCTGGCTTACCACATGGTTTTCAAAAGAGATTGACGACAGTCCAATTATTTCCCAAGGATATCAACACAAAGCCAAGGTAGGCCTACGTTATGTATTTTAGATGGATCTGTGTATTACTGATCTTCCCCAGTACTTTTACTGTTAAAGCTCAGGAACCTCCTGAAGCACTCATAGCAGTTCCCGATACCTGCGTTGCATTGCGCGAAGGGCGAAATTGCTATGCTGACGTAACGCTAACGTGGGAGCAACCTATCATTGGTAATTACTGCCTACGTGACGCCACCTCAAAGTACATAATGCAATGTTGGCTCAAGCAACAGAGCGGTACCTTTAATTATGCATTTGATTCACAGCAAAGTATTTCATTTGAACTATTTGACAGCAATACCTCTAAAATAATTAGTATTGCCGAAGTAAAGCTTCAATGGGTATATCAAAACAGGCAAAAAAAGCGCCGCTGGCGACTATTTTAATACCAATCGCATTAAGGATATTTTCATGGATAACTATGGCACTATTTTACTCGTTGAAGACGATGTATCACTTGCTCAATGGGTTGCTGAATACTTAACAGAGCAAGGCTACACAACGCATGTTTGTCACAGAGGTGACGAAGTAATTAGCCAAGTCAAAACGTTAAATCCAAATATCGTGCTCCTTGATATTATGCTTCCAGGGCAAGATGGTATAAGCGTGTGTAGAGAACTTCGTAGTTTTTATAATTCGCCCATCATAATGCTCACCGCACGCGATGAAGAAATGGATGAGGTCATTGGTCTAGAAGTAGGTGCAAGCGACTACATAATGAAACCTGTACGCCCTCGTGCATTGCTAGCGCGTATAAAAGCAGCCCTTCGCCAAAATAATGAGCCAAATACCCCACACGTTAACGAGAGTGTTATTAATGTTGGTGCGCTTAGTATTGATACCGAATCTAGAAATGTAAAACTCAACAAGCAAGACGTAAACATATCAAGTGCTGAGTATTTACTGCTTCATTACCTTGCGAGCAATGCAGGCCAAGTGGTCTCGCGTGACGCTGTATTTAAAGCAACCAAAGGCAGAGAATACGATGGGCTTGATAGAAGTGTTGATGTACTTATTTCTGCACTTCGTAAAAAGTTTAATGATGATCCACAAAACCCTGAAAAAATTAAAACTATTTGGGGCCGTGGATATTTACTTGTTTCTACTGCGTGGTAATAAAGTGATGAATAAATAAATGAAAAAGTTTTATATATCGCTTTTAGGCAGTGCACTTTTATCTATTGTGGTATTGGGCTGGCTTATTGATGCTTTTAGTCAACAAGCGCATACCCCACAGGATGAATTTAGTCAGCAAAGTAAAATGATCATGGGTTTTAGCAAGCAGTTAGCTAACATACCCACATCTGAGCGCAGCGATTATGTAAAACAACTGGCGCTAGAGTTTGATGTTTTAATTGATTACAAACCTAATGAATCACTTGCTTTACCGCCTTCTTTATTATTACAAATGCACACGCCGGGTGGGCTGATTTTAGAAGATCAGCAAGGCTTTTATATGCTTTATAGCAGCGCTGTTTTAAATCCTTTTCACTTATCAATGCGTTTAGATAAAATTTTTGATAGCGAGCAACATAACGACATTATATTAACCTTACTCTTTTACGCAGGCTTATGTGTATTTATGGGGTTTATTATTGCGCCCTTAGCTAAACGATTAACCGTGTTAAATGAAGCCGCTAAAAAGTTTGCCTCTGGTAATGTTCAAGCCCGAATAAAAGTATCGCATTTTACTTACATAAAAGACGTAGAGCTTACCTTTAACCGCATGGCCAGCCAAATAGAGAAACTTGTCGCCGAAAACAAGCTAATGGCTTCAAGTTTATCTCATGATATACGCACCCCTATCGCGTGCCTGCGATTTGGTTTAGATGCGGCATTAGATAGCCATGATGAGCAAAAAGTAAAACAGTATTTAACCCGTATGGAAAATGATTTAGACCATATGGAATCGATGCTTAGTAGCTATTTAGCTTTTGCTACTTTAGAGCAAAATGCTAATAAGCTGACCTATTCGTCAACAAATATTAAGTCCTACCTTGAAGATATTTTAGTGCAGCTTGCACCAAAACTTGAAATGCAAATGCTCAACGTACAACTCAATAGTACAGATAAAATAATAAATGCAGATCTTCACTGGCTGGCTCGTGCAATTACTAACTTATTAACTAACGCATGTGATTTTGCAAACCAACATATTTACCTCAGTGCAAAGTTACAAGAGCAACAGCTTATAATAACGGTAGAAGATGACGGTCCGGGTATCGCTCGAGAAAATTTTAGTAATGTATTTAGCCCATTTTTTAGGGAAGAAGATCACCGTAACAGAGCTGATAAAAGTTACGGCCTTGGTCTAGCTATTGTTGAAAAAGTAGCCGACTGGCATCATGGCAGTGTTAAAGTAAGTAAAAGTACCCAGCTAGGTGGTGCGTGTTTTACTTTCACTATTGCACAGCATCATAATTCGTAAAGCAATAGTTACAGACTGTAATTAGCAATTATTAAACAAAATCAACTCGTTATTTTAAACGACTCGATAACAACAATTAAAATCGATGGTTATAACACACACTTTACTTATTAAATTGTGCTAGATCAGCAAATAAGCACTTTTTATTTTTTAACATTTCCAGTAGATTGTCACCGCCGTCACACAATAGAGAAGTACAATAATATGAGCGCAGTTAGAGGCGAGTTCAGCTCTCGCTTTGGTTTTATTATGGCCGCCGCGGGTTCTGCCGTTGGTTTGGGCAATATTTGGGGATTCCCTACACAAACAGCAAGTAATGGCGGTGCTGCATTTTTAGTCGCATATTTAGTGCTTGCGTTCTTTTTAGCCTACCCCGCTTTAATGGCTGAACTTATGATTGGTCGTCATGGCCAAGCAAATGCGGTTTCATCACTTCAAAAAATATCTAATAAGCCATGGCAAAAACACTTTGCCTTTATTGTTGGTTTTGGCGGTATTTTATGTGCTGGCTTTATATTAAGTTTTTACGCGATTGTTGCCGGTTGGATGCTCAGCGCTACAGCTGAACCCATAGCTACTCTTGTCGGTACCGACACAGCATCGACATGGTTAAGTGAGCAATCACTTACCCGAAACATTATATTCACTCTCGTCTTTATCGTACTAACTGTCGCTATTATCAGTAGAGGCGTTGAGAACGGTATTGAAAAATGGTCAAAACGTTTAATGCCCGCTCTTTTGGGGATTTTATTTGCACTTATTGCTTATGTAATGACCCAAGATGGCGCAATGGAAGGTTTAAAGGCTTACTTAGTTCCTGATTTTTCGTCTATTTTTGACGCAAAACTATTAGTTAGCGCACTAGGACAAGCTTTTTTCTCTTTATCGCTAGGTACTAGCGTAATGATTATTTACGGCTCGTACATTAGCAAAAAAGAAAATCTTGTTTCTTTAGGTGCCTATGTAACCCTTATTGATGTATTTATAGCCTTTGTAGCGGGTTTACTGATTATTCCGGCTATGTATGTAGCGCAAGCTCAAGGCGTTGAAATATTCTCGGCCTCAACAGGTAAATTACTCTCTGAAGATACGTTAGTATTTCAGGTACTCCCTGCTTTATTTGATGGAATGGGCGAAGTTGGCTTATTTGTGGGCTTTTCATTTTTTGCGTTAATGAGTATTGCCGCTTTAACGTCATCTATTTCAATGTTAGAGGCGCCAGTATCATACACTGTAGAACGCTTTGGGATGAAACGCGTTCAGGCAACCTGGTTGATTGGAGCTTTAATTGCTATCGTTAGCATTATAATTGTGTGTAACCTTAGCAGCTTATTTGGCTTAGTGATTACTTTAACTACAAAAGTAGCTCAACCTTTGCTTGGCCTGATGTGTTGTATATTTGTAGGCTGGATTTGGTACAGAGGCTCATTACTTAAAGCAATTAAAGAAGGTAATCCTGAGGTCCATAACACATTGTTTTGGAAAATATGGCCTTGGTATACCAAGTTTGTGTGTCCACTTGCTATTGGTATGGTGTTTTTACACTCACTCTTGAGCTAAATAATACCTTAACCTTAAAATAGTCTTAAATTAAAATAGCCCACATTAGTGGGCTTTTTTATAGCTGCTTAAATTGGATTTATTTAGCGAGTTTTAAAATCATATCTTGATGAGGTATACCGTCTTCTAAATATTCACTTTTATAATCCTCAAAGCCAAAAGAGCGGTAAAAATCAAGCAAGTAAGTTTGTGCACCTATATAAATATCTCGCTCAGGCCACCGCTCTTTACAGCAGTCTATAGCTTTACTTACAAGTAAAGTGGCGTCGCCTTTGCCACGCGCGCTTTTACTTACCAGCACGCGTCCTATTGCGCTGTATTGCTCATTTTTTTCATAGCATCGCGCATAAGTGTGTAGCCGCCCATTGTCTAATGTATATAAATGCTGTGTATTTAAATCAATATCTACATCATCAAGTTCAGGGTAAGGACATTTTTGCTCTACAACAAACACATCAACCCGCCCACGCATAATAGTAAAAAGAGTCTGTGTATCAAGAGCGTCAAACTGCTCACATTTAAACTGCATATTAAATCCTATAAGCAAAAAACCCAGCTTAGGCTGGGTTTATTAAAATCACTCGCTAGCTTAGTTAGCTTATACTAAGTAAATAAGCGCTCTAGCTGATCACACAACTGCGATAAATTCACATGATCGTGCTCTATGGTCAAATCTACATAACCATCGCTTTTAAAGGCTCTGTCTAGCTCTATAAGCACATGTGTTTTATGTGCCTCTGGTACAAACGATAATTCAATCTCCTGAATGCCAAATAAGCTGCGGCTATTAGGTTTATACTCAAGTTCTTGGTAACACCCAGATAATGACTGAAAAGTTGAAGCCCGTAAGTGGCCTTTTTCTACGTCAGCTTTCATTAAACTAAAACCTAACTTTTCCATCGCTTGCATACACGTTTTAACCGCTTCATTAGGGTAAATGTGTAAATGATCTTTATCTGTTGGGTCAAGTGCTAAGTCTATATCTAGGCCTGTTTCTAGCCACACATGTGATTGATTATAACCTGCATTAATTTCTGTAATAGGTGTTTCAGAATGAAGACGTGCTTCAAAAGGGATGTTTTTAACTTCGCCTGGCTCAATTGTACCAATATCTGTAATTCGCCATTGCTCAATTACATGATTAGTAAAATAATCACCATCATCACCCGCAACTTTAACACGAGTCATTAATAATAAATCTAAGCCTGCGATATCTTGGTTAACATCCCCTGCTGTGATAACTATTTGTGCGTTAAAAAGTTGACCTGGTTGTAGGTGTTCAGTTTCTAAAATAGTGTCTACTTTTGCAGCACCAATACCTACCGACGCTAAAATCTTTTTAAACATATCTCTCTCCTTAAGCTGAGCTGCTCTATTATTTGCTCTGGCTTAAACTTCTTCGTTATCGCATCTTAACCATATTTAAAAGCTAATGTCAGTGAAAAAATGTTATTTACATACTATTTACGATTAAATAAGTGTTTAATGCGCATTTTTCATACGCAGCAAGGCAAGTAATTGATTAGACGCGTTCATTTTTAGGTCTATTATATTTTCAATGGCATAAATTTTTCGTTACACTGCAACACCAAATGAAGTGATATTAAGAATTATGGAACTAATCTATTTTGCTGCCGCGTTTGTTTGTGGTTTTGCCGTTTATCAATTAAAACTACCTCCTCTTATTGGATTTTTATTAGCAGGCTTTGCTTTAAATTTATCGGGATATAAAAGTACAGAGTTGCTCGATACAATTGCAGCACTTGGCGTAACCCTTCTTCTTTTTAGTATTGGCTTGAAACTTAAAGTTAACAGTTTAATTAAACCTCAAGTTTGGGCACCTGCAACATTGCATATCATTTTTAGCAGTGCGTTATTTAGTGGTTTTATGCTGTTACTTGGCGTATTCGCTATTCCACTATTTGTTGATTTAAGTTGGCAAAGTGCTTTATTAGTTGGGTTTGCGCTTAGCTTTTCAAGTACTGTATTTGCAGTAAAAGTGCTTGAAGAACGCGGAGAAATGGCAAGTTTACACGGTAAAATAGCCATTGGTATATTGGTAATGCAAGATATCTTTGCTGTTATCTTTTTAGCTATTAGCACTGGCAAAGTCCCAAATTTATGGGCAATTGCACTAATAATTGCTTTGCCTTTATTACGACCTGTAATGTATGGCGTGTTGAACCGATCTAAACATGGTGAACTATTACCATTGTTTGGTTTTTTCTTTGCTCTAGTTGCTGGTTATCATGCATTTGAATTTGCAGGCCTAAAAGGCGATTTAGGTGCACTAATAATAGGAATGATGTTTGCCCCTCACAAAAAGGCAGGCGAGCTATCAAAATCCCTGCTTAATTTAAAGGACATATTGCTAGTTGGCTTCTTCTTAAGTATTGGTTTGAGCGCAGAGCTAACCACTAACTCCTTGATTGTTGCTATTATACTTATTTTAGTATTACCCGTTAAAATAGCGCTTTATTATGTGTTCACTAATATATTTAAACTACGCGCGCGTACATCATTACTTACTGCTTTTAGCTTATCTAACTACAGTGAGTTTGGTTTAATTGTATGTGCAGTGGCTGCAACTACAGGCATGATCACCTCTGAGTGGCTAGCTGTAATGGCAATTGCTGTTTCTATTACCTTTATAATTGCCTCCCCATTAAATAAACGTTCAAACGAGTTGTACGTAAAAATAGAGCACTGGTTATTAAAGTTCGAAAGTAAAACTCGTTTAGCTGAAGAGCTACCTGTTAACCTTAACGATACTAGAATAGTCATTTTTGGTATGGGACGTATTGGTACTGGTGCTTATGAGACTATCAACGCGACTCACCCAAATGTTGTTGCAGGTATAGATATAAAACCTGAGGTGGTAGATAAGCACGTTAACAGAGGCCGCAATGTCTTAATTGCTGATGCAACCGACCCTGACTTTTGGCAACGAGTAAATCACTCGCAAGTAGAAATGGTTATGCTTGCAATGCCAAAACACATGCAAAATATTTTTGCCTTAGAGCAACTACAAGCCTCCGGTTATAAAGGTCAAGTAACAGCTATTGCAAACTACCCTGATCAACAAAAAGAACTAGAAGAAATGGGTGTTCATTCTACTTATAACTTTTACCTAGAAGCCGGTAGTGGTTTTGCAGAGCACGTTAAACAAGAGCTATTTAACGAATAATTACTTTTTATAACGTCTATAAATAACAAGGCCTTAATCAGTTAAGGCTTTGTTATTAGTTTTTAAATAAAAAGCAATTCTATTTACATTCCTTTACAAGCCAATTCACCACAACAATGAAAAACAGGTAGACTAACTGTGTTGGTTAAATAAGAACCCATGTTCTAATAATAACTTAATTAGATCCCAGCTAATTAAAGTTCAACTAGGTTTATATCAATCAACATAAAATTATTAAATCAGAGGGCCTACTCCCTCGCAAAATAGGCTGTTTCTTGCCCGTCACAGCCTATTTTATATCTCTAAAATCCCTTACACTTACGCATACTTTAAATACATAAGTAGTTTTTATGGATCCAAAACAACTAAAAATAGCTATTAATACCATAATGCCGTTTGGAAAATATGCAGGACGGCCATTGCTTTTACTGCCAGAGCCTTATTTAGTCTGGTTTAATCAGCAAGGGTTTCCTGACTCAAAACTAGGGAGTCAACTTGCGATGATGTATGAGGTAAAACTAAATGGCCTTGAGCAAATGTTAATGCCATTACTTGAAAAAAATAAAAATAGTTGAGAACTTTTTTAAGTACTTGCGGTCTATTATATTGCTACTTGTTGATTTTGGTTTTTAACCGCAAAAAAAGCGCCTCTAGGCGCTTTTTTTATGTCTTTAATTTGAGGGGTAAATATACAATAAATTTAGCACCACCTAAGCTTGAGTTTTCTGCTTTACACTCTCCTTGGTGCCACGATACAATTTTAGCAACTATAGCGAGTCCTAAACCAAAACCACCGGTATCCTTGCCTCTACTTTTATCTAGTCGAGTAAAAGGTTTAAATACATTTTCTCGCTCAGCGGGAGCTATCCCCTCACCATCATCTTCAACAATCAATACGATGTGTTTTGTCTCTTGTAGCAATGAAATTTTAACTTGTTTATGAGTGTATTTGAGCGCATTGCCAATTAAATTTTGAAATACTCGCGCCATAAAGTGACTATCACAGTAATAATTTAAATGCTCAGGGAGGTTTACAGAGAGCGTTGTTCGGGCTTCAAAGTTTAGCTTTTCAACAGTTGTTTTTACCAGCCCAGCTAAGTCACAGTTTATTGGCTGTAAACTAGGTTGTTGAGAGTCTAATCGCGCGTATTCGAGCATTTCAGAAACTAGTGACTCAAGCTCGCTAATGTCTGTTTGCATATTTGTTAGGTATTTCTCACCTTTTTCGTCAAGCATTTGTTCTTGCAGCATTACTATTGCAAACTTTAAACGTGCTAGTGGTGTTCTAAACTCATGCGACACCGATGAGGTAAGTTCTTGCTGCGCACTAAGTAAAAACTCAATACGTTGCTGCATTACCTTTAATGTATCAGTAATAGGTAAAAAGAAAGACTTAGAAGAGTCGTTTAGTTGAAAGTCTTGCAAACCCTCTACCGCTTCACACGCTTTACGTAGCTTTGCAAAGTCGCGCCATAGTAAAAAGCTCCACAGCCCAACAGGTATACCTACAATAATAAGTAGTAATAAATACGGCCAAACAGAAGATGATTCCTGCGTTAATACACCTACCGGTCCTACTTGAAGTAATGAATCATTACCGAGATCTACATACCAAACAATGCGTTGTTGCTTATCGTATAAGTATAAGTAGTGGTTTTGGTTGAGCTGCGATTGTTGTTTTTGAGGGAGTATTAAATCACGTCGTTCAATCACTTTACTTTCAAAGTTGTGCTTTAACTTTTTAAGACCATTTGAAGTTTGTGAGAGCAACCAGAGTGATTGCCCAAACTCATCATCTAAGAAGACCTGCTGTTGCGACTCTTCGTAAGGCCACAATTGCTCTATAACACCGCTCACTACAAACAAAGAAACGATGATATATAAATATAAGCTGGTAAACAGTTTTCCCATTAAAGCCGACTAACCTTAAATAGTTCTAAAGATCCCATGCATCAGAAACAAATAAGTAGCCTTGTCCCCATACAGTTTTTATACGATATGGCTTATCGCTGTTGTCGCCTAATTTTTTACGAATTCGTGATACGCGTACATCCACCGTTCTATCAAGTCCATCGTATTGGCGACCAATCATATGTTGGTGCACATGTTCTCGACTTAGTACTTCACCCGCATTTGACGCTAATAGCCATAATAACTCAAACTCGTGCGAAGTTAATACAATCTCCGAATCACTTAGTTTTACAATACGACTTGTTTTATCAATGACTAAATCACCAAACTGGAGCTCTTCGCTTGATTTTACCATGGGTTGTCCACGACGCAGTAATGCATTAATTCGCGCTAGTAATACACGTGGCTCTGCTGGTTTTATTACATAATCATCAGCGCCAAGCTCTAAGCCAAGTACTTGGTCGAAATCTTCACCTTTAGCAGTCAACATTAAAATTGGTAGAGTAAATTTATCTCTTACTTGGCGGCAAACGCTAAAGCCATCTTTACCTGGCAGCATAACGTCTAAAATCATTAAATCGGGTGTATTGTTTTCTAGGTAATTAAACACTTCGTCACCACGGTCTAATACTTCGACTTCAAGGCCATTATGTTCAAGGTAATCTTTTGTTAGTTGTTGTAAACCGAGATCATCTTCAACAAGTAAAATTTTTGGCATTAGTTGCTCCTAAATTAAAAAAAGCTCCACGGAGAGCGAAGCCTACGCCTATTTTTTTTAGCATGGGCGCTTTGTACTTCAACCTGTGTTTTTGCTATTAACACACCCGTATGAGGATTGATTAAGGAGTATATGGTCTCCACCTGAACACGCGCTTTATAATTAAATTGCCCAGAAAGTTGTTGCTCCCAGCATTGAAGCCGTTGCTCTTGCTGATACAAACAGACATCACTGTAGGTGTTTAATTGCCATTTAAATTGTAAATCAAGATCGCAAAAACCCTGCTGTTCAGAGACAACGCAGACTTTTGGAGAAACGCTAAAAAAAGGGGTTTGTGCCACACTAAAACCACTAAAAAAAGTGGTAATAAAGACAACTAATATTAAATACTTCATATTAAAAAGTACGATCGAATCCTATAAATGCAGTCATTGAATAAGTACGTTCGAAGAGCGGACTGCCATCCATAGCCGAATAGTCGTAATATGCTACATGAAAACGAAGAGAGTCAGCCTTACTCAGAGGCCAACGGGCATCGATTTTAGCATAAGGTTGCCAACTACTACCAACGTCTATTTTGCCAAATTGAGTTTCACCCTCATTAAGTCCATAAAAATAGCTATTTAGTTCCGCAGATTTATAGTTTATTCCAAGTGTTGGCTTTATTTTGAGCTTTCCTATCACAGTATGATACTGCCACTGTAATGCTGCGCGTACACCTCGATAAACATCGGTTATATCATGCAGAGCCTGAACCGAAAAAACATGGTCTTCATTTACATAGTGATATGCAATACCCGCATCCAGTGCAATTTGCCGTTTATGTAAATTATCAATATCAACATAGCGAGAGGACGAGGCTTCATCTTGCATTACGAACTGATTGTTGAGAGCACTGCTTTGTAGTGTAAATACATTTTTAGGGTGCCAGTCTATAAAAAAACGAGACTCAGAGTTGAGTTCACCAACTAGATTAAAGTGATGCTTAGGGGTTTGCACAAATGAATAACCAAGACGGCCATTATCAAAAAACCATTGCTCTGCATAAAACGCAACTTGAGGAATAAGCACGAGCGGAATATTATCTCCACCATGCAAAGGGTTGGTTATAACTCCAGCCCCCACGCTTAAACTCAAATGCAGACGATCGGTTGTTATATCTTGCTCTGTATAATCGTCAGCATGCTTGCTTGCCTGTGTTGCTTGCACCGAAAGGCAAATAAACAAAGTGCTAAAACATAGAGCTGTTAATAATGAGAAGGCATACCGCATCAGCGTAAATCAAAGTATCAAAATAAGTGAGTTCCCCATACTAGCAAGGTCTTTTTAAACTAGCTCTAGCTGGTTACAATTATTCACAATTTGTATACAAAAATGTTAACTTTATGCTTTTCGGACTATTTATCTTTCAAGGTAGTTGTGTCTAAGGATTGTACTTTGAGTTGCTTGTGTAGTTTTTGACTAATAGTACTTTAAGATACTTTGAAAATGAGGCACAACGTAGCAAATGCAATTATTCAAATAAAAAATTACTAAGAGCTAACTCGCTACAGCTCTATTGGGTTTTACCTGCTTGTTTACCAAAACTGAAGTTGGATTAAATCGCCCTAAATTGAGCGGCTTTAACCCAAATAAATCAAAAACCTCTGGCACTTATTAAATATCAGGGGCTATTTCTATACGATTTCGTCCATGTGTTTTGGCAATGTATAAGGCTCTATCTGCACGCTCAACTAAAACAGTACTATTTGTAAATGGCCGTAAAATTGCTAAGCCAAAACTTGCTGAAATAGCACGTTTTGCAGTTACATCATGCTTTTTACGAATCGCCAATTTTGCTATTGCTAAACGAATACAATCTGCAAATGCTATTATATCGTTAATAGTGTCAAAGTAGGCTGTTATGCAAAACTCCTCGCCACCGTATCTATACACATTTGCAGCTTCAGTTGTATTTTCTCTCACTTTTTTAGCAACTAGCCTAAGCACTTCATCACCCTTTTGATGGCCAAAATCATCGTTAAAGCGCTTAAAATGATCAATATCAAACATAATGAGTACGGCAAGAGAGTCTTCTTGCGCTTGCTCTGAGTATTCGAGGCAAAAGTTTACAATATCAGAATCAAACTTACCTCGATTATAAAAACCCGTAAGCGTGTCGGTATCGGCTGCTTCCTTTGAAATATTGAGTGCTTCTTTTAAATCTTTTATTTCATTGTAGGCAACGGCTAATTTAGTCTGAAACTCCCGAGCATAATCTTGCATTGCAATAGAATCGTCGGTTAAACGCTCAACACAACCTAGTATCTCATTGTAAGAGTTTACATCAACAAGCATATTTAATTCATTTTGTGAGTCGACTAAACTCGTCGTAAAGCTTTTAGAGTGATCAAGCGTTGTGCTTATATCTTGCTGAACTTGCTCCATAGTTGTATGAAATTTTTCAGTCATTTCTTGAAAAAAAACGAGATCGTCTTGCGTTAAATGTTTATCAAAAATTTCTTTTGCTTTGTCTTGTGAACATGTTTGTTGCAGAGCAATAACATGGTCTAACTCAGCATTTAATGAAGGTTTGTTTCCTTGAATATAACAGTACCAAATTGCATAGTTGATGGGTGTAACCGGCATTCGGTATTTTACCATCAAAGGAATCGCCTTTTTTAGGCATTGAGCAGAATGAGCAAGTGATACGGCGTGGTTCATATATAAACTCTCAAGCGTCATTGTTTTTATTATTAGCGCTCAATGTTAAGTAATAGTAAACTTATACGCAACCTATATTCATACTATTTAACTAACTTGCTTATTCTCTGCGCGCATTAAATCGCTTTTGCATCTAAAGTTTGCGCAATATTCCACAAAGCACTGATTGCAGGGTCATTTAACTCTTTCCTTAATACTGCCAAACCAATATCAAACCCATCAGGCGCTTGCATTTTTGGTGTTAGTATTTGTACTTTATCTTGCAGCGGGCTGTTATCTAGCACTATTTTAGGGACCATTGCGACACCTAATCCTAAGCTCACCATGGATACCATTGCTTCGTGCCCAGCAACCTGTGCGTAAATTTTCCCGTGAATATTATTTTTGCGCCACCAGTGTTCTAACCTTTGGCGAGAAAAACCTTGTTCTGGCACAATAAATTCTAAATCAGACCAATTAATGTCATCACTATTGTGTGTTAGTTTTTGTGTGATCGGGCATTGAATTTTTGGTCCAATTAATAAAAGTGGAGAATGCCCTATATCTACAAAAGCAATTTGCGCCGGTAACTTATTTGGCTTAGCTGCAATAGCCATTAATTCATGCCCATCTAACACACGGTTTATAGCAAGTGCAGGGTCGCCTGTATTTAATGTTATTTCTATATACTGATGCTGCGCACGAAGCTGCTCTAATATTTGATGTAAAAAACTATAAGATGCAGTAACCGAGCAATAGATACTTACTTTGCCGTAAATATGTTGTTGCGGGTCTTTTACATTCGTTTTAAAACGCTGCCAATTAGCAAGCGTTGCTGTGGCGTAATCAATAAACGACTCACCCTCACGCGTTAATTTAACACTGCGGTTATCGCGTACAAATAGTGCAACACCTACCTCTTCTTCCAAGTGTTTTATATTGCGGCTTAAAGTGGGTGCGCTTATATGACAAAGCTCGCTTGCGCGTCCAAAATGAAGTGTTTTAGCCAGTGCTAAAAAGTAGTTTAAATGTTTATGATCCATGCCAAACCCAGTATTTCATATTATGAAACACTTTAATTCAAATATATCATTTTACGCAAGCAACGATTTTACATATGGTGTTTGTAAGCGCAATAAATCTTGCGCATCTAACAAACATGACTTTATAGGACACTAACAATGGCGAATTATTTCAATACCTTACCTTTACGCGAACAATTAGCGCAATTAGCGCAATGTGAATTTATGGACGCAGGCGAATTTGCCGATGGCGTTGACGCACTTAAAGGTAAAAAACTAGTTATTGTAGGCTGTGGCGCACAAGGTTTAAACCAAGGCTTAAACTTACGTGACTCTGGTTTAGATGTTTCTTACACATTACGTGCTTCAGCTATTTCTGAGCGTCGCCAATCATTTTTAAATGCGTCTGAAAACGGCTTTACTGTTGGTACTTATGAAGAATTAATACCTACCGCTGACGTAGTACTTAACTTAACGCCAGATAAACAACATACCGCTGTAGTAAGTGCAATTATGCCACTTATGAAAAAAGACTCTACACTTGCTTACTCTCATGGTTTTAATATTGTTGAAGAAGGCATGCAAGTACGTGAAGACATTACTGTAATCATGGTTGCGCCTAAGTGTCCTGGTTCTGAAGTACGTGAAGAATACAAACGCGGTTTTGGTGTACCAACTCTGATCGCAGTTCACCCAGAAAATGACCCTCAAGGTCTTGGTTTAGCACAAGCTAAAGCGTATGCAGCGGGTACTGGCGGACATCGCGCAGGTGTACTTAAATCATCATTTATTGCTGAGGTTAAGTCTGACCTAATGGGCGAGCAAACCATTTTATGTGGCATGTTACAAACTGGCTCTATTTTATGTTTTGATAAAATGATAGAAAAAGGCGTTGATGCGGGTTATGCATCAAAACTAATTCAATACGGCTGGGAAGTAATTACCGAAGCACTTAAGTACGGCGGCGTTACTAACATGCTTGACCGCCTTTCAAACCCAGCAAAAGTAAAAGCGTTTGAACTAAGTGAAGAGCTAAAACTAATTATGCGCCCGCTTTATAATAAGCATCAAGATGACATCATCGACGGCACTTTCTCACGCACTATGATGGAAGACTGGAATAACGATGACGTAAACTTACTTAAATGGCGCGCAGAAACAGCAGAAACTAACTTTGAAAAGACCCCTGCTGGCGATGTAGAAATCTCTGAACAAGAATTTTTTGATAACGGTATTTTAATGGTAGCAATGGTTAAAGCAGGTGTTGAACTTGCATTTGAAACCATGACAGCAGCAGGCATTATCGAAGAGTCAGCTTACTACGAGTCATTACACGAAACGCCATTAATCGCCAATACTATTGCGCGTAAAAAGCTTTTTGAAATGAACCGTACTATCTCTGATACTGCAGAATACGGCTGTTATTTATATAACCATGCATGTTTACCATTACTTGCTGATTTTATGAAAAACGTTGATACAGACATTATCGGTAAAGGTCTTGGCGAGCACAGTAACCAAGTTGATAACCAAACATTAATTCAAATTAACGCTGCATTGCGCGAACACCCAGTTGAGAAAGTAGGTGCTAAATTACGTGGCTACATGTCAGCAATGAAAAAGATTGTTTAACCCTAAACAATAAATGTTTCGCTTGTTAGAAACCAAGCCCGTATGCTTTTTGCATGTGGGCTTTTTTATGCCTGTTAATAAAACTTTAACCAATCTGGTATATCTTTGCCTATTCTGCTTAGCCAATATTTAGTTCCAAATAAATAATGTGCTAATATGTTTTTCTATTTAGTTGTAAAATTAATTAATATCATGACGATACAAAATCTTTCGATCACTCAAAAAATCACAGCTTTAGGTAGTGTTATTGCTATATGCGTAGCCGCACTGATTGGTTTGACTTCCCTACACAGCTCAGAGGATATTATTGAGCGACGTATGATTGAGTCAGAGCTCCCTAGTAAACTGCAAACAATCAGCAATCACATAGGCGGTGAAATCAACGAGTTACTCGGTGCTGCTCAGCAACTATCATCAAACGAATTTATTTTACAATGGGCTCAATCAAACAACCAAGACGATACATTACTATTAAAAGAATTAAATCGCGTTGCCCAGCAATACGATTTAGCCACAGCATCTTGGGCAAATAGAGACACTGCACAGTACTGGAACCAGAATGGGTTTTTGCGTGTGTTAAAAAACGATGCAGCCGATGGCTGGTTCTTTGCTTTTAAGCAATCAAAACAACCTTACTCTATCAGTATTTATCAAGAGTCAGCCAATGATGTGAAAATGTTTGTAAATCATCAGCAGGCTAATGGTACTGGTTTAGCAGGTCTTGCAAAAAGCATCACTGATATGCAAAAGCTATTACAGCAATTTAAAATTGAGCAAACAGGCTTTGTATTCATTGCAGATAAAAATGGTTTGATTCAGCTTCATAAAGATGCAAGTAAAGTAGCTAAAGCAAATATTGATGATTTGTATACTGCAAATATCCACAGCCAACTATTTAATAGTAATGGCTTTGCACTAGAAGAAATTAATTTAAATGGCGAACCGACACTTGTAGCTGCTATGCCTATTAAAAACACCGATTTATATGTTGTAGCTCAAGTGCCAAAAAGTGAAGTCTTCGCAAGCGTAAACACCCTGCAATGGCAAATATTTACTTTTACGGTAATTACAGCATTAGTTGCGAGTTTAATCAGTTATTTGCTTGCTCGCTCACTTTCATCTCCACTTTCTAAAATGGCTGAGTTATTTTCACGCCTAGGCTCAGGCGATGCAAATTTAGCGTACCGCTTACCAGAATCGAGCCAACCAGAGCTTAACAATCTAAGTAACGGCTTTAACCAGTTTATAAGTAAAATAGAAACAGCGATTACTCAAGTTGCCAGCGAAAGTCACGATATTAGAAAAAGCTCTGATCATGTATTTGAACAAGCAAAACGAAACTCTCAAGCAATAGACAACCAAAAAGAACAAACAATATCTGTCGCAGCAGCAATCAACGAAATGGGCGCTACAGTACAAGAAATAGCGCAAAGCGCAGCAAATACAGCTAAGTTAACCGATAACAGCCGCGAAAACACCATTCAAAGTCACAAACAAGTACTCCAAAGCCAAGCAACTATATCAGCCCTTGCCAGCGATATTGATGGCATAACAGAGCAAGTTACTTTGCTTTCTAAAAAAACGGTTGATATTGCAAGTATTGTTGACTCAATTAGAGGCATATCGGATCAAACTAATCTACTTGCTTTAAATGCTGCAATTGAATCTGCTCGCGCAGGTGAACACGGACGCGGCTTTGCTGTTGTTGCTGATGAAGTACGTGCACTGGCAAACCGTACATCGCAATCAACCACCGAAATTCAATCTATGATTGAAGAGCTTACAAAAATATCTGATGATGTAGTTAATGATATTAGCCAATCGAAAGATAAAGCTCAGCAAAGCGTTGGTGCAATGCAAAGCTCTGTTGAATTACTTGATACGATAACCGAAACAGCAAATCAAATAAACGATATGGCTACGCTTATAGCGACTGCAACTGAGCAGCAAAGTAATGTGGTTGCCGATGTAAGTCGTAATATTGAGCAAATTAGCGAAATTAGCGATAAAGCAATGAGCGAACAAATCAATACAGAGCAAGCGATTCGCGACTTAGCCAACAGTGCACAAACACTTGATGCGCTTGTAGCTACCTTTGAAAAGCATCGCTAAGCGACTCTAATATTACACGCCAGCTATGAGCATAAGCTATATTCGAAGATAGTTTTTGCTCATAACGAATATGCTTAATTTACACAAACTAAGTACTTTTGCTATCGCCAGTATTAAATGCTGAAACGTACGCTTCCTTTTTAGCTCTAGGGAGCTTTTTTAATTGATACTCAAGCTTACTTGCTTCACTTTTATTACCTACTTGTTGTTGATGGATAAGTAAAAGAGGCCCTTTTCCTCTAAGGTTTTTAGCCCCTTTACCAGCTTGATGAGTTGCAAAGCGTTTTTCAACATTAGTCGTGATCCCTGTGTACCAATGACCAAATCGTGTTTCAACTATATATAAAAACCAAGTAGACTCAGTTTTTAAAATATTCGTTTCAATATGCTGTAAACTTTTTTCATTATCAGTGGTCAAAACATTACCTTAACGCCCTTAACATAAAACAATTGCTTAAAAGGGTTTTACCTTCAGTGACTAATCGGTATCATGCAGATTATAAAAAATAAGGATCACAACTAACAATGCAGTCGTTAAAAACTTTTTCTCTTTGGCTTATCGTCGCTTTAACACTTAGCTCAGCAGCAGGTTGCTCTAGCTGGGTATACCGAATTAACATTCCACAAGGCAACTTTTTAGAGCAATCGGATGTTGAAAAACTTCGTGTAAATATGACCCGAGAGCAAGTTGTTTATGTATTAGGTAGACCTATTGCCGAGGACGCCTTTGATAACAATACTTGGCGCTATATTTACAGCTTTAATAAAGGCCGTAAAAACGAACAAAATAAAGAGTTAGTAATTAACTTTGAAAATGAAAAGTTAGTTTCAATCTCAGGTGATTATGACCAACCTGAAAACTTTACTACACCGCTAGAGCAATAAACGTCTCAGGTAGTAAAAAAGGTGAGCATGGCTCACCTTTTTTATTGGTTTACTTAAAAAGCTTTTACCATTTTAAAAGACGTTAGCGTGTGATTTAATCTGTTAAATTGTTCGAAGTTTATGCCGATTGGTATTACTTCTCGAGTGGGCGACCACCCGTTATTTTATTTGCACGCCCCTCTTCTTTTGCTTTTTCTGCACGTTTTCTGCGGGCATCTTTAGGATCTGCAATTAGTGGACGGTATATTTCTATACGGTCACCGTCTTTTAATTCATAGTTAGCTTTTACAGTTCGATTCCACACACCTAACGTTAGCGATGTGGCATCTATTTCTGGGCACTTTTCTATAATACCTGACTGAATAACAGCTTGCTCGACTGTAGTCCCTTGTGGCACTTCAATTGATAAACACGTGGCCGTGGTCGGTAATGCAAAGACCACTTCAACATTAATCATACTCGCGCTCCATAAACCTGTTTTGCACGTTGAGTAAATGCACTCACCATATTTTTTGCTACATCGTTAAAAATCTTTCCAAAGGCAAGCTCTATTAACTTACTTGAAAATTCAAACTCTAGGTGCAAATGAACCTTACATGCTTTGGCGTCAAGCTCTTGAAAATGCCAGCGCCCTTTTAACGTCTTAAACGGACCATCAACAAGGCGCAGTAACACGGTTTGTTCATCAACAAAGGTGTTTTCGGTGGTAAACCACTTTTTTATACCCGCCTTAGATATTTCTAAACTCGCGGTCATGTTATTATCGTGCTGTGAAACAATTTTTGAGTCTGAGCAATTTGGTAAAAACTGTGAATAAGCTTCTACATCATTAACTAGATCAAACATCTCTTTAGTGCTGTACATAACCAGCGCACTTTTTTCTATTTGTGGCATACTCACTCCCAACTGTGTGGGCGAATTTTAGCAAGCTTTGCGCGTTTCCCCAAATTTTCATGCGGCTTAAATTAAAGCTAAATTTTTAAAAGCATTATTAAAAAAATCGATGTAAAACATCTCACATTACGTATATTATAGGGCACTATGGCTAAGAAAAATTCATCAAAATCGACAAGTAATACCATCGCGCTAAACAAAAAAGCGCGACATGAGTATTTTTTACACGATAAGTTTGAAGCGGGTGTTGAACTACAAGGCTGGGAAGTTAAAAGTATCCGAGCTGGTAAAGTAAATATCACAGAAACTTATATTCATCTTAAAAATGGCGAAGCATTTTTACTTGGCAGTCAAATTCAGCCACTTATAAGTGCATCGACCCACGTAATTTGCGACCCGCTACGTTATCGTAAATTGCTATTAAGCAGACGCGAACTTGACCGTTTATTCGGTGCTACAGAGCGCGATGGCTATTCTTTAATAGCTACAGCGATGTACTGGAAAAACTGCTGGGTAAAACTTGAGTTTCATTTGGCAAAAGGTAAGAAATTACACGACAAACGCGAAGACGGTAAAGATAAAGACTGGTCGCGTGAAAAAGAACGCTTAATGAAGCATAAAGCATAAATAAAAACGCCTAATTTATTAGGCGTTTTTAATTTCACCTATATAAAAGCTCAAATAATACCAATTCTCTTAATTAAGTAATCTACTTTGAAATAAGAAAATCGTGTCGATAACAAGACAAAACTTGTTATACCAATCTGCTTATATATGGGGTCTATTTAACGTTAAGAAAATTACGCTAGAACTAGGCAAAAATTTTTATATCTAGTTGTTCTAAATAAAAAATTTTTAACGACGTTATAGTGCAATTTAATTCGTTAAATTGATCAAAGATTTATGCAGGTTGGTATTACTTAGCCATTATCAGCAATTACTCCTGCATTACCCCACCTCCTGTATCTAGCAGTCGTAAATCAGAAAATTTCAATACCTTTAGCATCAGCTTTAACCCCTCAAATTGATTAAGTATTACTGCGAATTGGTATTACATAATTGAATAAATTAAAAGTATAAAAACAAACATAAGTTTTAATTTATAGAAATAAATTATTACAAATTATTTTAATCATTAGCTATTCCACACATGGCTTCATCTAGCTATATAACAATTATTAACCCTATGTCCTATTCACGCTTAGTTTCACCTAGAAAACAAAGTATAAATAAGGTCATAAAACCCACAAAAAAGCATTAAAACTAATACTTAAATCACAAATTAAGCTAATTGCTAACACTTAAGTTACATGATATTAATACCCGCGCTTGTTAAGCAAATAATTTTATAATATATCAACAAGGACTTAAGGATGAAGCAATCAACTGCATTTACACCAAGCATTATTGTGGGCGCAACACTCGCATTATCAGCAGGTTTTACAACAACAGCCTACGCAGCAGAAGAAGCTAAAAAAGTAGAGCGAATTCAGGTTACTGGTTCTCGTATTAAGCGAACTGATATTGAAGGGCCTTCTCCGGTACAATCAATCGGTAGAGCTGAAATCGAAAACATGGGTTACGATAATTTACAGCAACTTCTAGAAAGAATGCCTGTAGCAGGTAGCGGTACTTTCTCTACTCGTGGTAACAACCAAGATTCAACCGCTAACGGTTCAGCTGCAGTAAGCTTACGTGGCTTAGGAGCCGATGCAACACTGGTATTAATTAATGGTCGCCGTGTATCAATTAGTGCCTTTGCTGAAGGTATCACCAACTCATTTGTAGATATTAACAGTATTCCTGTTTCTGCTATTGAGCGTATCGACATACTAAAAGATGGCGCTTCAGCTATCTATGGCTCAGATGCAGTAGCGGGTGTAGTTAACGTTATCTTAAAGAAAGATATTGATGGTGTTGAGATTAATCTAGGCTATGGTGGTACAGATGGTCCAAATTATGAAGAAACAACAGCAAGCCTAGTTTGGGGTACAACAAACGAAAAAAGTAGTGCATCTGTTATTATCGATTACTTTAAAAACACATCTCTTTCTTCTGATGAAATGGGCAGCCTTGGCACTGCAAACCAAGCACCTTATGGTGGTGAAGATTTCCGTTCATCTCGTGGTTTCCCAGGCTACTTTTATGTGGATGGCGTTAAAACAATCGACCCTGCCTGTCCTGCTGAAAATGCAACTTCAAGTGGTAGCTGTTTATTTGATTACGGCCCATATGGATATGTTGCCCCAGCATCTGAGCGTGTAGGCGCTATTTCACAATTTGAATACCGCTTTGATAACGGCATTACTGGCTTTTTAGAAATGGCTGTTCAACATAACAGCTCTGTCGCTGCAGGTGCACCAACACCACTTGATGAAGATGCAGGCCTTACGGTACCCGCTAATCACCCAAACAATCCATTTGGTGAAGACATTCAAATTGGTCGTTACCGTACAGTAGATGCAGGCGCTCGCCAATGGGACATTGAGTCAGACACCTTACGCTTTGTTGCAGGGTTAAAAGGCGAAATAAACGATTGGAGCTGGGAGACAGCGGTACAAAAAGGTCGCAGCAAATCACTACAAACAGGCGATCGTACACAAGGCTGGGTACGCACCGATTTCTTACAACAAGAAATTGATGCCGGTAACTATAATCCATTCGGTGGCACATATAACGACCCAGCTGTAATTGACAGAATCACAACCAGCTTAGTGCGTCGCGGTGAGTCTCATATGACCTCTTTTGACGCTAACATTACAGGTGAAGCGTTTAGTTTTGGTGGCGAAGCTGTAATGATGGCCGCCGGTATTGAGTACCGTGAAGAAGATGTAAATGATATCCCTGATGATCAATTTCAACGTGGCTTAATATTTGGTACTGAATCAGTATCAGCTTCTGCTGATCGTGAACAATACGCTGCATATGTTGAGTTCTCAATCCCACTTGCTGAAAACCTCGAACTACAATTAGCCGGTCGTTACGATGATTATAGCGACTTTGGTACAACTACAAATCCAAAAATAGCTCTGCGCTGGGCACCGACTGATGAAGTAACGGTTCGTGGTTCTTGGGCGCAAGGCTTTAGAGCGCCTTCATTAGCGCAAATAGGCTTAGGTCCATCACAAAAAAGCCAATTTTTTGTTGATACACAGCGCTGTGAACAAACAGGATTAGATTGCCAAGCACTTGATTACAATATTGAGTTCTCTGGTAACCCTGATTTACAAGCAGAAGAGTCAGAATCATGGAACGTGGGCGTTATCTGGGCACCTACAGCTGAGTTTGGTTTAAGTGTCGATGTATGGAGTATTACTCAAGATAACAAAATCGATGAAGAAGAATTTGGTCCTATTTATGCTGCAGAATGTGGTAACCAAAATAGTACCGTATGTGTTCGTTTAGCCCCTACAGGCGGAGCAAGCTTAGGCACAATACAAAAAATACACAGCACATTTAAAAATTTATCATCGCAGGAAGTATCTGGTGTTGATGTTTCTGCAAACTATAACCACTCTCTTGATGACTTAGGTTTACTTAAATTTAATTTAGAGTGGGCATATCAAGATAAGTTTGAAAAAGATGGTCGTGATTACACGGGTGAATATGGCTACCCAGAGCATCGCTTTATTTTCTCAACCAACTGGGAAATTGGTGAGTTTAACACCAATGTAAATATCAGTTATGTAGGTGAATTTGAAGATACGCCTGATATCGACTTTGATGGCAATTTAGACTTTGATAGCAATACTTCACGTATGATTGACTCGCAAACGCTTGTTGATTTACAAACGTCGTACCGTATTACTGAGTCAGCTAAAATATCTTTAGGTGTTAATAACTTATTTGATGAAGAGCCACCATTTGCAATTGGTGATGGCGATGGCGATTTATACGGTTATGCATCAGCTGTGCATAACCCTCGTGGCCGCTACTTGTACACTAAAGTAAGTTTTTCTTTCTAATTAAAGACACAAAAAAACCGCCAATTGGCGGTTTTTTTATTTAAAACTAAGGGCTAAATTATAGCTCGCCTTCGTTTTCAGATAAGAACTTAGCAACGCCTTCAGGGCTTGCGTCCATACCTTTTTTACCTTCAGTCCAACCAGCAGGACATACTTCACCGTGCTCAGTGTGGAACGCTAGCGCGTCAACCATGCGAAGCATTTCGTCGATGTTACGACCTAGTGGTAAATCGTTCACTACTTGGTGACGTACATTGCCTTCTTCGTCGATTAAGAATGAACCACGAAATGCAACACCCGCTTCTGGATGCTCAACGTCATACGCTTTACAAATTTCGTGTTTAACATCTGCAACTAGTGCGTATTGAACTTTACCAATACCGCCGTCTGCAACAGCGGTGTTACGCCATGCGTTATGTGAGAATTGTGAATCGATAGAAACACCAATTACTTCTACGCCACGCTTTTGAAACTCTTCAAAACGCTTATCAAATGCAATAAGTTCAGAAGGACATACAAACGTGAAATCTAGTGGGTAAAAGAAGATAACTGCTTTTTTACCTTTAATTGTTTCATGAAGGTTATAGCTATCTACAATTTCACCGTTACCAAGAACAGCTGCAGCGGTAAAGTCTGGTGCCTGGCGGCCTACTAATACACCCATTTTATTCTCCAAATATTTTGAGTTTGTTTTCAATTGCTTTCGCAATGCTGGTACTTATATGGGCGCTAAAAATTAAAAACCAATAGCGAACACATATAATTAATTGGCATTCTAAAGTTATTCACTACAAAAGAACAATCGCATTTAACGATGTGAGCAATCGAAAATAACGAACACTTACAACTTGCACTAATCTGCTTGAATAATAGGTCTATTTTGAAGTGTAAATCACGTTGTAATTAGGTAGAGCTTTTGACGTTACTGAAGAAGGGTTAATACATTAAATTGTTTAAAAATTCATATATATGGTATTTATTTTACAGGTACAAAAAAACCTGCAAATGCAGGCTTCTCGTTTAGATTTAATCCATTATATCTGAGGGCATATCGCCACGGATTTTTTGCCAAATCTCACCTGTTTGATGACCGTATTTACGCATCATCGAAATAGCACCATCGTGCTCTTTATTTTCTGCCAAGATTGTTAAATCTTTATAAAACTGACGAGCAAGTTCACGAGTTCCGGCATCAGAGAAGTAATGACAACCAATCTTTGAATAAAAGCCTCTAAAACCGTTGAGTATTAATACATAAATACGGTTATTACCCGCAACGGCTAATTCGTGATGAACTTTATAATCGTAGTCAGCAAATGCCTGCGCAGTGTCTTCTAGCTCATGACTTTGTGATAAAATTTCAATTACACGTTCAGGATTCAACTTAATTGCAGCACGTGTATAAATAGCACTAATATTAGTACGTGCAGATAAAAGCTGATCTGTCAGCTCAGGCATCTTGTCTTCATCTAAGCGCGCTAGTGTTTCAAGAATATTTAAGCCAGACGTTTCCCAAAAGTTATTTACTTTTGTTGGTTTACCATGCTGAATTGTTAACCAACCATCACGTGCTAAACGCTGTAATACTTCTCTCAAGGTCGTTCTTGTTACACCAATTAACTCTGAAAGTTCTCGCTCGGCAGGTAGAATTGAACCTGGAGGGAAATCGCCGTTCCAAATAGATTCAACTATATATTCTTCAGCAAATCCTGCTGGGCTTTTCGCTTTAAAAATTCTCATCCAGTTCCCACTCGAATTAATCAACACTCATCGTTTTACACGAATAACTGACTGATTGTACCAGACGAAGCATAACTAACAAGTAAAGTCAGGTATATTAATAAGCAAATGAGTAGAAATTAAAGATTAATAAATAATAAAATTTAGGTTTTTCTAATATAGCTACAATGTATAAATATACAGAGCAATATTCATTGTAGGTACATTGTAATTATTGGTATTTTTTATTTACACCATACCTAGCTTAATCAACTTAAAACACATAAGTACATTAAAAAGGAACACCTATGCAACAGAGCGTTCTAACCGCAACTTTAAAGAATTGATTAGGCAATGTACCAATGTAGTATAAGTAAGCGATATAACTAAGCTTATGTATCAATGGGAACTAAGTAGAGCGTCATGTAGCCTCTGCTGAGGCTGCATTGAGTGGTCAATAATTTCATCTTATAAAAAGCGACTTCGGTAGCTTTTTTTTCCTTTTTGTTGCCGCATACATTATCCTAGGTCATAATCTAACGTCTTATTTAAACGCGGAATTTTTATGAACTGGCTTGCCCAATTACCCACCCAACGTACCCCGTGGCTTTTATTTACAGCTATCGTTTTTTTACTTGAAGTGACCGCCCTTTTCTTTCAATACCAAATGGGATTGGCGCCTTGCATAATGTGCATATATCAACGTACAGCCGTACTGGGTCTATTAGGCGCAGGAATCGTAGGTTCGACTAAACCACAGAGCAAAGCAGTTCGTATATTAGCGTATGTAATTTGGGGTGTATCGAGTGTTTGGGGATATTTAATTGCTCGCGAGCATATTGATATGCAAACCACCACAGACCCTTTTGCATTTAGCTGTGAGTTTGAACCAAACTTCCCATCGTTTATGCCGTTACATGAATGGATACCTAGCTTTTTTCAGGCGACCGGGGATTGTGGAAATATAGATTGGCAGTTTGTTGGTTTGAGCATGCCTGCTTGGATGGAAATTATATTTGGGATTTTCTCACTAACACTATTTATTATAGTTATTGGCCGTTTATTAATTAAAAAGTCGATTTGATATGTTTACATTTTTTTCAAGCCAATTAGATGAGCTTAAACATCTAAAAGTACGCAAGCGCCAAGACGTAATAGCACTTTCTTTAAGTATGTTATCGCCAACTGATAAAGTGTTACTGCGTATTATTAAATTAATATTACTAAGTCCACTATTTTTAATATTCACGGTATTTAAAGGTTGGATATTAATCCCGTTTTTGATACTCGGCGGACTTTGCTACCCACTTTTAACAACACCTATTGAAATCAACTTTGCTAAAAAACACTTAAGCGATGCATTAAAACAATTTAATCAGGGCGCATAGCGCCCTGATTGTTATCTACTGCTATTAAAGTGAAATTTTCCCCTCTAATTTGGCTAATAGTTTTTTACCAATTCCTTTAACTTGCGATAAATCACTAACGCTTTTAAATTCGCCGTTTTCTTCACGGTAATCCACAATTGCCTGCGATTTTTTCTTACCTATACCCGGTAGCTTAGCAAGCATATCTGCATCAGCATTATTTATACTAATTGTCTCAACTTGAGGCATTTGCTTAGTTACTTCCGATAGTTGTGCATATACGGTAGTTGCAGGTAGTAAGCATAATAAGCTTATTATGAATAAATTTTTTAACGTTTTCATCAAACTTGTCCCTATTCTTCTTTTCTTAATTTTGAATGTTGCTTAGGAAAACCAAAAAGTAAGGAACTGAAAAGCTCATCATTTAAAGTGTACCTAAACGCATTATCACTATGATCCGAAATCCTGAAAATGCAGCTGGTACAACAAGTGATTGCTTAACTAAAGTAAAGTTACCGTTTTTTGTCAAATTTAAGACACCTAAAAATTAATACTTCGCGCTTGCAAATTTACGCCCAAACCATTACTGTACATAAAAACAGTAATCTAATGGTTTTTACAAACCACGGTGCCAAGCAATTTTGCAGGAGAAATCATGGCTGTTGTTGTTAAATATGTTGTAGAACGAAACGGAGTCGAGCGTATGACGTTTACTACCAAAAAAGAAGCTGATGCTTATGACAAGATGCTCGATATAGCAGAATCACTTGAGCTAATGCTAGAAAAGGTAGACGTACCGCTTAGTGAGCAACAAATTGAATCACTTGCTTTAGAAATAGCGAAAAGCAAAGATGACTTTATGACCATATTAAAGGGCGGCAAAGATCCAGTTGTTACCAAAGCGCCAGCAAAAAGTAAAAAGTCAGATAACGTTGCGCCAATTGAAGATAACAACGATAAAAAAGCAAGTTAACTCGTAGATTGCCCTCTCCTCGGACGGGACAAACTAAATAAAAAAGGGAGCAACTTAGTTGCTCCCTTTTTTATTATACCAATTCGCTTAATTAAGTGATCTATTTTGAGGGTGGAAAAACGTGTTGATAGCTAGGCAAAAAATTTGATATTTAGTTGTTCTAAATGATAATTTTTTAACGCCGGTAGCAACACGTTTAGCACCGCAAAATGATTAAGTATTATCGCGGATTGGTATTACTTACTACTCATTTTAAAATGAATAGTAATTGCTATTTAAAGCTCTTTTTCTACTTCATCAAATAAAGCAGTGATGTTTTGCTCTGGCTCTTTTGTTACTAAGCTAACAACAACAATTGCGATACTCGCTAAAATAAAGCCAGGTACTATTTCATACATAAAGCTACTTAAACTTTCACCATTAATAGTAAACGGACCATAAATCCAAACAAGCACTGTAAACGCACCTACTAACATACCAGATAAGGCGCCAGCAAAATTCATACGTTTCCAATAAAGGCTAAACAATACAAGAGGTCCAAAAGCAGCACCAAAGCCTGCCCATGCATTACTTACTAGGTCTAAAATAGAGCTATCTCTATCGTACGCTAAATAAATTGCAAACAGGGCAACAAATGCAACGCTAATTCGACCAACAGTAACTAATTCAAAGTCGCTAGCATCTTTACGTAAAAATGTTTTATATAAATCTTCAGTCAATGAACTTGAGCTTACTAGCAATTGCGATGAGATAGTACTCATGATAGCAGCCAAAATTGCAGCTAGTAAAAAGCCAGCAATAAGTGGATGGAACAATAACTCAGAAAGAATTAGGAAAATCGTTTCAGGATCTTCAACTACAATATTATTCTCATAAGTATAAGCAGCACCAAATATACCAGTACCAACAGCACCAAGGGCAGCAACAATCATCCATGTCATACCAATACGGCGAGCTTTAGGCATATCCTTAACACTACGTACCGACATAAAACGAACGATGATATGTGGTTGACCAAAATAACCTAAACCCCATGCCATTGCAGAAATAATACCTAATGCAGAGCCTGCTCCAATCCAGTTAAGCATATCTGGATTTACACTATGTAAAGTAGATTCCAGAGGTTGTTCAAGTAAAGAGTATGCAACAGTAGGCACTAGAATCAGTGCGATGAACATAATACAACCTTGCACGAAATCAGTTAAGCTAACCGCTAAAAAACCACCAAACAAAGTGTATAAAACAACGACACCCGTTGTAATGTATAAACCCACTTCATAACTTAGACCAAATGAGCTTTCAAACAATTTTCCGCCGGCTACAACACCAGATGACGTGTAAAGAGTAAAGAAGACTATAATCACAACAGCTGATACAACACGTAATAAGTTTGACTTATCATTGAAGCGATTTGAGAAGTAATCTGGGATTGTTATAGAGTCATTTGCTTTTTCAGTGTACACACGTAATCTAGGTGCAACTAACAGGTAATTTAACCAAGCACCAATCACCAAACCAATTGCTATCCATGTACTACTAAAACCAGTAACAAACATCGCACCAGGTAGGCCCATTAAAATCCAGCCACTCATGTCAGATGCACCTGCAGATAGTGCAGCAACACTTGGTGATAGATTTCGTCCACCTAACATGTAACCTGATACATCGCCAGTAGATTGCTTATATGCATATAGTCCGATACCTAACATTACAACAAAATATAATGCTAGTGAAATAATCATTCCTGTTTCCAAATTAGCCTCCGCATAATTATTAATAACAGGCTCTTGATCCGAATATTGACTCTTAAAATATTATAATAAAGACACTATTAGGATAAAAACCATTCTCGCTGACTATATCATGCCTAACAATAAAATCTCCAACTTGTTGCTTCCAGCTGATACAAAAATACTCATGTTGAATAATTTTAAAGCGAATTAGTAAAATATAATAAATTAAATAGAAGAAACACCTTAATTTATAATGATAATTTATTAATCATGCAAATATACGTAATGCTATTTTGAATCTTTTGCCATATATTATTACAATACCCAATTACATCACTCTTACGGAACTGTTTATGTATTTTTACGCTGCACGTCAACCGATTTTAGATAGAGATAAAAAACTTATCGGTTATGAGCTTTTATTTCGTGATGGCGTTGATAACGTATTTCCCGATATAGATGGTGACGAAGCAACAACACGACTTATAGAGGGTAGCCAGTTTAATTTTGGTTTAGAAGATTTAACTGACAATAAACCTGCCTATATAAACTTCACCCTAGAAACACTATCAAAGGGTTACCCTACACTACTAGGTAAAGACACTATAGTTGTAGAAATACTTGAGACTATCCAGCCTGGTAAGCGTTTATTAGCTATCGTTAAAGATTTAAAAGATAAAGGTTACACTATTGCTCTTGATGACTATATTCATCAACCTGTATGGCGTCATTTTTACCCATTTATTGATATTATTAAAATAGACTTTTTAGCATCCGATATAGATACAATAAAAACGGTACTTAACGATTTAAAACCGCACTCACATATTAAGTTACTTGCCGAAAAAGTAGAAACCTATGAAATTTACCAACAAGCTTTAGAGCTTGGGTTTGATTATTTCCAAGGATTTTTCTTCTCAAAACCTGAAATGGTACAAAGTAAGGCTCTACCACCTTCAGAAATGGCATTAGCTGAATTGCTTTACGAAACATCAAGTGTTGATATGGATCTTAAGAAAATCACTGATGTGTTTGAACGTGATGTAAATCTATCTTATAAATTACTTAGGTATTCAAATTCTGCCGCATTTGCAAGACGCGCAGAAATAAGTACCATTAAGCAAGCTCTTATAGTGCTTGGCGCCAATGAAATTAAAAAGCTATTGTCACTACTGTTTGCAGCACAAGTATCAGCAGACAAACCTGTAGAGCTAATTAGGCTATCGCTTACGCGCGCTCGATTTGCTGAATTGCTCGCTATATCCCATGGGCAGTTTAAAGATACCGGCATGGCATTTTTAACCGGTATGATGTCGCTTATGGATGCTATTTTAGATGAGAGTATGGAAAGCGTCATGAAAAAGCTTCCACTTTCTAATGATATAAAAGCAGCGCTATTAAACGATGAAGGCTTGCTAGCAAAATATTTAAACTTAGTTAAATACTACGAACAAGCAAATTGGTCTGCCGCAAACGAGCTAACGAAAGAGCTAAACCTAGGTAACAAAGTTCCCGATGCTTATCATGAAGCACTAGCTTGGGTTAATGAGCAAATGCAGTTAGTAGTTAGTAGTTAGTAGTTAACGAAAAATAAAAGCAAATAAAAACACCAGCATTTAGCTGGCGTTTTTATGAGTGGCTTTTCAATTATAAACTTTCTAAAAAGTCTTCATCAAAATCAGCTGGCTCTTCTTTTATAGGTGGGTTGCCATCGTACAGCTCATAAATTTGACGCTGAAAGTAGATATCTTTTACAAATAAGTACGGATCAAGTGAATCATTTAATAACCCTTCTTGTGGGATTAATGATGCACGTGCCTCAACTGCTTTTAAAACAAACACTAGAATAGTTTGTGGAGTCGTTAGCGCAACTTCAGGCAATACAAAGTTGTCAACTACATCACCGGTTAAGTTACGTGCTGTTGTAGGACCCATGCCTGGTAGCATTAAATAAGCGCCATCACCCACGCCCCATACACCTAACGTTTGTCCAAAGTCTTCATCTACAATTTCAAGACCAAGTGAACTGGCAACATCAAAAATACCAAAAATACCAACCGTAGAGTTAACTAAAAAACGCGCTAAGCTCACACTTGCATTACCCGGCTTACCTTGCAAACCCGCATTAATCATATCGACAGGTGCTGTAATATTACCTGTAAAATTAACAATACCGTTTCTTACCGGTACAGGCGTTACTTCAACATAACCTACTGCAACTGGGCGCAATAAATAAGCATCCAGTACATCCATATTAAAGTCATATAATGGACGATTAATACTTTGCAGCGGATCTCTGTCATCTACTTTGCTTTGTGGTACTTGAGCACACCCGGCTAGTATCAATAAACATAAAAAAGTAAAACTGTGTTTTAACATCTAACGTCCTTAAGGTATTAATGTATCAATTTGAAGTTGGTAGTCACTTACACTTTCACGCTTTAACGACTCTGAATGACCTTCTAGCTCACCAGAACTTGGCATAACCGAGTCATCTATAGAAATACGCGCCGAAATAATAATATTTTCTGCACTAGATAAGTTAAGCCCTGCAACCATTGCACTACTATCACTTAACTCAACTGTAATTGGAAATGAATATTTAGCGAGTTTAACAGCAGCTAATGGCATTGGCGAACCACTTGCTGCTTTTGCAAATATAAACAAGATACCGTCTTTTGGCTGTTTATCTATAAGCTCTTTTGCAATGTCGACTGTAACTGCAATAGCACCCGTTGTAGTAGTAACTGGCATAACAGAGCCTTCCGTTTGCATTTGCTTCTCTATATCAGCGATACGCTCAGAGATCATGCTATAACGAGAATCATTTTTTTCCATACTCGCAAGTAAAACTTCAAATGCAGCTTTGGCTTGAGGCCAATCTTTACGTTCATAAGCAATGAGTGCTAATAACGAAATTGCATCTAAATTGGTAGGCTCAACTTTTAGTACTTTTGAGAGCATACCTGCCGCACGAGTCATATTAGCTTCGCTGCCTTCTAGTAATAAAACTTGGCTATAACTAATAAGTACCTGCATATTATCAGGATTCATACGTAGTGCTTTATCAAATGACTGCTGCGCCATGTCAAATTCATTAAGCGACATAGCAACTCGTCCAAGTAGCAACCAAGCGACTTCGTCATCACCTGAGCGGCTAAGCTTTGTACGAAGTGCCAATGCAAAAGCCTGCAGCTCATTTTGGCTAAGCGGCTCACCTTTTTGCATTACAGCACGCTCGCCGTAATTAGCTAAATTATCCATTGCATCATGCCAAGCCGAAATTTGCTGCTGACTACCCGTTAAACCATAAAAAACACCTGTTAGAGCAAGAACAAATGCGCCACCAGTTAAAGCAAAAATACGATTATTACCTTTGCTGTTTAGTGATTTTTCTGGTGATAACTCATTCAATAAACGGCGTTTTAATTCAATAATTGATTCTGCATGATTTACGGTATCAATACGCTGATTGTCTAAATCGGTTTGTAAATCAACTAAACGCTGCTCATAAATGCTAATTAGCTCAGCATTGGCGTTATGAGTAATTGTTTGAACGCGCTCTTTTTTTAAAAAAGGCAACATCACAAACCCAAGAGCAACCAGTGTGAGTAAAGCAAAACACGCCCACATTAAAATCATTTAACTTTGCTCCTGACGTTTATTTTGTTCAATTAGCTTAGCTAAAAGCATTTCGTCGTCACTGCTCCACGTTTGTTTTACTGATGCTTTTCGCTGGCGAATAACAATAAAACCAAAGCCGACTATGACAATTAATACAGGTAATACCCAAAGTACTAAAGTCGCTGGTGTAACTGGTGGGTCGTAATGAACAAAATAGCCAAAGCGGTCAATCATGTAATCAATCACTTCGTCTTTGCTCTTACCTTCTTTAACCAATACGAGCACTTTATCGCGCAAGTCTTTAGCAACAACAGCGTCAGAGTCCGCAATGTTTTGATTTTGACACTTAGGACAGCGCAGCTCTTTAGTTAGCTCTTCAAACAATATCGCTTGTTTGTTGTTATCAAATTGATAGCGATCTTGCTCTGCAAACGCACTGATGCTTACAAAAAGGCTAAGCGTAAGTAGTAACCATTTCATTATTTAAGCTCCTGCATAATTGGCGCAAATTTAGCTCGCCATACTCGCGGGTTTATATCGCCCGTGTGATGCAACAAAATAGTGCCGTTTTTATCGACTAAAAATGTTTCAGGCGCACCCGAAACACCTAAATCCAACGACAAAGTACGATGTAAATCCAAGATATTAAATTGATATGGGTCACCCGCACGTTGCAGCATATCGCTCACTTCTGTGCGAAGTGATTGCATATCAAACGGGCCATCAAAGTCGGCGTCGTAACCTTGTACGTAATAAAGCCCAATAATTTTAACGCCTTGCTCACGTAACTTAGTTAAATAACCAAGTTCAACTAAACATGTTGGGCACCAAGTACCCCATACATTTAGTAAGTAAACTTCGCCTTTTAAAGACTCGTTGGTCCACGGCTTATTGTCTTGCATTAAATCAGGTAGATTAAATGCTGGCATTTCTTGACCTAACCGACCGGTTTGAATTTCACGAGGATTAGCAAAAAGGCCTTGGTATAAAAATACACATACAAAAGCAAATACTAAAAGCGGCGCAATAGCTAAAATTTTACGGTTCATAAAACATTCTCCGATGCAGCTCTACGCGCTGTTTTAGCTGATGTGCGGTAGCGTTTATCAAATAAAATCATAAATCCAGCTAGGGAAATAAGCACACCACCAATCCACATCCAACGAACAAACGGTTTATGATAAATGCGAAGTGACCATGCACCTTGGCTCAACTGCTCACCTAACGCTAAGTATAAATCACGTGTAAAGCCTGCATCTATTGCCGCCTCGGTCATAAACTGCATACCAATATCATACTTACGTTTTTCGGCGTGTAAGCGTGTTACTAGCTCATTGTTTTTAAGCACCGATACAACACCAGCATGACCACTGTAGTTCGGTCCGCGAATAGTTTTAACACCATCAAAGCGGTATTCATACTCATTAAGCTGAACTGTGTCGCCTTGCTTCATCGATACGTCACGCTCAACTGAATACGCCGATGTAAGCGTTACACCTGCAATAACAAACGAAATACCAATATGCCCAAGCACCATAGCCCAGTAACTTACACCTAAGCGTTTTAAACCTTCTTTTAAGGTGCCGTGTACAGCAGATTTAGTATAAATGTCGATCCCAGTTGATATTGCAATCCAAACCGCAAGCGTAGTGGCTAGTAGCGTAAGTGGTTTTACTAAATCGTAACTTGAAAACAACCAAGCACAGGTAATCACTACACTGGCTAATACGCCCATTAATATTTTGTTTTGTAAGAAAGCCCATTTATTTTGCTTCCAGCGTAAAAATGGCCCTATCCCCATCAAAATAGCAAACGGCACTAAAATTATTGCAAACATCTTATTAAAAAACGGTTCGCCAATAGAAATACTGCCCAAGCCCATTTCTTTATGAACCATAGGTAATAAAGTACCCAGCAATACGATTAATGTAGCAACTACTAAAAATATATTATTGAGCCATAACGCCACTTCGCGTGATACAAACTTGTATCGACCTTCACTATGTACTTGCGATACACGCAGTGCATATAACGCTAAGCCACCACCTACAACGATGCCTAAAAAGGCGAGTATAAATAAGCCTCTATCAGGGTCTGTTGCAAAAGCATGTACCGATACAATAATACCCGAGCGCACAATAAATGTGCCTAATAAGCTCAATGAAAATGCTGCTATAGCAAGTAGTACGGTCCACGATTTAAATACACCACGTTTTTCAGTTACGCTTAACGAGTGCAGTAATGCGGTCGCAACAAGCCATGGCATTAATGATGCGTTTTCTACTGGATCCCAAAACCACCAGCCACCCCAGCCAAGTTCTGAGTATGCCCACCAGCTACCAATTGTAATACCTAGTGTTAAAAAGCCCCACGCAGTCATTGTCCAAGGACGTGACCATTTAGCCCACGTGTTATCAAGCTTGCCAGTTAATAGCGCAGCAATAGCAAAAGAGAAAGCAACTGATAGCCCTACATAACCCATGTACAGTAATGGCGGGTGAATAATCATGCCCGGATCTTGAAGCAACGGATTTAAATCACGCCCTTCTACCGGGAAATAAGGAAGTAGGCGCTCAAACGGGCTTGAAAGTAGTAAGGTGTACATCATAAAACCTACACCTAAAAAACCAAGTACGCCCAATACTCGGGCACGTAGCACCCAAGGGAGTGATTTAGAACGCGCAGCAACAACGGCAGTCCAACCAGCTTGCATTACTAACCACAGTAAAATAGCGCCTTCATGGCCGCCCCATGTAGAGGTGATTTTGTAATACCAAGGTAGCGTACTACTTGAATGATATGCCACATACGATACGGTAAAATCATCCGTTACACTGGCGTAAATAAGTGCTGCAAAAGAGATTAAAACAAAAGCGAATTGCCCAATTGCTAAAGAGGGAGCTGCACGCATTAATCGAAGATTACCGGTATGCGCGCCCCAAAGAGGAAAAATACACAGTAAAACGCTTAGCACCATGGCAAGCGTTAAAGAAAAATAACCAATTTCTGGGATCATAGCTAATTACCACTATCTAAGTTGTATTTTGGTTTTTCGTGCTTAATACCTTTAACTGCCTCTGCAACTTCTGCTGGCATATATTCTTCGTCATGCTTTGCAAGCACTTCAAATGCTTCAATAACATTAGGTTCGATTAATACGCCCTGCGCTACAATGCCTTGCCCCTCACGAAACAAGTCTGGCAATATGCCTTGATAACGCACGGTCACTAATGGACCTGTATCAATTAGCTTAAAGCTTACTTGTAAGCTCTGTTCATTACGCTCAACCGTGCCTGGTACAACCATGCCACCAATACGTAGCTTTTGGCCAATGAATGGTTTTTCTTTATTAGGCCCTTTGCCATCAATAAGTTCGCTTGGCGTATAAAAAAGATTAATATTTTCTTGAAGTGCATAAAGCACTAAACCAATTGATCCACCAATACCAAACAGTACGGCAATAATTACCAATAGGCGCTTTTTACGTCTTGGATTCATGAGGCTTGTTCCTGTTTAGCTTTTTTAATTCGCGCTTCACGTATTATTTGTTGCTCAACTGAAGCCATAATACGTTTGGTATCTCTTAAAGAGTTCACTAAAATACCGAGTAAAATAAGAGCGCATGTACCAAAAGAAAGCCAGATATAAAACCCATAGCCTCCCATTGCAATAAAATCAGAAAAAGAGTCAAACTGCATAATTACCCCTTATTTAACAACAAACGCACCCACGGTCGGTGCTTTTCGCGTTGTAAAATTTCATTTTTAAGACGAATTAAAGTCACTGTTCCTACAAAAGCAGCAAAGGCTAAAATATTAACCATAAGTGGCCAAAACATACTTGGGTCTATTGCTTTGGTGTCTAGTTTTGTAATGCTTGCGCCTTGGTGTAGCGTATTCCACCACTCAACTGAGTAATGAATAATAGGTAAATTAATTACGCCAACAATTGCTAAAATAGAAGCTGCACGCCCTGCTGACTTCTTATCTTCAAATGCATGATAAAGCGAAAGCACGCCAAGATATAAAAATAATAAAATAAGTTCAGACGTTAAACGCGCATCCCATACCCACCAAGCACCCCACATAGGTTTACCCCATGCAGCGCCAGTAATAAGCGCTATAGCTGTAATACAAGCACCAACAGGCGCTATAGCAATAACGGCAAGTTCGGCATTTCGTAGTTGCCATACAAGTGCAACAACAGCTGCAATAGCCATTGATGAGTAAGCCCCCATAGACAAAATGGCAGAAGGAACATGAATAAAGATGATACGGTAGCTGTCTTTTTGTTGGTAATCGGCAGGTGCAAAACCAAGCCCCCATACCCATCCAACAATCATACTAACTACAGTAACTACGGCAAAATAAGGCAGTAACGTATTGCATAACTGGTATGCACGCTCTGCTTTAGCATAGGGATGTAACCACTTCCACATTAACTTACACTCACTTTTAAAGCTGACGATATGGCAATTGGTGCGCTAATAATAGCAATAAGTAACATTGCACCAAGGATGGCAAGCTGCCCACTATAATCCAGCGACATGGTGCTGGTATCGATAGCCGACGTTGCAAAAATCAAAACAGGAATATACAAAGGCAGTACGAGTAAACTCATCAAAATACCCCCTTTTTGTAATCCTACAGTAAGCCCTGCGCCTATTGCGCCAATAAAGCTCAATAGTGGAGTGCCTAATAATAATGTCAAAACAGTCGCTGTTAACGCCGTACTTTCTAGGTTTAACAACAATGCAAATAGCGGCGTCATTAATACAAGCGGTAAACCTGTTACCACCCAGTGAGCAGCTACTTTAGCAAGTACGGTTAACGATAATGGATAAGAGGACGCAATTAGCTGCTCCAACGAGCCATCGTTAAAATCATCTCTAAACAGTTTATCCAAGCCCAGCATGGTAGAAAGTAATGCGGCAACCCAAATAATTCCCGGTGCCATTCTCGCTAGTAAACCAGGCTCAGGCCCGATTGCTAACGGAAATAATGAAATTACAATTAAGAAGAACAAAATAGGATTTACAATTTCAGCGCGCTGGCGAAACGCAAGTTTTACATCTTTGGTAAATACCGCACTAAATAGCAACCAATAAGAATGTTGACGAGTCATTAGTGACGATACTCCAGTGTAACCGTTTGCAAGTTACTAAAATGGGTCGTTAAGTCTTGGTGAGTCGTTAATAAAATAGCACCACCGCTTTGTAAGTGTTCAGTAAATCGCTGCTGCAAAAAAGCAACACCGCTTTTATCAAGCGCGGTAAATGGCTCATCAAGTACCCATAATTTAGAATCACTTAACCAAAGCCTAACCAAAGCTACACGTCTTTGTTGTCCAGCAGATAACATTCTAACCGGTACATCTTCAAGTCCAACAAGGCCAAGTTGCGCTAAAATGGGATACAAGTCAGGCTGGTTTATGTAGCCATTAATTTGTAACCAATGACGAACATTTTCAACTGCACTAAGCTGAGTATTTACACCTGTTTTGTGGCCTATAAAGAGTAGTTCTCTGGCATACTCTTCGTAATACTTAGATATAGGCTGTTCTTGAAATAAAACAGCTCCTTCATCAGGCACAGAAAAGCCTGCGATAATACGCAATAGCGATGTTTTACCAGCCCCATTAGGACCCGCTAATTGCATGATTTGACCGCTATTAAGGCTAAAATTAAGATCCGCAAACAAACAACGATCTTGCTTGATGCAGGTGACGGACTTAATGTGTAACAAGATGACGATTCTCTCTGCCAAAAATTAGGCGTTAGTCTACCATAATGATAGGGTAATACGAATATTGCTTTAAAATCGATTCACTTAAAATAGAGAAAACTTGATTTAAAATAATGAATACGCCAACGCAAATAACATTATCTAATTCATTGGTTATCAATCAATCGACAAACCCTCAAACCAATGAGTTATCGCAATTACCTAATGAGGTACTTGCGGCTAAAAACATTCAATTTTCGAAAGACTCGATTACGCTTGATGTATTTATTGATAAACATTGGCAGACATTAAGACTTGGCACTACAAGTGCACCTCAAAATTTACAAAAAATAGCCAGTGCTAACATACAACTTAGTCCCGATGGCAAACAGCTCAACATCACGCCAAACACTACAACCCTTACTTTAAATCAACCAGTACAATTACAGCGTTTATTAAATTATGTAAGCACGGGCAGTGAGGTACAAAGCAAACCAATGGATTTACAAGTGGTTATGTCCCCTACCCCAAAATTAGTAATTGATAAACTTAACGCCAGCATTGCCATAAATAAAGACGTAGCGCAGTTACTTTTAACCGAGCAGCCTTTAAAAGTAGTTGTTAGCACTACTAACAAAGGCGCACAGCTTAATGTTATTAATCGCTTTGCAGATACAATTCATACGCAACCACTTAGCCAAACTAAACTTACTAATTTACTCGTGGCCTTATTACCTAGTGCGCAACTTCAAGCAACACCTAAACTAGCTATTTTGACTCATCCTCAAAAGTCAGGTTCGTTTACAACGCCTATTACTAATCAACAAGTTAGTGAGCTACCTAGTACGCCTATTAAGGTGAATTTAATAAATCAGGCTGATAAATTACTTATTAAAACCGATACTAATAATATAAAAGTGACGCTTAATAACTCATTTTCTAAACCGTTTAACGAGTTACTTTTAGCTCAAAAAAACAGTGTCCCTGAAATACCTTTTTCTGCGTCCACTATTAAAGCAAGCCCACTGCTTACACCTGATAGCCCAATAAAGTCGTGGCTACAAAATAGCTTTAGTGATTTAAAAACGCGAATTAATGATGCAGTTAAATATTTTGAAAGTAAGCCCTTTGCAGCAGCAAATAAATCTGAGTTAATGCCGCCGTCTGGATCATCTGCGATACAAAGGCCGGGCTTAGTTATGCAATTAACAGTATCACCGTTAAATAGAGTTAACATTACCCAAAATGTAAGTACGGCGTTAAATAGTAATACGAGCAATACTTTACCAGAGCACTTTTCAAGACTTCCGCCACTTGTACAATTAACTCAGCAAATAAAAGGAAGTGTTAGTGTTTGGCAATCATCTACAAATATAACAACAGCTAACACGCCAACGCCAAATAATATTACTCAAAATGGAATGGCGAGCGCTAAGCCAAGTAATTTAAACGCGAGTCAATTGAGTGCTCTAAATATTAGTACTAACAGTAAAGTTGATACGTTAATTAAGCCTACAAGTGAAATTGTTACTAAAGGGCAAACAACGTCTTCAGTGCAACCAGTAATAAACGGCAACAATCAAAACAGTGTAAACCCAGCCTCGATTAAAAATATGCTCCCATTAGTAGAGCCGTTATCTAATATTGCCTCTCGTAGTCAAATGCTACAACCAATAGAAGCAAAGCTATTAAGCACACTATTAAAGCTTCCTGATGCCACAATCCCTACGGATAGAGTAGCTGGTAACAAACAGCTTTTAAGTAGTCAAATTACTGATATTACAAATAGAGCAACAAAAGAAACGCCCGATTTAACTCGCTTAATTAACCAAGCATTTAATCGCATGGTCTCTAGTAATAATATTAACCCTGCGACCATACAGCGTGAAGTATTAGCCACCTTACAGCCATCTCAATTAACGGGTGATATACTACAAAGTAGCTTCACTAAAGGACTTGAACAAGTTGCAGTGAGTATTTTAGCAGCCCCTATAATTAGCCAATCAGTAACACCGATAAGCTTTAATAACCAAACTGGCTTAGATGCACTTTTACAAGTACTCATACCTACTTTTAAAACAGGAAACGCGGGAGCAAAAATACTTGAACAACTGCAGCAAGCTCAAGTGCAAGCATTGGCTAGCGAAATCGTACACGTTAAAAATACACTTACCCAAGTAAGTGTTTCAACACCAAATCAGCAACCTGACACAAACCCGCTTGCACAATTTTTATTACCAATGAAATTGCCGCCTGAGGCCGCCCAAACAGAAATAACACTGGGGCAATATAAAAAGCCAAGCGCAGATAAATTAGAAGATAAAAATGTATGGTTTGTCAGGTTAAACTTTGATTATGCACAGATTGGGCAGTTACAAATTACCGCTGAGTTAATGGATAAAGCACTCGATTGCCAGCTATTAGCCTCGAGCCAAGAAGTAAGCGCAATTGCTCACCCTCACTTAGATAATTTAAGATCCAAACTAGCTAAGCATGGTTTACAAGTTGGAGAGCTCAACTTAAAGCGAGGCGATGCAAATAATCAGGCATTTTATAAATCTCATGCAATTATTAATATTAAGGTTTAGTAATGAGTGATACACCTATTAATAAGTCAGCCATTGGGCTTTTATACGAAGCTGGCAACACCCCCACAGTAAGCGTAAAAGGGTTTGGTGAGTTAGCTGACGAAATAATTGCAGCAGCAAAATTAAAAGGAATTATGATCCACGAAGATGCAGCGCTTGCTAAAACGTTGTCGCATTTAAGCTTAGGGGAAGAAATCCCTAAAGAGCTTTATTATGTAATTGCAGAGCTTATTGCGTTTTCGTATGTATTAAGAGGTCAATTTCCGCCAGGCTGGCAAGACTTTCAAGGTAAGTTAAATATTAAAGCGTGAGATTATTTACACGCTTATAACTAAAAAGGCGCTAAGCGCCTTTTTGTTTATGTAGTGAAAATAGTAATTCGGCTTCTGCTCGCGGTAATTCGCATTCGCGTATCACCTCATCGAGGTCCGCACCTAACTCAACCATTTTTACTGCACGAGAGTAAATTTTAGCATCAGGGTCATCGTATTTTTGCGCAGCTTGTTGTTGTATTAAATCTTGATTTTGTTGCTCAACCTCAAGCACTCGCTTACCAATACTTAAAAGCCCTGTTCTAAGCTCTGAAATTTCACTTCGCAAAATATGAGTTTGCTCTGAGCTATCTTTAAGCTGCTGTAATACAGCATTAACTTCACTCACTTGTTTGTTTTTTAATGCAATTATTAGCGCAAGCGATATAAGTCCTACCGCTAACGCTGATATAGCTATACTAAGTAACAGCATAATTTATTTGGTAAAGCTTATATATCGCTTAACTCATCCCATTCATCATCGCTGAGTAACTTGTTTAAATCGACTAAAATCAGTAGCTCATTATCACGATTACAAACGCCTTGAATAAACTTAGCACTTTCTTCAGTACCAACATTTGGTGCACTATCGATCTCAGAGCTGCGTAAATAAACGACTTCAGATACGCTGTCGGCTAAAATGCCGATAACTTGCTCTTCAGCTTCAATAATTAATATACGAGAATTATCGGTTGCATCAGCAGCTAACAAACCAAAACGTGCACGAGTATCAATAACAGTTACAACGTTACCGCGTAAGTTAATAATACCAATAACGTAAGAAGGTGCACCTGGTACAGGGGCTATCTCTGTATAACGAAGTATTTCTTGTACTTGCATTACATTTACGCCGTAGGTTTCTTCCTCTAGCTTAAACGTAACCCACTGTAAAATTTCATCATTATTATCTGCGTTTTTATTTGCTGACAGTAATTTATCTTGATTCATGCTATTACCCCGTAATGGTCATTACTACTGACGGCTATCTAAGCCTTTCTCTAATAATATATTTAAATTATCTACATCTATTAAAGCACACATTTTTTCTTTTATAACACCAGCAAGCCATGGGCGCTTACTTTTATTTGTACGCCATTTTACATCTTCTTTACTCAATGTAATGTTATTTATCAACTTTTCAGCTAATAAGCCCCACTGGCTATCACCTAAGGTAATTAAATACTGATAATCTAAAGACGCCTCTAATTTATCATCATACTTTTCTGGCATTACCCAACGAGCAGTATCAACAACATTAAGCTTTTCTTCTCTGTTGAGCATAACGCCTTTAAACCACTTTGGCTTACCAAATAAATGATTTACTTCACCTAGTTGATGTATACCGCCTAATGCTTTTAATGGCACAGCCAATGTTAAACCAGCAACTTCAAAAAATAATGCCTGAAATTCACCATCAAAATAGTCAGATTGGCTAGTGGTTATAATCTGTGGTTCTGGTTCTTCTGTAATCGTACTTATCGGCTCTATTACTTCATCGTCAATGGCTTTATTAACTTTTTCGGCTTCAAAAATAGGTTCAACTATTGGCTTAATTTCAGAATTAAGTAAGTCTTGATCAAATATTTTTTCTGCCGCTTTTATCTGTTCTTTTGGTTTTAAATGAATATGTTCTTGCTGCGAGTCATGTGGCATTTGCTCAAGTAATTTTGCGACTGGCTCAAGGTTATCTACAGGCTCGTCTTCACATAACAAAGCCCCTAGGTATTGTTTCATTACTTTTTCATTAGCAAATAATTGCTTACTCATTCATTAACCTTGTTCAATTAAATATTCTAGCAGTGCTTTATATGCGTATACACCACGCGAACGAGGACAATACTCTACAGGCACTTTTTGCGCAAAGCTTGCATCTCTAAATTTAGTATCTACCGGTATCACACCTGGCCAGACTTTATCACCATACGTACTTTGCAGTGTTTTATATGCTTCTAACGATGCTTTAGTACGTTTATCATACATAGTAGGGATTATAGTATATTGATAATCTTTCGCTTGAGAGGTTTGCATTAATTCCATAGTGCGCATCATTCTATCAAGCCCTTTCAGTGCTAAAAATTCCGTTTGCACTGGCACTAAAATTCGCTCACTTGCTGCAAGCGCATTAACCATTAACACCCCTAAAACTGGGGGGCAATCTAAAATGGCATAATCGTAATGTTCACTGATTTTTGCAAGCGCTTTTTTTAGTATTAATCCCATACCTGTTTTATTACCCATGCTTCTATCAAGCGTGGCTATCGCCATTGTTGCGGGTAAAATATCTAGGTTTTCAAGTGTTGATGGGCATAAAGCTTGAAGTATCTCTTCACTTTGCATGCTCGTGCCACGCGCAAAAATATCATATACGCTGACTTCCAAATCTTCTGAGTCAATGCCAAAGTAATAAGTGAGTGATGCATGAGGGTCTGTATCAATAAGCAACACACGCTTACCCTGCAAAGCTAAAATACCAGCAAGGCTCACTGCTGTTGTTGTTTTACCAACACCACCTTTTTGATTTGCGACAGTCCAAATCTTCACATTACATCCTAATTACTGTTCATTGCGCGTTGTTATGCGAATACCACCATGAGGCAAACGAATTATTTTTATTGTATCGTCATCTGAAGGGAGCTCAATTTCAGGCTCTTCCGCTACTGGCTTGACGGCTTGTTCATCACCTTTAACGTCTTGTATTGGTGGTAAACCATACTTAGAAAGTGCAATAACAACTTTACGATTTTCTGCTCGCCCTTGTTCTGTATCGTTACTTACAAAAGGTGAATATTGACCATAACCTTCTATCGCCATTCTGGCAGAATTAATACCTAATGCTTCCAGCTCTACTAAAATAGATGTTGCTCTAGCAACCGAGAGTTCCCAATTTGAGCGAAATATTTCATTGCGAATACTTTCATCATCAGTATAGCCACGCACCCTAATATAGTTATCTACTGGAGCAATAATATCTTTAACAATTTTGACGACTTGTTTTGCCCTAGAGTGTGCAACTGAGCTACCACTTGAAAATAACATACCTGAGCTTAGCTCTATAATCAGCCAATCTTGATTAAGCTCTAAGCTGGCTTCTCCATCACGAATTTCATCAATAAGCGCTGACTGCAGCTTAGCAAGTAAGCTATCGAGTGGTTTACCTAAATATTTCTGTTGTATGTTACTTGTATCACTTTGACCGTCGAGTAACTCTGGACCTTGTTCTTCTTTTAAAATACTTTCACCATAAAGAACTTCTTGTTCAGGTGTCACTCTATCAGTCAATATTCCATTACCATTGACGCCCTCACCTTGCTGGGAGTGCTGGCGGGCAGATTTATCAAAAACGTGTTCAAGGGAGTCTGACAATATTTGAAATTGTTCTTCTTTGTTGATCGCTATCGCATACAGCACCACAAAAAAAGCAAACATAATGGTCATGTAATCGGCATACGATACAAGCCAACGCTCTGTATGTTGACTTTTAGGAGCAGAGTGACGCAGTCGTCGGCGTAGCATGTTATTCGTCCACTAAATTAGGACGCTCTACACGGTAGGCTTCAAGCTTTAATTCTATATTTACTGGGCTTTCGCCAACGCTTATCGCAATAACGCCTTCGGCAAGCATTTCATGGTAAAGCATTTTTTGCTCTACACGCTGTTTTAACTTATTTGCCATAGGTAAAAACAATAAATTAGCTAAACCAACACCATAAATGGTCGCAATAAATGCCGTTGCAACGCCTGCACCAAGCATTTGTGGATCGGTAATAAACGACATTGCCTGTATTAAACCAAGCACAGCACCTAAAATACCAATGGTAGGACTGTAGCCCCCCATCGCTTCATAAACACGTGCGGCTTCAAGCAAGCGATCGCGTTCTAGCAGTAAATCAATTTCAAGCGTGTCACGTAGTTTTTGCTCTGAGCAGCCATCTACAAGCAAGCTTAAACCTTTTGCTGCATATGCATCTGGGTGAGCTAGCGCTTCGTTTTCAAGCGCTAAGTAACCTTCTTGACGTGCCTTATGAGACCATCGCTTAACTTGCTCTATTGCATCTTCAATATCATATTGTGGCGCAACAAAAACCCAAGAGCTCATATTTAGCATTTTTTTAAAGGTACTTGCTGATGTTTGCAACATAACAGCACCAAGCGTGCCGCCTAATACAATAATAAGGGCAGGACCATTAAATAAAGCAGAAACAACGCCGCCTTCTAAAGAGTAACCTAAACCTATTGCGCCCAGTGCTACAAATAGTCCAAATATTGAGAGTTTATCCACAACCTACCTCTCTCTTGATACGTGCTGCAACATCGCTTAATGCTAAGCTTTCACTCGAAAGCCCCGCATTAGCAATGGCTTGAGGCATTCCATAAACAACACAGCTTTTCTCATCCTGTGCCCAAATAGTTGCACCCGTTTGCTTTAACATTCTTGCACCGTCACGTCCATCAGCGCCCATGCCTGTTAAAACGATAGCAAGCACATCGCCTTGATACGTTTTTGCTGCACTGGCAAAAGTTACATCTACACTCGGTTTATAACTTATTCTCTCGCTATGATCTTCAAATACGCGCAGTGTTCTATTTGCACCACGCCCTTCTACCATCATCTGCTGTCCGCCAGGCGCTAGATAAGCCGTTCCTGGTTGTAAGCGGTCACCTTGTTGTGCTTCTTTCACTTTTATTTGGCACAGACCATTTAAGCGCGCTGCGAATGCAGGTGTAAAAGCAGCTGGCATATGCTGAATAAGTAAAATAGGATGAGGGAAATTAGCTGGCAATTGAGTCAGTATAGTTTGTAGTGCAACAGGGCCACCTGTAGAAGTGCCAATAGCCACAAGCTGATATTGCTTTCCACTTGCTCGCATTGAGGCAACATTTGAACCTGACGATGTTGTAGGTGCTGCTCTTTTAAAGCTTCTATCGGGTTGTTTTATCGAAGGCGTTAGTGTGTTTGTTCTTTGCGAAAGTGAGCTTGTTATCGGTTTAGTTGATATTACTGGCTTAGGTGGTGTTGCAGATTTAAACGTTCGCGGTAAACGTCTTCGCCCTATATCTTTCACTTTATTTTGCAAAAGCTTTATAGCGTCTTCATTATTGCGAGCGATGTCTTCAAATTTTTTCGGTAAAAAATCCATTGCTCCAGCATCTAGCGCATCAAACGTTGCTGTTGCGCCATCACGTGTTAGTGATGAAAACATTAAGATAGGCGTTGGATTACTCGCCATTATCTCTTTAACTGCGCTAATACCATCAAGCACAGGCATTTCTACATCCATAGTGATCATATCTGGACGTAGCTGAGCTGCTTTTTCAACAGCTTCTCTGCCATTCACAGCAAAGCCTATAACTTGTATGTCGCTATCTTGTTCAAGAATTTCGCTTACTCTGCGGCGAAAAAAGCTTGAATCATCAACAACTAAAACTTTAACGGCCATTTAGCTCTCTTATTAAATTTATGCGTAGGTATATATTAAATATATACCTACTTTATTATTAGCCTGCGTAATGTTTTAACATGTTTGGAACGTCTAAAATCAGTGCAATGCCACCATCTGAAGTAATTGTAGCGCCTGCCATACCTGGGGTACCTTGTAGTAACGCATCAAGTGGTTTAATTACAACTTCTTCTTGGCCAATTAATGAGTCAACAACAAAACCAATTTGCTGCGTACCAATTTGCACAATAACTACATGGCCTTTTGCTTTTCGCTGTGAACGATCTGAGCCTTTAACTAACCAGTGCTCGAGGTAGAATAACGGTATTGCCTTTTTACGCACAATAATTGTTAATTGCCCATCAACCACATTTGTTTTCGTTAAATCTAAGTTGAATATTTCACTAACACCAGCAAGTGGTAACGCAAATGTTTGTGCGCCAACAATTACCATTAAGGTCGGTAATATGGCTAAGGTAAGTGGTACTTTTATCTCTAAAATGGTACCTACGCCTAACTCAGATTGAATACTTACAGAGCCGTTCAATTGGGTGATTTTAGTTTTCACCACATCCATTCCAACACCACGACCTGAAATATCAGATATCTCTTCTTTTGTTGAAAAGCCAGGTGCAAAAATGAGGTTGTATGCTTCAGTGTCAGAAAGTCGACTCGCTTGATCGTGGTCGAGTACGCCTTTACTAATTGCTATTTTTTTCAGTTTCTCAGCATCCATACCAGCGCCATCATCTTTAATGGTCAACAAAATATGGTCGCCTTCCTGAGACGCTGATAAAGTAACATTACCTGTTCTAGGCTTACCGGCAGCCTCACGAACAGCTGGCATTTCAATACCGTGGTCAACTGAGTTTCGAACTAAATGCACAAGCGGATCGGCTAGTGCTTCCACTAAGTTTTTATCTAAATCGGTTTCTTCACCTACAAGTTGTAAGTCAATGTCTTTGTTTAAGCTGCGTGCTAAATCGCGTACTACGCGAGGGAAACGACCAAATACCTTTTTAATTGGTTGCATTCGCGTTTGCATAACCGCGCCTTGAATATCAGCAGTCACTACATCTAAGTTAGAGATTGCTTTACCCATTGCTTCACTGTCTGAGTTAGTCGCTAAACTAACCAAACGATTTCGCACAAGTACTAACTCACCAACCATATTCATAATTTGGTCAAGTCGTTTTGTATCTACGCGAACTGTCGTCTCTGCTGCTGGTGGCGCTGATTTTTTAGGCGTTGCTGGCGCTGCTTTAGCAACCGGTTTTTCTACCGGTTTAGAAGCGGGTGCTTTTACAGGTTCTGGTTTTTTTACAGGCACACTCGCTTTTGCAGCTGGTTTAGCTGGGATATTGGGCTGTTTCACAGCTGGAGTGCTTTCTATTGATTTAGGTGCAGTGCCTTTACCATGAAGTTCATCAAGAAGCGCTTCAAATTCATCATCACTAATTTCATCATCTGATGAATTAGCAGTATTTGACGCTGGTTTAGCTGGTTCTACAGGTGCTTTAACTGCACTACTTTGCTCAGGTGCTTTACTCGCAACCTCACCAAAACTGCCAACTCCATGTAACTCGTCTAATAAGCTGTCAAATTCATCATCAGTAATATCACCATTAAAATCACTACTACTTGCTACTGGCTTTTCAACTGCAGGACCTTGTCCTTTACCGTGTAGTTCATCAAGTAAGTTTTCAAATTCATCTTCAGTGATTTCGTTTATTTCAGCATCACTAACCGAAGGAGTTCCGCTAAACATTTCATCAAATGCAAATGGATCTTCCTCATCAGCTATTGGCGTATCAACTACTTCATCAAGAGGTTGTTCAACGTCAGTTTCTGAAGCGACTCCGTTAAGCTCGGCTTCTGTTGGAGGTAGGCCCAAAATGTGGAGGGTTTGAAGTAACTCAGGATCTGCTGGTTCTGGCTTATCCCTATTTTGGATAGTCGCGAACATTTCATTAATGGTGTCGAGCGCTTGTAAAATAACATCCATTAACTCTGAATTGACCGTTCGCACGCCTTGACGTAGTAAATCAAATACGTTTTCAGCGCCGTGGCAAGCATCAACAAGTTCTGTCATAGCTAAAAAGCCTGCACCACCTTTTACAGTGTGAAAGCCTCTAAATATGGCATTTAGTAACTCGGTATCTTCTGGATTATTTTCCAGTTCAACTAACTGTTCAGATAAAAGCTCTAGGATTTCTCCTGCCTCTACAAGAAAGTCTTGTAAAATATCTTCATCGACTTCAAACATGCAGTTACTCTCCTCTTAGAAGCCCAAACTTGATAAAAGATCATCGACTTCATCTTGATCAGACACAACATCATTACGCGATTCTTTATCAATAATAGGGCCTTCAGGACCTGCTAAAGTTTGTGTGGCAACTGGTTCTTTTATTTTTTGTTGTTCTACTTTATTCGCTGTGTTGTCACTGTCATCTTGTTCAGCAAACGCTGTTAAAAGATGAAGTAAGCTTTCTTCTACTTCTCTAACAAGTTCTATAACACGGCGAATAACTTGACCTGTTAAGTCTTGATAGTCTTGAGCCATTAGTACATTTGTCATTAAGCTTTGAAGCTCATCCGTTTTATGATGAGAGTTATTCATAAACTTATCGATACTATGGCAAAGTTGTTTAAACTCACCAAGCTCAATCTCCCGGCTCATTAAACGATCCCATGTCGGTTTGATATGAGATATTTCATCTGCAAGTTGCTGAGCTATAGGTAAACTAGCCTCAACAGCATCCATTGTTTTATTAGCCGCATTTTCTGTCATTTCTATAACATAATTAAGCCGCTTTTTAGCATCTGGAATCGCATCTGTCGTTATGTTAGTTAAGCGAGTATCAAGCTCAAAGCTTTTAAGTGCTTCGTGCAGTTGACGAGTCAACTTCCCAACTTCAGCAAATAATTTAGACTGCTCTTGCGAAGCTGTCTCTAAAATCAACTGATTAGCTTTATCTTGCTCATCGTTTTCTAAATAAATGACGAGTTGACGAGCTTGTTCTAACGTTATTTGAGGCGCAGCTGGTGCTGACATAAGCCTCTCCCCCATCATTAGCCTAAGCGTTCAAATACTTTTTCTAATTTAGTTTTTAATGTTCCAGCCGTAAATGGCTTAACAATATAACCATTAACGCCAGCTTGCGCTGCAGCTATTATTTGTTCTTTTTTAGCCTCTGCCGTTACCATCAGTACAGGGATATGTTTTAACTTATCATCTGCACGAATTGCTCTTAAAAGGTCAATACCTTGCATTCCCGGCATATTCCAATCTGTAACCACAAAATCAAACACTTGATTTTGTAACATAGGCAAAGCTGTAGACCCGTCATCAGCTTCTTGAACGTTAGTGAAACCTAAGTCACGTAATAGGTTTTTTATAATTCGTCTCATCGTTGAAAAATCATCAACTACAAGAATTTTCATGTTTTTATCCAAAACATCCCCCAGTGAGGTATTAACCTTAGTTTACTTACTACTAGTTTATCCAGTCATTGATTTTAGCTTTAAGCTTAATCATCGCCTGACCATGTATCTGACTTACACGCGATTCGCTTACATCGAGTATATGTCCTATTTCTTTTAAATTCATTTCATCGTTATAGTATAAAGAAAGTACCATCGCATCACGCTCTGGTAATGACTTTATTGCATTTAGCAAAGACTCATTAAACCGATCATTTTTAACATTATTAAAAGGTTTGTCTAGCGCTAAATCTTGGCCTACGGGAGTAATAACATCCTCATCTACACCAAGGTCTTCTATGCCTAATACTTTACTGGTATTAACATCATTTAAAATATGATGGTACTCATTGAGTGAAATTTCAAGTTTTTCAGCAACTTCTGTATCTGTTGGTTCGCGATTCAGACTGCTTTCGAGCCCAGTAATTGCCTCTGCAACTTGTCGGCTTTTACGGTGTACTGAACGAGGAGCCCAATCACCACGGCGCATTTCATCAAGCATAGCCCCGCGAATACGAATACCGGCAAAGGTTTCAAAGCTTGCGCCTTTTGTTGCATCAAAGTTTTTTGAAGCTTCTATTAAACCTATCATTCCTGATTGAATTAAATCATCAAGCTGAACGCTAGGTGGTAATCGAGCAATTAGATGACATGCCACTTTTTTGACAAGTGATGCATGTTTCTCAACAATCACATTTAAGTTTTGTGTTGATTGATATCCCATAGCTCTATTCACCAATGTTGTCATAATTAGCCGTTTACTAGTTTCTCAATGAAAAACTCTAAATGCCCAGATGGTTGATTTGGTATTGGCCATTTAACTGCTTTTGTCGCCAGCGCTTTAAACGCGAGAGCGGCTGGCGAACTTGGAAAGAGCTCAACAATCACCTTTTGGCGACGTGTTGCTTTACGCATATTTTCGTCATAAGGAACCGTTGCTACTAGCTCCATTGAAACATCTAAAAAGCGATCGGTAACTTTAGATAGTTTTGCAAATAATTCAGTGCCTTCACGCATACTGCGGACCATATTGGCAACAATTTTGAACTTATAAACACCGTGCTCGCGGCTTAATACTTTAATAAGTGCGTAAGCATCGGTTATTGATGTTGGTTCATCGCACACTACAACCACTACATCTTGTGCTGCTCGTGAGAAGCTTAGCACCATGTCTGAAATACCAGCGGCTGTATCTACAATTAAAATATCAAATTCGGTATTCAATTCGCTAAATGCACGAATTAGCCCGGCATGCTCAGATGGCGATAGTTCAACCATACTTTGCGAGCCCGATGTAGCGGGTACAATTTTAATACCAGCAGGGCCTTCAACTAAAATCTCGTCAAGCTCACATTCACCTGACAAAACGTGTGATAAATTGCGCTCTACACGTAAACCAAGCATCACATCACAGTTTGCTAAACCTAAGTCAGCATCCAGCACTAATACTCTATTACCTTGTTGCCCTAGTGCAATAGCGGTATTTAGAGAAACATTTGTTTTCCCTACCCCACCTTTACCACCGGTTACAGCGATAACTTTTACGCCGTTGTTATTGTTTTGACTCATTTTGCGCAGGCCGCTTGCTTGATCTAATACTGTGTTAATCATACATCCCTACTGTACTTGGCGCCACTGCTTGGTGCCTTGAATGTTGTGCTTTTGTTCTTTTTAAATATAATTGCTCAGCCTTTTTCACTAGTTTCTCAGCATTTGCAACACGAATATCTTCTGGCACTCGTTGACCGTTAGTAAGATACCCTATTGGGAGGCGATTTTGAATCGCAATACTAATAATCTCACCCAAACTTAATGATTCATCTAACTTAGTGAAAATACAACCACTTAACTGTACTTTTTTAAAGTGACGTACTGTTTCTTGTAATACATTAATTTGTGCCGTCGCGCTTAGTACTAAGTAGCTGCGAATATCCACACGTTGGTTACGCATTAACGTGTTTAACTGCTCAGTCAAACGTAAATCTCGCTGACTCATACCTGCTGTATCAATTAATACTAGACGTTTATTTCGTAAATGATATAAAACTTCAGCTAATTCATTAGCATCTTTAACTTGCTTTACACCACAACCAATAATACGGCCGTAAGTAGCAAGCTGTTCATAAGCACCAATTCTGTATGTATCAGTGGTTATTAAGGCCACTTTATCAGCGCCATATTTTTGTGCACCTAACGCTGCAAGCTTAGCAACTGTTGTTGTTTTACCAACACCTGTTGGACCCACTAACGCATATACACCACCTTGGCGAAGTATTTCATTATTGGTTGTTTGCATTTGATCTTCGACCATCGTTAACAACGCTTTCCAGCCTTGCTTACGAGATACATCATCAGGTACAAAACATGCCATTTGTTGCGCTACTTCTTTATCAATACCCATACCGACTAAGCGGTCAACCATGCAAGCGCGTGTTGGATCGCGACGCGCCATATCTTGCTGCATTAAGCCTGATACTTGATGCTCAAGTAATTGACGAATTGCGTTCATTTCTTCACGCATTGTTGTCATTTCTTCGCTTTCATTATTGGGTGTTTGTTGGCGAGCAGTTACTGGACTATCTAAATCATCAAAGTCGCTGTCTAAATCATCAAAACCCAAGCTATCCGCTTGAGTTTGTGGACGAACTGGCGCTGCATTTTCAGGAGCAAACATATTTTTAGTACGCTGTTCCATAACTGGTTCTTGATAGTTATCGGTAGTATCAATACCAGATTGTGAAAACATTGATGCAAGTTCAGGGGAGCGAGGACGCGGTGATTGGCGCTCTAGTAAAGCCTGTAGGCTGTCAGCCACTTTTGCTTGCGGCTCTGGTTTGGCACGCTGAGGCTCTGGTTTTACAAAATTATGCATACTTTGCTGTGGTACTTGAGCACGCGGCTCTGCAGTACGTTGTGGTTGCGCTGCTACTTTAGGGGCTGCTTTGTCATAATCAACTGCCGCTACAATTTCTACACCGTTAGCCAGCTTCTTATTTGACATAATAACCGCATCAACACCTAGCTCATCTTTAACTTCTTTAAGTGCTGTGCGCATATCTTTAGCAAAAAAACGTTTAATTTTCATGATTCAACCCCTGTTAAAATCTTATTGTTGGCCTACAGAGCTAACAATCTTGATCTGTCTTTCGTCTGGTACCTCTTGATAAGACATCACTCTCAATCCTGGAATGGTGTACTTAACAAAACGAGATAACACAGTGCGTAACATTCCTGACGTTAGCAATATAGAAGGTTCACCGGCCATTTCTTGATTTTGATGCGCTTGTGTCAATGACACTTGAAGTCGCTCTGCAAGTCCAGGCTCAATACCGGCACCTTCATCGCCTGCATTTTGTAATGACTGATGCAACATCTGTTCCAACTCAGGTGCCAAGGTTATGACAGGGATTTCTGATGACATGCCAACCGCATCTTGAACAATTAACCTACGCAGAGAAATACGCACTGCAGCCGTTAATACATCAGGGTCTTGGCTACGCGGGCCATACTCAACAAGGGTTTGAACAATTGAGCGCATATCGCGAATAGCTACACCTTCATTCAATAAATTTTGCAGTACTTTTACAATTGCAGTTAATGGCAACACATCAGGTACTAGCCCTTCTACTAAGCGAGGGTGGCTTTTAGCGAGCATATCAAGCAGGTTTTGGACTTCTTCATGCCCTAGTAACAACGCCGCACTGTTAGTTAATAACTGGCTAATATGAGTGGCAACTACAGTTGCTGAATCTACAACGGTATAACCTAGTGATTGCGCTTCATCTTTTTGATCAGGCTTGATCCATACTGCATCAAGGCCAAACGCAGGATCTTTAGTTTCAACCCCTTTAATTGGGCCAAATACTTGCCCTGGGTTAATCGCTAGCTCGTCACCATGTTTAAGTTCGCTTTCACCTGTTGAAACACCCATTAGCGTTATTCTGTAAGCATTAGGGTCAAGCTCTAAATTATCGCGAATATGAACAGGTGGTACTAAAAAGCCAAGTTCTTGAGAAAGCTTTTTACGTACACCTTTAATACGATTAAGTAACTCACCACCTTGAGATTGATCTACCAATGGAATTAATCTGTAACCTACTTCTAAGCCAATTACGTCAACCTGCTGAACATCATCCCAACCAAGTTCTTTTTGCTCTTGTTTATTGGTAATACCTGTTGCAGCGCTTCCGCCACTGGCGGCTTCTTCGGCTTCTGCTGCAGCGGCTTTTAACTTAGTTTGCTGTGTGTAGTAAGCTAAATAACCCAGTAACGCACCTAAACTTAAAAAAGCAAAATGCGGCATACCAGGCACTAAACCCATGATGATCAAAATACCTGAAGCAATAAAGAGTGATTTTTCGTTACCTAGTTGTTTCTTAAATTGGTCACCCATATTGAGCGACTCATTTTGACGTGTTACAACAATCGCGGTACCAATTGAAAGCAGTAAAGAAGGGAGTTGAGCAACTAAACCATCACCAATGGTAAGTAATGTATATACTTCCATTGCGTTGCCAAAACTCAAATTATGTTGAATCATACCGACAAATAAACCACCAACAATATTGATGATTAATATAACAATACCTGCAATGGCATCGCCTTTTACAAATTTACTCGCACCATCCATTGAGCCGTAAAAATCAGCTTCGCGAGTTACTTCCTCGCGGCGATCACGCGCTTGCTCAGCACTGATAAAACCAGCGTTTAAATCGGCGTCAATTGCCATTTGTTTACCCGGCATTGCATCAAGGGTGAAACGTGCAGATACCTCAGAAATACGCCCAGCACCTTTAGTAATTACCACAAAGTTAATAATGATCAGAATTAAGAATACGACTAAACCAACAGCGTAGTTACCACCAATAACAACTGAGCCAAACGCTTCAATTACTTTACCGGCAGAATCACCACCATTATGACCTTCAAGTAATACAACTCGAGTGCTGGCAACATTAAGCGCTAAGCGCATAATCGTAGCGATTAGTAATACAGAGGGGAATATACCAAACTCAACCGGCTTCATCGTGTAAACAGTCACGAGTAAAACCACTAGTGCGAGGGCAATATTAAACGAGAAAAGAATATCGAGTAAAAATGGCGGTAACGGTAAAATCACCATTCCCAAGGCAGCAAGCACAAGCAAAGGAGTACCTACCCCTTTGGCATAGTCTTTTTTGTCTCTGTTAAGTTGTTGTAATACCGCTTTAAAACTCATAATTCTACAATTTCAAAAAATTGACACTACGTAGAATTTGCAATAACTATTCCAAGTTACTAAGTTAACGGTTTAATACTTGTAGGCATCGGGGATTGGGAGCTTGTTATTGAGCTTAGTTGGACGTTTACCACGCCCTTTATTAAAGCGCTTAAGCTGAAATACATACGCTAAAACTTGCGCTACAGCAGTAAATAGCTGATCGGGTATTTGCTCTCCTACTTCAGCCGTATGGTAAAGCGCTCGGGTCAACATAGGGGATTCTAAAATAGGTACTTCGTTCCCTATTGCTACTTTTCTAATTTGCATCGCCATTTCATCAATACCCTTAGCAAGCACTATTGGCGCACCTGCGCGCTCTGTATCGTATTTTAATGCTACAGAGTAGTGAGTTGGGTTGGTAACAATAACATCAGCGTCAGGGACATCTTGCATCATACGGTTTTGCGACATTTGCCTTTGTGTTTGCCTAATACGCGCTTTTATTTGTGGGTCACCTTCAGAGTTTTTATACTCATCTTTAATCTCTTGCATGGTCATTTTAAGTTGTTTGTTATGGTTATAACTTTGAAATGGCGCATCAATAGCGGCAATAATAATTAAAGTGCACGAAAGGCCTAAAAACATCCACCCTAAAATCTCTAAGGCATGGATAATATTACCTGGTGCACTTTCTAAACTTAAATGTAGTATTTCATCAAAATAAGTATTAATTAAAAATATAGCAAAACTTGCAACCAAACCAAATTTTAAAAGTGACTTTACAAGCTCAATAGCCGCTTGCGGGCCAAACATACGTTTAAAGCCTTTCATTGGCGACATTTTACTTGCTTTAGGTGCAGCGGCTTCCCAGCTAAAATTAAAACCACCTAGTAACGTATTACCAATAAATGCAGCCAAAACTATAATTAATACAAACATAGCCATAGGAAACATTAAAGCGTCTGCAACCTCTCCCCATACGGCAAACATTTTAGTGGTATCAAAGGCTTCGTTGCGGTTTAAGCTAAGGGTTCGGCCCATTACATTGTATAAACCTTTGCCAATTTCTGGCCCATACATCAAAAGCGATATAGCCGAAAAAATAAGTACAAACATAGTACCTAGCTCTTTTGAGCGCGCTATTTGGCCTTTCTTTTTAGATTCTTCAAGCTTTTTGGATGTGGGTTCTTCTGTTTTTTCTTGTCCTGAGTCTTCAGACATGACTTTCTCCTAAGGTGAGCAACCAACTAAAGTACACATTAGCTCAACCATTTTTAACCATTGAAACTCAAACTGAGAAACAAAGTTACCTAGTGTCGCCCAAATAATAATAAGTCCCGCTACCAAGGTAAACGGAAAACCAATAGAGAAAATATTTAATTGCGGTGCTGCACGCGTCATAATACCAAACGACATATTAATAACGAGCATAGCGGTAAGCGGTGCAAGTGAGAGTACAAGTGCTGTAGTAAACATCCAGCCGCCCCAGGTCACTATGTCCCAGTAATGATCTACAGACCACCATGTGCCATCAATGGGTAGCACTTGAAAACTATGCACTACCATTTGAATCATCATTAAATGCCCGTTAAAAGCAAAAAATAACAAGGTGGCCAAAATAAGGAAAAACTGGCCAACCGCTGGGACGCTTGCGCCATTAGAAGGATCAATAACCGAAGCAAAACCTAAACCGGTTTGCATCGCGAGTATTTGCCCTGCTAACACAAAAGTATTTAATAAAAGTATAGATGCAAAACCAATAGCAACACCAATCAGCATTTGTTGAATAACGACTAAAATCATCTCAAACGAAAATAAATTAGTGAATGTAGCTGGGGGCAAAACAGGAACTACAACAAAAGTTACAACAACCGATAAACCCATTTTTATACGTGTAGGAACATTTTTAGCCCCCAAACCAGCCATAATCATAATCATTGAGCTAATGCGTACCAGCGGCAACAAAAAATCGCTCAACCATTGAATAACGACAGCAAAGGGGTATTCCACGCTTAACCTGCAATTTCAGGAATAAGTAATACTAGGCGAGTAAAAAAGTCCATTAGCTCTTGAGTAAGCCAATGCCCACCCACAATAAGCGCACTAATGGTAATTAATAAACGAGGTAAAAAGCTCAATGTTTGTTCATTGATAGACGTTGCAGCCTGAAACACGGCAACAACTAAACCAATAATTAAGCCTGGGACTACAATTGCAGACACCAGCTTAATAACTAAAAAAAGAGCGTCACTTAGGATATCAACAAAAATTTCCGGTTCCATGTTGTACTCCTATTGTTGGGTCATGTTAATGCTTTGCATACTAAGTCCCTAAACCAAAGCTTTTGGCTAAGGTACCCATCACTAAGCTCCAGCCGTCTACAAGTACAAATAACATAATTTTAAACGGTAAGGACACAATCATGGGTGAAAGCATCATCATACCCATCGCCATTAATACCGAGGCGACCACTAAATCAACAATTAAAAATGGGATAAAAAACATAAACCCTATAATAAATGCGGTTTGCAATTCGCTGGTTACAAAGGCGGGTATAAGCACTATTAACGGTGTATCTTGTGGCGAATCTAGCTGATCGTAACCGGCAATTTTAGCAAACGTTTCTAAATCTTTTAAACGCACTTGTGAAAGCATAAATGCTTTCATTGGCTCTTTAGCCAGCTCTAAAGCTTGTACTGAAGTAACCTGCTCATTTAAGTAAGGTTCTATAGCTCGCTCGTTTACCTGCTGATAAATAGGCGACATTATAAAAATACTTAGAAAAAGCGACATCCCTAATAACACTTGGTTTGACGGTGTTTGCTGCAAACCAATTGCTTGGCGCAAAATGGCGAGTACAACAATTATTCGTGTAAAGGAGGTCATCATAATTATGGCAGCCGGTATAAAACTCAGCGCCGTCATAATTGCTAAAACTTGTAACGTTACTGAGTAATCCTGTGTGCCATCAGCGTTTGTTGTAATAGTAAGCGCATCAATTCCTTCTGCGCTTACACTTGGTACAAACACCATGGCAAAAATAATAAGCAGCCACTTTGTCATAGGTTTAATTCTTTTTATTTTGGTTTGATTGCGGGTTTAAAAGTTTACCAAATCGTTTAGCGAGTTCAGGTAGTTCTTTTTCACTTAATGGGGTTTCTAACTTGTGTAAGTAATTAATACTGTGGGGAGTTACACCAAGTAAATGCTGAGCATTATCTATCTCAACAACCATTAAACGCTCGCGAGAACCCAAAGGTAGACTTCTGACTACTTTAAATTCATCGCTGTTTGCTAAATTTGGATTAAGCTTTTTAACAAAAAATGCCAGCACAATAATTAGTACTAGCACCATAGCAAGCGACAGCACCATAGAGAGTATATCTCCAGTGGGTGTTGCCACATCTGCTTTTGAAAAAACGGAACTCGTTAAAGCAACTAATAAGCTCATCGTAGTTTTTTGATCCGCTCTACTTGGCTTATCACGTCAGTTAAGCGAATACCAAACTTGTCGTTTACTACAACTACTTCACCATGGGCTATCAAAGTACCATTAACTAGCACGTCTAGCGGCTCGCCCGCAACACGGTCAAGCTCAACAACAGAGCCTTGGTTAAGTTGCAATAAGTTACGAATATTAATTTTAGAGCGTCCTACTTCCATTGAAATAGTAACGGGGATATCTAAAATAGTGTCGAGTTTTCGTTTTTCATCGCCACTCATTTCGTGTTTTGAATCACTTAACTCATCAAGCTCTGCAACATGTGCTTCGCTACTATCATCTGGAGCTTCGGCTTCTGCTAATGCTGCTGCCCATTCATCCATTGTGTCTTGATCATCGCTCATACTTTTAACCTTTTAATCAATTACCAGTCTAAGTCTACACCGTCAGAGAGGTGTAAATCATCTTCTAGTTCTGCTAATTCTGCATCTGAGTCAATTTTCTTGCCGCCTTTGGTAAATACATGCAGCTCAGATTTAACTGAATCAGGTCGTTTAATTTTTTCACTAATTTGAAGTGCAACATTATCGCGAGAGCGACCCATTTTAGCTCTAAATGTAGGGAGTTCTTCAACAAACACGGTTATATGCTCAGGCATTTCAACCGGAATAATATCACCGGCTTTGAGTTCCATAATCTGCCTTAAGGTTAAATCAACTTCAAGTAACTGAGTCGACATATCAACCTCTACATCCATTATTTCGTCTCGAAGTGCTTTGCTCCAACGTAAATCGGTATCTTCAGTATCAGACTGAACACCCGCATCTAACAGCTCTCGAATTGGCTCAAGCATAGAGTAAGGTAAAGCAATATGAAAATCGCCACCGCCACCATCAAGCTCAATATGGAAAGAACTAATAACCACAACCTCAGTTGGGCTTACAATATTAGCCATAGCTGGGTTTACTTCAGAATCGAGGTATTCAAACGATACATCCATAACCGGTGCCCATGCTTCTTTATAATCTTCAAAGATGATCTTAAGGAGCATTTGCACAATACGACGCTCTGTAGGCGTAAATTCTCGGCCTTCGATTTTTGCATGATAACGCCCGTCACCACCAAAAAAGTTATCTACCAAAATAAACACAAGTCGTGCTTCCATGGTAATCAGGCCAGTGCCTTTTAAAGGTCTAAAACGCACCATATTTAAACTGGTTGGAACAAATAAAGTATGAATATACTCGCCAAACTTAATCATTTGCACGCCGTTAATAGACACCTCTGCGGTGCGGCGCATCATGTTAAATAGGCTAATTCGCATATGACGAGCAAAGCGTTCATTAACAATTTCCAGCGTCGGCATACGACCACGTACGATCCGATCTTGCGAAGAAAAATCGTACTGAAGCGTACCTCCTCCGCCATCTTCACCGTCGTGTATATCTTCCTCTTCAACGTCATCAACGCCATGTAATAGCGCATCAATTTCGTCTTGGGATAATAAATCGCTCACGCTAACCCCTTATTGCATCACAAAGCCGGTAAACAATACCCGCTCAATTACTTTGCTGCCTTCAACATCCATTAAAGCTTCCTGTACCTTTTCAAGTGCAGAAAAACGAAGTGTTTCTTTACCAGAGCTCGTACTTAACTCATCGGCTGTTGTAGTAGAAAACACACTTAATAACGTACCTTCTATTAATGGAATGTGTTTTTTAGCTGTTTCTTCATTTACTTCGCCACGTACCAGTAACTGTACTTTAATTTGCACAATTCTGTCGCGACTTGAACCGGGCACGTTAAATACAAATGGGCGTGGCATTGACACATATAAAGCACTGCCTATTTCAGCTGAATCACCAACTGCAGCAGAAGGTGCATCTGCTGACATCGCAGTCTCTTCATCTAAGGTTTCAACTGGCGCATCCGAACCCGACATAAAAAAGTAACCTGCAGCACCGCCTACAATAAGTAGTACAGCTACTATGATTATTATTAGTTTCTTTTTACTTTTACCGGTTTCTTCAATTTCTAAACTTGTTTCTTCAGCCATCATGATTCCTTTAATCGCAAAGGTACTTGCTTGTTTTAGTTATTATAATAGCAGCACTTAGGCATAGTAATCTATTGATGATGAAGTTTGTTGTCGAGAACTTTGTGCAGTGTTATTTGCTTGCTCGTCGTTTTCATCATTAACTGACTTATTATTAGCCAAATTACCTTGAGGTCCACTCTCACTCTGCTCGGCAGTTTCACCACCTGATTGCCCATAAGAAATAGTACTTTCACCAAGCTCTAATCCTTGTTGCGCTAACATTTCACGTAAGCGCGGCATTGATTGTTCAAGTGCTTCTTTGGCTTGCTGGTTTTGTACTACAAAGTTTATATGTGCTTGTTCTGCATCGCTGCGAATACGTATTTGCATACTGCCCATTTCGGGAGGATCTAGGCGAATTTCTGCTTCTTTATTATTAATGCTCAGCATTGAGCTAACGCGCTCTTGCAGTAATTTAGCTGCATCACTTTTAACAATATTAATTGCCTGCATTACACCAGGATCAATACTTACTTGCTTAACTTGCGATGTACTTTGTAATTGTTGAGTTTGTATTATTTGGGTATCAAGTAAGCTCTGCTCGTAACTTAATGAGTCGTATTGGCTTAATGTGCTCACTTGCTGAGTATTTAGAGCTGCTGTAATTTGCGTAAATACTTGTGCTACGCGTGCAGGAGTTTGTTCAGCAGTTATTTTTTTAAGGCCATCTTTTTGTAATTCTTCAAGTGATTTTAATAAATCATCACCCTTAGTTGAGGTTGTTACGGCTTTATTTAAATCAGCCCCTTCGTTTGTCGATGTCTTTAAGCTTAACTTTTGTGGATTATATACTGTATTAGGAGTCTCTGACGCTACAAACGTTTTTGAGTCTGTCTTAGCGGTATCGGCAAGTCCTATTTCAATTGAAGCTTTTAATTCATTAACTGTTTGCTTAAGCACTGCTAATTGCTCGCCTTTAGGCTGCTCTGTTTTAATATAAGCGTTTAATTGCGTTAATAAGCTTTGTTTTTCAGTTGTATTAAGTGAATTGATTTCTGCGCTAAAAGAGTGTTTTGTTACCGTGCTCTGCGTTTTTTCGTTATCAGTAATAAATTGCGCAAGCATTTGCTTAAGATTTGAAGTGCTACTAGTTGCGTTACTTGTTGAATCAGTATTTTCTAATACCTTAACTTGCGCGTTAAGTTGTGAGCGCTGCTCAGGCGTTAAACTAGCAATAACATCATTAGCTTTAATTAAGCTCTCATCTTTAGTCATTAACGTATCTATTGCTGCATTATTATCAGCTTCAGTTGCGGCTAAAGAAGACTGAGTAACGCCCGCTTTGTCGGTGGGTGTTGGCAAAACTATATTATTTTCATCAGCAGACTTATTTTGTCCCAGTTGCTCTTTAGAAATCATTGTTGATGCAAATTCAGGTTTTTCTAATATAGGGCCAATGCTGTCATCGGGCTTCTTATTTATAGAATTTAATGGCCCTTCAATAGCTTCAGCAACACCACTTTTACGATGTTTACCTTCATTTAATGGTAACGAATTCAAAGGTGGTGAGCTAAAGTTATCGCTTTTTGAATCAGTTAATTTAGCCGTTTTAGAGTCTACATTAGTGGCAATTGGATTTTGCACTACACTCGCTGTATTCGCTTCTTTAGCCGATACTTCATCACTTGTATTGGTGGATGCAATTATTGGTGTGCTTTGTAATTCTGTATTCTCTACTAGTGTAGCTTCTAGCTCTGCATTTTCTGATTCTAAACTGTTAGTTGCATCGAACGGCTTATTGACCGAAGTGCTCATTGCTTGTGCTGAATTAATTTGATCAAGCATCTCAACAGACACAAAAGTAACTTCGTCAGTTATTACTTCATCTAGCTTTACGCTCAGATTTTCATTTTCTTCTGGCTGTTTATGCTTAGGTATGGCAATCGAGTTTTCGGCATCGGGATTTTTATTGCCTTTAAGCAATGGCTCCATAGAGTTATGCGCTTCGTTTAGCTGACTTAAAAATTCATCGCCTAAATTTTCTTCGCCATTAGCTAAGCTATTGTCTTTAAAAGCTAACAGTGAATCTTTTTCAGAAGAAACTAAAAACGAAATGTTATTCATCGCCATAAATCACCTAATACCATTACGGCAATATGCCACCGCATACCGCCAAAAGTTGAATTCCACTAAGTAACAAAGCAATTAACGTGCCTGAATTACAAAGCTTTACGACGTTGAAAAAACTGATTAGCTGAAAATTCATCTAACATTTTTTGCTCATTTTTAGCCATTAACGCATTTGCTTTGAGTTTTTGATTTTCGATTAGTTTGGCAACTGCTTTAGCTTTAATTTGCTGCTTAAGCCATAGAGTTTTACGTTGAGTAACAACTTGCTTAGCGGTATTTACGGTACTTGCTTGTTGGCGAATTGCTTCTTCAATTTTAGCTATAAAAGCATGGTACTGACCAAACCCTGCACTAGATAAACCCGACTTACCCTTTAGGTGTAACTGCTGAGAGTATTCAAGTCTAAAATTGTTTAAACCTTGTAGCTTTTGTTGATTCGATTGCAAGTTTTGATTAGCTTGTAAGTAACTCATGCGCAAATTTTCTTCTTTATCATTTTCAATTTTGAGCAATAAATCGAGTTTGTTTTTAGCCATTATGCTTGTCCTAGTAACTGAGCAAGACCTTGCAGACCATCATCGTAACTAATGACATCTCGCATACCTTGTTGTAAAAATGCATTTACTCTTGGCATCATATTTATAGCTTGGTCGAGCATTTGATCGGTCCCTTTTTGATAAGCGCCTAAAGTAATCATGTCTTTGTTTTGTTGATACATTGAATACACTTGTTTAAGCACTCGGGCTTGTTGCATATGCGGCTCAGAAACAACTTGAGGCATAACACGCGAAATCGACTTTTCAATATCTATAGCGGGATAGTGCCCACTGTCAGCTAAATCACGCGATAGTACAATGTGGCCATCTAATATAGCTCGCGCTGCATCAGCAATAGGGTCTTGCATATCATCGCCTTCACTCAACACCGTAAAAAAGGCGGTAATTGAACCTTGCCCTTCACCGCCATTACCAGCACGCTCCACCAGCGCAGGTAATTTAGCAAACACCGAAGGCGGATAACCCTTTGTAGCGGGCGGCTCGCCAACAGCAAGTGCAATTTCACGTTGCGCCATTGCATAACGCGTTACCGAATCGAGTAACAGTAATACGTTTAAACCCTGATCTCTAAAATACTCTGCAATAGTTACGGCGCTCTCACAGCCTTTTAAACGCATAAGTGGTGATGAATCAGCAGGCGCTGCGACAACAACTGAACGTTTGCGCCCTTCTACACCAAGTATTTCTTCAATAAATTCTTTTACTTCGCGGCCACGCTCCCCCACTAAGCCAACAACAATGACATCAGCTTCGCTACCTCGGGTCATCATACCCAGTAGTACTGATTTACCTACACCAGAGCCTGCAAACAAGCCCATACGCTGGCCTTGCCCTACTGTGATAACCGAGTTAATAGCACGCACACCTACATCCATAGGCTTAGTGATTGGTCTTCTTGAAAGCGGGTTTATAGTATTTTGCGCAAACTTTAAATGATGCTCAGCATTAATTTTACCAAGGCCATCTAGCGGTCGCCCTAAACCATCCACCACGCGGCCTAATAAACTCATCCCTACAGGTAAACCTAAATTATTTACTTGAGGAATAACACGCGCACCAGGTAATACACCAGAGATGTGGTCGTTAGGCATTAAGTACAAAGTTTGATCGTTAAAACCGACTATTTCGGCGTCTACAAAGCCGTTCATAGTTTCTATTTTACATTGGCTACCAACGGGTGCACGTAAGCCTCTAGCCTCAAGGGTAAGGCCAACAACACGCGTTAAAATACCTGCCACAGCAGGCGCCGGGGTTTTAATATGTTGTTTATATTGAGATAAGCGTTCGCTTAAAGGTGCACGTTGAGTTGACATAACACGCCAATAAAATAGTTAGATACCACTATTATGCAAAAAACTATCCAACGTTTCTTTGACACGTGTTTTAAGGGTCATGTCGAGTGACGATTGCGCTGTTTTAACTTCACAGCCACCGCGCTCAAGAGTGGGCTCTGCCATTAATTGCCAGTTATTATCAATAATGGTTTGTTCGCCGTAGCTCTCTTTTATGAGTTCTAAATCTTCGGGGTTTAAATGGATTCGTACTTTTTCTTGCTCCGCATTAAGTGAATCAATACTTTGCTTTAACGTATGTAATATCACTTCAGGCGATGTTTTTACTTCTTGATAAATAACAGCTTCCGCCAACATGCTAGCAAGTTGTACTAATTGCTTTTCAGCTTGTTCGTCCACTTTATCTAGCGGTGCAGTTAGCCCCTCTAAAATGGCTTTTAAACTTGTTAACTGCTCTTCAATTAATGGTTTTACATCTTCAAGGCCTTGTGTTTTACCTTGCTCTAAGCCTTCTTTGTAACCTGCTTCTTTACCTTCACCAACACCTTTTTCAAAGCCGTCTATGTAGCCTTGCTCATGACCTTGTTTAAGGCCTTCTTCGTACGCGTCTTGTCTAATGCGTTCAAGCTCAACCATGGTAAGCGCAGGGAGTTCTGGCTCTTGTGGCTCATCAATAGGCATTTCTTCGGCTAATTCTTTTTTGTACAACTCACTAAGCGGTGTGCCGTAAGCCGTAGAGCGATTGCCAAAGCTGCTCTCATCTGGTGCTACATCCGGAATAGCCCAGTTTTTTAATAATTCATCTGCTTCATCAGCCCGAAGTGTGCGTCCTTTGAGTTTGCTCATGGTTTACAGGAACTCCTCGCCACCGCCGCCGCCCAGCTGAATTTCACCTGAGTCAGATAAACGACGCGCTGTTGATAAAATCTCTTTTTGCGCCGCTTCTACTTCGCTTATACGTACCGGGGCCATAGCTTCTAAATCATCAGCAAGCATTTCGGCTGCACGCTTAGACATATTGCCCAGTATCTTATCTTTAAGGGCATCGTCGGTGCCTTTAATTGCTTTCATTAATACGTCTTGTTGTACTTCTCGTAGGATTGCTTGAATACCACGGTCTTCAACATCCATTAAGTTTTCAAACACAAACATTAAGTCTTGAATTTGCTGCGACATCTCTTCGTCATGCTCACGAATAGAGTCCATTAACTGCCCTTCTACATTAGTATCTAGGTAGTTCATAATATCTGCAGCTGCTTTTAAGCCACCCATTTTAGCGGCTTGTGCACCTGCTTGGCCGGCAAATTGTTTTTCCATAATTTCGTTTAGCTCTTGCAGTGCTGCCGGCTGAACTTCTTCAAGGTTTGCAATACGCATGGTTAAATCTAAGCGTACTTTTTCAGGGAACTGAGCAATAATCTCAGCAGACTGCTCTGGCTCTAAGTACGATAATACAATGGTTTGAATTTGTGGATGCTCATTACGAATAATGTTTGCTACCTGCTTAGAGTCCATCCATTTTAATGAATCCAAGCCTTTAGCGCCTGAGCCCATAACAATTTGGTCAATAAGGCTAGCGGCTTTGTCTTCACCAAGGGCTGCTGTAAGCGCTTTTTTAATAAAGTCTTCTGACTGAAAACCAATGGTACTAAAGCTTTGAATTTGTTCTATAAACAAGTTGTGTACAGCGCTAATTTTAGCTTGAGATAAATCCTGTAACCCAGCCATCGCCATACCCACTTTTTGCACCTGTTTAGGTTCTAAGTGTTTAAGGATTTGCGCGGCATCTTCTTCTGATAAACTCAAAAGTAATATAGCGGCTTTATCTACCCCATCTAGCTTATCAACATCAAAGGCTGGCGGGAGTTGTTTTTGTTCTTGATCAGTCATCTTCTGTTAACCACGCTTTGACTACTTGTGATGATAGTTCTGGTTCGTTAGCTACAAGGGCACGAATTGCTTTAAGTAAATCTTCGTCGCCATGTAAATCCGGTAACTGCAGTGTACCATCACTTGAGAAACCAACCGAAGCAGAATCAAAGTCTTTATTTAGCATATCAAGCGTGTTGTCGCCAATATCTACGCCTGAACTTAATGCATCTTCGTCGTATTCTTCTAGTGTATCGTCTGGGTAAATTAAGCGTTTAAGCATTGGTTTTACTACTGCCATTATCAATACAATGATAACTAAGGCGCCTAATACAAGGCGGGCTATTTTCATAAACCAGTCTTGTTCCCACAGTGGCACTTCTATTGCTAAATTTGTTTCTTCACGTACAAACGGCACTGTTACGACTTCAAGTGCATCACCACGTTGCATATCAAAACCTACACCACCTTGTAGTAAGCGACGAATATTTGACAATGCCTCTACCGAGCGTGGAGTCATGGTTGTTTCACCGTTTTCTCCCACTTTAGCAATGTAGTCAACAGCAACTGATACGCTTATTCTACGTATTACACCACTTTGCTGACGCTTATGAGAAATTGTAGTGTCGAGTTCATAATTACGCGTGGCTTCTTTGTGGCTGCGTGTTGGTGACGTAGCTGTGCCTGCACCACCTTGCCCCGCAACCTCAGGAATGTTCGAGTTTAACGGTGGCTGATTTGTAAGCGCACCTGGAATACCAACAGCTAGGCCGCCAATGTTATTTTCTTCAAATGTGGTTTCGCTTCTAACCGCTGGTAGGTCTGGGTTATAACGCTTTTGAGTTTCCTCAATCGAGCTAAAGTCCATGCTCAAATCAACTTGAGCTGTATAGTTTGCAAGCCCAACAACCGGTATTAAAATACTGTCTATTTTTTCAAGGTACTCTTGTTCGCGCTTACGTTCTAAGTCGTATTCTTTACGAGAGCGTGCTGCTAATGAGCTTTGCGAACCTGAATTTAATAATCGACCATTTTGATCGGTAACAGTAACTCGCATAGGCTCTAAACCCTGTACTGCCGAGGCAATCATATCAACAACAGAGTCTACTTCTTCACGGTCGAGTGAGCGACCACGCTTAAGCGTTAATACAACTGTAGCTGATGGTTTCTTCTCTCTGCGGGCAAATACGTTTTCTTTAGGAATGGCTAACAATACTTTAGCGCGAGTAATATTATTAAGCTCTTCAATGGTGCGGGCAAGTTGTTGCTCGCGGCCATGTTTTAGGCGTTCGCGCTCTAAGCGTTGGCTTACACCAAAGCCCATATCTTGCATAATTATATCAGAGCCCGACGCTGGCCCTTGCTCTAACCCTTCGCGGGTCATTAACAATTTAATATTTTGGTATTCGCTTTCATCAACCGACACAACGTTGCCATCTAGTTGATATTCAATTTGTTGCGCATCTAAAAAGTCGAGCGTTTGAATAAGCTCTTCAGTTTGCATTTTGCCTAACGGGCGCATATCTGGCTGACGAGCCCAAATAATAATAAAAATCGCGATAGCTAAACAAATAGCCAATGCTATAACCAATGTTACTTGGCGCAATACATCAACACCATTTAAAGCACTTAAGTAGCCTGACTTTTGTTCTTGTTGATCATCACCACCACTTTGGTCAATACCGCCACCAGCAAGTGCTAGGTCTGTAGATTGGTTAGATTGCGCCACAATAATTCTCCACTACCTAATTAAACAGGCATGTTCATGATTTCTTTATAAGCTTCAACAAGTTTATTACGAACCTGTACTGTAGCCTCAAAAGCAACTGACGATTTTTGAGAAGCAATCATCGCCTCAGCAAGCGATACACTTCGATCCCCCATCTCAACCGCTTTTACTTTTTGACCTGCATCTTGCTGTAGACCGTGCACTGTATTTAATGCATCACTTAGCATGTCGCCAAACTGGGAAGTAGAAGTAGGCTGAACTTGAGTCGGCAATTTATTTATTTGATTATTACGGCCGGCTTCTAAAGCCATTGATTGCATTTCTTGAAATACAGCACTGTTTTGAATTTTCATAATTTATCTCTGACACGCAGTGAACTCTTACAAGTAATAAAGCACAAAGCATGCCAAATAATTAATCATTAAAATACAATAGGTTAACTTTAATTTGTGTTAGTCAGAGTTTTGACAACCCTAAGTTCGCAGCGCAAACTTAGGGTTTATAGGAGGTTATGCTGGAAGTGAAATACCTAAATCGCGCATTTGCGCTAGTTTATAACGTAAAGTTCGTGGGCTTATGCCCAATGTTTCGGCAACGTCTTTACGCTTGCCTTGGCAGCGTGCAAGGGTTTCTAAAATAATACGATGCTCTTTGTCTTTAAGCTCATCTTTATAGCTACCGGTGTCTGCCGCTAGCAAGCCCTGCTTAGGTTCAACCTCGGCATGTGATTTTTCATCATAATATGCAGAGCTTAGCGTGCTTTTATCAACGCCTTTATCTGCGTGAGCTAATTCTGTTGACGATACTGTTTGCGCCGGCGCCAATGATGGCTCCATAACAAAGTTATTAGCTGCTAAGTTTTCAATAAAAATAGCATGCTCATTTATTGTGTTACCCGTGCGCAGTATAAGTGCACGCTGTATAACGTTATCAAGCTCGCGCACATTACCAGGCCACGCGTGAGCCAATAACTTTTGCTCGGCACCTTTATCTAAATATGCCATAGGCTCTTTGCTTTTACTTATATGGCGCTCAATTAAATGCTTAGCCAATACAATAATATCGCCAGGGCGTTGGCACAATGGTCGCCACATTAGTGGAAAAACATTAAGCCTGTAATATAAATCTTCTCTAAACTGATTTTCAGACACGGCTTCTTTTAAATCACGATTACTGGTTGCCAAAATACGTACATCGAGCTGAATTGTTTTACGCCCCCCTAAACGCTCTACTTCACGTTCTTGCAGTACGCGTAACAGCTTTGCTTGTAGCCCTAAGTCCATCTCAGTAATTTCATCAAGTAAAATAGTGCCGCCTTGTGCTTGCTCAAACTTACCCGGACATGCTTGAATCGCGCCCGTAAAAGCTCCTTTTTCATAACCAAATAACGTGGCTTCAAGCATATTTTCAGGAATAGCCGCGCAGTTAATCGCCACAAATGGCTCATTACAACGGCTTGACTTATCATGAATATAACGAGCAAGTACTTCCTTACCTGAACCACTTGGGCCAAGTACCATTACACTTGCATCAGAGCGTGCTACTTTACTCGCAAGCTCCAATAATTGAATACTAGTTGGGTCAGCAACAATAGGTCCGTCGGTTTCTTTTGCTTTTTCAGGCAAATAACGACTCACCATATTTAACAGCACTTCAGGTGCAAATGGTTTAGCCATGTAGTCAATTGCACCTAGGCGCATCGCCTCTACCGCATCGTCAATTGTGGCGTACGCCGTCATCATCAATACAGGTAAATCAGGGTGGTTTAATTTAATACTGCGTAGTAAATCCAGGCCACTCATTGCGCCCATTTGCACGTCGCTTACAACAAGCGAAAATTGATCTTTTTTAAGCAGTAACATTGCTTGCTCAGCACTGCTCGCTGCAACACATTCAATACCCGACATTTCAAGGGTATCTATTAAGGCTTCACGAAGCCCTGCGTCATCTTCGACAACTAAAATAGTGTTACTCATAATGAACCCTCTAGTTTAGATGTTGCCTTAATAGGCAGTAACAAACTAAAGCAGGCACCACCCTGCGTATTATTAGTCACATCAACACGACCTTGGTGCGCACTAGCTACCGAACTTACTACCGCAAGCCCTAAACCTGTGCCCTGACTTTTTGTAGTAAAAAATGGTTCAAAAATTTTATCGCTTTGGCTTAAATCAACACCTGGGCCATTGTCGCTCACACTAATACGAACCATATCTAAATCTTTTAAATCTCTTTGTGCGCTAATTTTTACTTTTGCACCGCCGCCAATAACTTGAATACTATTGTGCACAAGATTTTGAATAGCACTGGCCAATGCCGTTTTATTACCGACTATTTGTATATCTGGCTCTGGTAAGCTTACATCCAGCTCACTTTCATTAAGTGCAACCATCGCATCAGCACCTGCTTTAACTTCTGTTAAAAGCTGCTGCATTGAAACTTGCTCAACAACTTGCTGATCGCCACTTTTAGCAAATAACAGCATGTCGTTTACTTGAGTTTCTAAATCTTTTAAACGCGACATTAACTTTGTTTGAAAGTTATCGCGAGATGCTTCGGGTAAGCGTTTTGATCCTAAATTAGCGGCGTAAAGCATAGCGGCTGAGAGCGGCGTACGGACTTGATGCGCCAGTGACGCAACCATTTTACCCAGCGCGCTTAATCGCTGCATATGTGCAACACGTTTTTGTAAGCGGCGAGTTTCGGTCAAATCCGTCATTAAAATAAGTTGCCCAGGCTCTGGTGCTAAAGCAGTAATATCAAGCTTTATTAGGCGCCCGTCTTTTAAAGACACTTCGTGGCCATCATCTTGATGTGGCCTAAAAGAGCGCTGAATAACATTAAACCAGCGTTCGCCTTCAAGTGGCTCGCCAAGCATATCAATCGCTATTTGATTCGCTTTTGCAATCAACCCTTTGCCATCAAGTACAACCACGCCTGCTGGCATGGTATCAACCAAATGCGAAAGCCAACTTGCTTGCTTGCGCAGATCGCTTAATTCACCAATGTACTCCTCTTGAAGTAAACATGGGTTATACTGATTTGCAGAAAAAAACTGTGGTTTTAGCACGCTAGCAAGGGCCATAATCAAATCTCGAATTGATGTAGATACATGTCTAAATGCACGATTCATACCAAAATTTATTTACATATTTATCATTAAGTTACATCAATAATTTGAGCGACATAAAAATGACGCACACAAAAAGGAATAATAATGAGTGAGCAAATAAAGTGCCGTTGCCCGTGGCTCGACACCACTAAACCCGACTACGTTATTTACCATGATGAAGAATGGGGTGTGCCTCTTTATGATGATACAAAACTGTTTGAATTTATCACTCTTGAATCCGCGCAAGCCGGCTTAAGCTGGTACACAATTTTAAAAAAGCGCAGCGGTTATAAAAAAGCATTTGCTAATTTTGATGTAAAAAAAGTAGCACAATTCACACAAGATGATATTGAAAGATTAATGCTTAATGAGGGTATTGTGCGCAATCGCTTAAAAATTGCGGCAACCGTCAATAACGCTAAACGCTTTATAGAAATACAAAAAGAATTTGGGAGTTTTAGTAACTACCAATGGCAGTTTGTGGGTAATAAGCCGATTATAAGTAATTTAAATAACGTTGAGGACTACCCAGCAATTACAGAGGCATCAACCGCATTTGCGAAAGATTTTAAAAAACGGGGTTTTAAGTTTTTAGGCCCTACAACGGTTTACGCTCATATGCAGGCCTGCGGTATGGTTAACGATCACAGTAATGATTGTTTTAGAAAAGAAGAAATTATTGAGGCTTTTAGTGGGTAAGTGATTTATAGCTATAAAAGTGATTTGTTCACAAAGAGGTTAGAGAAGCTGCGCTTTAGAGAAGTAACGCGTAGGTTGGCTATGGTTTCTCATTTACCTTCGTTTTTCTCTTTGTGAAATAACGTTTTATTTAAATGATTAAAAGTCTTGTTTTTCACGCGTGCAAGTCTAGCGTAACAACAAAAGTAAAAACCGTGTAGGTGCGAATTTACTTCGCGCTCTTGCTAATATTTTTAAGTAAAGTGCGGTATAAAACCGCATCTACAAAACGAGGGGTTATTTATCTACTGTGTTTGGCCAATTTATAACTAAACACTGACAGCTGCTTTTAAACCTTAATCTCGTGATAGATTATACTTTTTCATTTTCTCAACGAGTGTGGTTCTGCGTACACCTAGTATTTCGGCTGCGCGAGCTACAACGTAATCATAGCGCTCTAGAGCTTGGGTTATTAAGCTAATTTCAAGCTCTGCTAAATAATCTTTAAGTTCAATACCATCATCAGGTAATAGCCCACTACCCGTTTGGCTAAACTCAGCATCTGGCTCAGTTTCGTAATCACTAAAACCGGTGCTAAATATATCGTTAAAGGCATCTTTTTCCATTAACTCTTCAGGGTATTCTGGCTCGTACGCTTCAACTTCAATGTAACGATATTTGTTAGGTAAATCAGGAATATCAACCACTTTTTCAGGAAACATAATAACCATACGTTCCACTAAGTTAGCAAGCTCACGAATATTACCAGGCCAAGCATGTTCTTTTAAGCTCTCAACTGCGCGCTCGGTAAACTTAGCGGTAGAACCTGTTTGGTCGTTAACACGCCGCATTAACTCTTTTAAAAGCAGCGGTATATCATCAGCACGTTCACTCAGCGATGGGTTTTCGATAGGAAATACATTTAAGCGGTAATATAAATCTTCCCTAAAACTACCCTCTTCAATCATTGTTTCTAAGTTACGATGCGTGGCTGCAATAACGCGTACATCAGCCTGAATAGCCTTTGTACCACCAACACGTTCGTAGCTGCGCTCTTGCAATACTCGCAGCAACTTAACTTGCATTTGCAGTGGCATATCGCCTATTTCATCTAAAAATAGCGTCCCACCTTGAGCTAGTTCAAACCGCCCTTTACGCGCCGATATAGCACCAGTAAACGCGCCTTTTTCGTGGCCAAATAGTTCACTTTCGAGCAGCTCAGCCGGAATAGCACCACAGTTAACTGGTACAAACGGTCCATTAATACGCTTTGAAAGCAAGTGTACATTACGGGCAACCACTTCTTTACCTGTGCCTGATTCGCCTAAAATTAAAACATTAGCATCGGTTTTTGCCACTTGTTCAATTAAAAAGCGAACATCTTTTACGGCCTCTGTTTCACCAACAAGTCCATCAAAGATTTTATGCGGTTTAGTATGCTTATGCTCATTAGGCAACATACGCTGATACTGCTGGCAGTCGTGAAGTAACTGAGTTGTCACTTCGTGATTAAATGGCTCGCAAATAAGCCCCACTACATTAGCTATACTTAATAGTGGTTTTAGCGTTTCACCAATTAATAAAAACGGTAATGTTGGATAGCGTTTAATTAAGCTTTCGTGGTCAAGTGATTGCAACGCTCCTAAAATAATCATGCATTCTTGCTGCTGATATTTTTTGCATTCTTGTTCAAAGCAGTCTTCGCTTAATAGTTGAGCAGCTTCACCAATAAAGCCAAGTGAAGCATTTAATCCTATTGCGCGGTTGTTATTATTATCTAAAATCAAGATCATATTTAGCGAGCCGTACTTTCACTAATTTGTATAATTAGTTAAATTGTAAGCCAGTTCAGCATGGATGCAAGTGATAGCGGCAGTTTTTTGACATAAACGCCAAAAAACAGACGGGCTAGTTAAGTCAATCATACTTAATAGTTAATCATTAAGTATGGGTTATAGTTTTAACTTAGCCATTACTTAACTATTACCTAACTATAACTTAGCCCTAAAAATTAATTTACTCGGCAATAAAAATGCTATTGTTAGTAAATAAACTCAATTATAAATTTAAGTTGAAGTTACAAATGCCGATATATAGATAAGTGGAAATGCTTGGCATTAATATTGCTTTGTTCTTATAAAAGTATAAAAGCTTAATTAATTTTTTGTATTAGCTTTCACATAATTTTATCGTTTTAAATTTTAGGATTTTCCCATGGCTCATGTCTCAGTAAAAAAATACAGTCAAGTTCGTGCTAGCAGCATTGCCGAAATGGCACCTTACGAACAAATAAACCTTATATTCAGTAATATTATTGGTCGTTTAGCTGCAACAAAGGGCTTTATTGAGCGCAAAGAAATAGCAAAAAAAGGTGAAAATATTTCAGCATGTATTTTGTTATTTGGTGCACTGCAAGATGCACTTAATTTAGAAGTAGAACAAGACCCTAGTATTTCTAACAATTTATTGGCACTTTACGACTACTGCCAACGTCGCTTAACGCAAGCTAACCTACATAACGATATTGAAGCAATTACTGAAGTATCAAGTATTGTTAAAGAAATTAAAGAAGGTTGGGATAATATCCCACTAGATCAACGCAACCCTGCGGTTTAATTTTAATTATGGATTCGCAAACACCAGTAAGCCATGCTGAGCAGATACAAGCATTACTTAGTAACATTGAAGTGTTGGTAAATGATAATAATGCAGACGAAGCTCAGCCTTTTTTAGACACTTTAAATACTAAACTAAAGCAATGGTGCGAAAGTAGCGAAGGTCCAAGTGCAGAGCAATTAGAATTAATTCAGCTTCGTATAAATACCATTTTAGTTAAAGCGAATAATGCAAAAAATGAATCTTCTAAAGCTATTATTAAACATAAAAAGTCTGGTAAGGCCATTAAAGCTTATAAAAACACCTAGTAAACAGACCTAATAAACGACCTTTATTTTAACTAAATGTATGGCTATATCTTACTATTTGAATCAAAGAGCAATGCACAATAAAAAACCGCTAAGTTTAAACTTAGCGGTTTTTTATTAAATATATAATATTCTTACTCAGTTATTAATTTGATTGCCTAACTACGCCTGGCATGTTCTCTAATTGAGCTTGGACATAGCTGCTGGTGTTATTAAGGCTCGCCACCAATAAATCCATCGCATTATATTGAGAATATAAACGAGCTGATAACGACTCCATTTTACTTGTTAAACTTTCTCTTTGATCATCTAAATCATCTAACTGATTTGTTTTACTATCAATTCTGTTTTGGATAATACCGTCAGAATCTGTATAAAAACTAACTAAATCATCAAACGACTGTGCAAAGCCATCATCATTACTACCAACAAAAAATTGCTGTACTAAACTAACATCGGATTTAATTTGATCATTCAATGTGTCACTATCCAAGCTAAGCACACCATACCGGTCAGTTGTTACTCCTAATTGTGAAAGTGATAACGAACTCCCTCCCACATTTACTGAATCTGTTATTGTATCTCGCAGTTTAGACATTACACCACGTAATAATGAGTCCCCAGCCATTACGCCAACGCCATCTTCACCTGACGCACCTAAAGTGTTACTAAGCTCTAACAACTCGTTGTAACTACTGATAAAACTATTTAAACCTGTTTTAATATTATTATTGTTCTCAGTAACTGATATGTCGCTTATGTCGTCATCGATGTCATGCAGTTTCTTAACATTAATGTCAACACCATCAATAACATTGCTAAACTCATTAGTATTACTTGATACAGTCAACGCACCATCAATTGTTATCTGTGCATTTTGTGCAGCATTTACTTCAGTTAGATTAGTAGTATGGTTAGCTGGGTCTGTATCTGATACGTCATAAGCTAATCGAGATAATCCGCCAGTATCAGTATTATTACCGTCATCGTCTTGTACGGAAATTGTAATTGCGTTGTCTTCACCGGTTTCTTTACTAGTCAGCACTAAATGCTGACCTGTATCACTCGTGACTATAGTGGCCACAACTGAATCATTACTATCATTGCCAGTATAAGGGCCGTTATTAATTTGGTCTCGTAAATCTTCTAAGGTATTTGTGGCCGATAAAACCGTAGAAAAACTATTTGTGCCAGAGCCTATCGTGATTACACCCGCACCTACTGCTTCGTCTGCTGCAAATGCAGGGGACGATAACTTATGAGCTTTTGCTAATGCGTCTACTTTTACGTTATAGCTTCCAGGCTGCGCGTTTTCATCTGCGCTAATAGAGATAAAGTCATCAGTACCTGATGTACTACGCTGCTGGTATTTATCACTATCCCCCAAAGCTTCCATTGAGGTTTGCACTTTTTCCAGTGCAGATTTCAATGCCCCTACAGCTGAAATATCTGTTGTTAAATTAGCTTCTTTGGTATTTAAACGAGCTTCAGCAGGTGCTTGTTCAGCATTAACTAATGCATCAACAATATCTGATACGGCCAAACCTGAGCCTAAGCCATTAAACGAAATAGACATACTTCACCTCTTAAATACTCAAAAATAAACTAACTTATTATTAGTAATTCAAACTACCGACTAAACCGTTTGATCAATCAAAATACCTGCCGATTCAGATAATTTAGACACTAAACTTAACACTTCCTCAGAAGGATATTGTTTAATGACTTCACCACTTTTTTTATCAAGAACTTTAATTACATCGCGGCCTGAATCTTCATCAACTTTAAATTGTAAACTTCGGTTCATTTCGCCCATAAAGTCCTGCAATTGTTGCGCCATCTCTTCTAACTGTTCACGCTCTAAAGGCTGCTTTTCCGTAGGGTTTATATCGTATTGGTTTTTCTGTAATTGCTGTTGATTTTGTTTATCCATTTGATTTACATCATCAACAGCTCGTTCGGTTAAAGAGTGAACAACCGGTCCTACCTGCTTGTCATTTCCAGCGGTTAGATTAGATAATGTTGTAACCTCTGCATTTGAAGTAATTGTATTCATAACAGATCCTATTTCTCACTTAATTAAACCAACAATAGCTTAATTTTAGCCCTTGAACCATAAAAGGAGGTAGCTAAAGCCACCTCCTTTTATTGTAAAGCTAATACTGACTTTATGTACTAGCTAACCATTAAGCTAACGCTTGACCTATTAACCTAATAAGCTAAGTGCTGTTTGTGGCAACTGATTCGCTTGCGACAAGATTGATGTACCTGCTTGTTGCAATATTTGGTTCTTCGTCATCTCTGCAGTTTCTGTTGCAAAGTCAGTGTCTTGAATTCGGCTACGTGATGCAGATACGTTCTCAGAAATATTTGCTAAGTTACTTATTGTGTGGTCAAAACGATTTTGAACCGCACCTAAGCTCGCTCGTTGTGAGTCGATGTTTGCAATCGCGTTATCAATAATTGCTAGCGCATCTTGCGAGCCCTTTTGGCTTGTAATATCAACGTCAGAAACATCATTTAGCTTACTGACTACAGCATTAGTAGTTGCTGCAATTGAATCATCATCGGCTACTACACTGAACGTTTCAGAAGAATTTAATTGGACTGCGCCTGATATCAAAGTCGAATCAGTACTTCCAGCAGTTAAAGTAATTTCGGTTCCATCAGTACCATTGTAACCTTGAGGCTTTACAAGTAAGGTTGCAGCTGGTGTAGCAAGATTATCACTAAAATTAACAATTGAAATATCTGCTCCAGTATTATTTGATACAGACAACACACCATTATCAATCGTTGCAATCACACCATGATCATCAGTTGCACCATTAATGGCTTCAGCCATTGCTTGTTTATCACCATCAACAGTTCCTGTTGAAGTGTATGACAAATCTTCACCGTTTAGTTCAAAGCTTATAGTACTATCTAATACAGGCCCTGCTGCTGCTGCCCCAAATGTAATTTCAGCTTCAGTTCTTGCCTGAGCTGTAACACCTGTAGAGCTAGTTACGCTATTAATTGCAGCTGCAGTTGCTTCAGCGCTAGCGCCATCAGCTATTACAACATCGGCATCATTACGGCCTGATATACTGTACGTTCCCCCTGTTACTGAAGGTGCAGCTGTAGTGAGGTCAACAGCTCCTGCAGTTGCTTGACCCAAACCATTTTCTGTTGCATCCGCACCAACCGCACCTTGCAGATTAACCTGGTTAGAACCAATTTTTTCTGCCGCTACACTCGATAGTGATACGTTAATTGTTTCGTTTGCATTTGAACCAATTTGTAATGATTTTGAACCGAAGCTGCCGTTCAATAATTGCTGACCACCAAATGAAGTCGTATCTGAAATACGTGTTAGCTCTGTTGATAAAGCTGATACTTCTTTTTGTAGCGCTTCACGGTCTTCTGATGAGTTTGAACCATTCGCTGATTGTNAGTGCTAATTCACGCATACGTTGTAAAATACTTGTAGACTCACTCATTGCGCCTTCAGCTGTTTGCGCCATTGAAATACCATCGTTTGCATTTCTTTGAGCTACGCCTAAACCATTTACTTGTGATGTTAAACGATTTGAAATTTGTAGGCCTGCCGCATCATCTTTTGCGCTGTTAATACGCATACCTGATGATAAACGCTCCATTGATGTCGCTAAATCAGAACCTGATTGAGATAAGTTACGTTGCGCGTTTAATGAAGATACATTTGTGTTTACTGAAATCATAAGAAAACTCCTGATTACTTTCGTAAAAGTACTGTTTTGATTTAACCAAGAGCCGTAACAAATTTATGTACAAGCCCCTTACTGATTAAGTTAACGGCAGGAAGTGAAATACCTTTAGCTTTTATTTAATAAATTGTATAAAAGTAAGTTAAACGCATAATTCAAAAATGGTTTAATAAAAAATCAAATAGTAAAAAAACAAAAAAAACGCAATAAATTGCGCTTTTCTAATACAACAAAATAAATTGCTGTTAGTTTAATTAACCGCCTAGCAAACTAATCGCGGCTTGTGGCACTTGGTTTGCTTGCGATAAGATTGACGTGCCCGCCTGTTGCAAGATCTGATTTTTAGTCATATGCGCTGTCTCTACCGCGAAGTCAGTATCTTGAATACGACTACGTGATGCAGATACATTTTCAGCAATATTAGCAAGGTTACTAATAGTATGACTAAAGCGGTTTTGTACCGCACCTAAACCTGCACGTTGCGAGTCAATATTAGCTATTGCGTTATCAATTACTGATAATGCATCCTGCGACCCTTTTTGGCTTGTAATGTCAATATCCGCTGCATTTTCTAAAGCACTTGTTACTTTAGTCGCAACCTCATCCACAGAAGTACTACCTGTTGTGCTAAAGGTATCTGATGAATTTAATTGGATAGCTCCAGCTATTCTGCCTGAGTCAGTTCCGCCTGTTGCAATAGTAACTGTATCACCAGCAAAACCATCATAGCCTTGGGGAATAATACCTAAAGTAGAACCCGTGCCGCCAGCAAAACCAACAATTTCAATATCTGCGCCACTGTTATCTGAAACAGACAGCACACCATTATCAATAGTAGCTGTAACACCATGCTCATCTGTTCTACTGTTAATAGCTTCAGCCATTGCTTGTTCATCACCTGTTGCAGTTCCTGTTGCTACAAATGATACTTTTTCGCCGTTCAACTCAAAACTAACAGACTCACCTGCTGTCGTTTGTGTGCCCGTAATATCTAAACGCGCTTCTGTTCTGGCTTGTGCTGAAACACCTGTAGCACCTGTCACTTGGTTTATTAAATCAGCAGCTTCTTCAGCACTAGCACCAGCTGGAATCGCAACAGTAGAGTCTTCTCTTCCAGAGATTGCTAAATTACCATATGCTATTGTACTTGCGGCAAGCGTACCGGTGCCTGTCTCATTTACTTGACCAAAACCATCTACAGTAGTTGCAGATTGCAGGTTAGTTTGATTTGCACCGATTTTTTCTGCTGCAACACTTGAAAGCGATACATTTATTGTTTCATTTGCGTTAGCGCCAACCTGAAATGTTTTACTACCGTAACTGCCATCTAATAATTGTTGTCCACCAAATGAGGTGGTATCGGCTATACGTGTCAATTCAACCTGTAAAGCTGATACTTCTTTTTGCAGCGCTTCACGATCTTCTGGTGAATTAGATCCGTTTGCTGATTGAAGTGCTAGTTCACGCATACGTTGTAAAATACTTGTTGATTCACTCATTGCACCTTCAGCTGTTTGCGCCATTGAAATACCATCATTAGCATTTCGCTGAGCAACGGCTAGGCCATTAATTTGCGATGTTAATCTGTTTGAAATTTGTAGACCTGCGGCATCATCTTTTGCGCTATTGATACGCATACCTGATGATAAACGCTCCATCGAAGTTGCTAAGCCTTCACCTGATTTATTAAGGTTACGTTGTGCGTTTAGTGACGACACATTAGTATTTACTGTTAATGCCATTTTACCATCTCCTAGGTTTAAACAGAGTGTGGTTCAACACGATTTAACAGGAACCACTGTTCGATAATTTCTTATAATAAGAAAAGCATTTACTGTGCCAACTTTAATTTATTTTTAAGTTGTTGTTATTAAATGAAAATATATAATTTGTTGAATTGTAAATAAAGAGTGAAGTTGTTTAGAAAGGAGTGACAATTTTTTGCCGCTTTAAAAGTAGGTAAAGCGGCAAGGTATTTCTGCTTATAATCTGCTTATAATCTGCTTATAAGTAATCGAATAATGAAAGGTTAGTTAAACGGCCAAAAGTAGCTTGCGATGCTTGCAGTGCCGTTTCTTGTTTAGTGAGTTCGCTAATAGCTTCTGCCATATCAACTTCAACTAAGTTAGAGCGATTACTTTTATTTTGAATATCGAGCGCTAAGTTTGAATCGCTTACTCTTTCAAGCGCGTTCATACGCCCACCTAAACTTGCTTGGGTAAATACCACTTGCTCACTCGAGTTCTGTAATTGCACTAGGCCATCAGCAAGCACTTGCTGAAAGTCATCACCTTCAAGTGTGCCATCGTTAAGGCCGGTAATAAGTGCTTGTAATGTATTGAGTACGTTTTCTTTGCCTGGTTTTTCAAGGCTGAAGTCAAGCTGACCAGGTGCTGTGCCTTCAAATTCAATTTTCATACCTGCAAAATCGATAGGCTCATCAGTAACTTCACCTGTTACTGCGGGGGTTAGTGCTGCGCCGTCTCGGTATATTTCGTAGGTTTGTGGATCTGTTGCCGTAGCACCTGGGCTTACTAATACACTATATGTATTTGCTGTTGCTAGAGCTGTTGGGTCTGCGTTGTAATTTGCTTGATGAAACTTATCAAACTCAGCTTGGCCGTCAACATACACACTTGCCGCTGTAATAGAGCCTGAAACACTTGCCGTGTTGGATTCTACATTTAATCGCGCGTTAGTTTTTTCAAACGTATCAAAGCCGTTATCACTCGCTTTAATTGATACACCTTCAGCTATAGTTATTTGGTGCTGGCCCTGGTCGCCATTATAGGTGTACTCACCCGCTGCAGAATCAAACTGATACGGCTGCGTGCTGTCTTGGTATCCTGAAAATATGAACTTTCCGTCTTCTGATCGGGTGTTCATTAAGTTAGCTAGCGTTTGTTGAATGCCACTAAGTTCTGATGCAATCGATTTTAAATCGTCTTTAGTGTACGCACCATTACCAGCTTGAATAGTGAGTTCTTGCGCTTGTTGGATATTACTATTTATACTTTGTAATACGCTTTCTTCAGTTTCTAGCCTGCCGGTAAGCTGATCGATATTTTTAGTGTATTGCTCATTAGTTTGTATTTTATTTGAATACAGCATAGCTTGCGAAATAGCAGCTGGCGCTTCTGAGGTGGTTAAATACTTTTCACCTGTTGTTACTCGCTCTTGAGCATTTGCAACACCTTGTTGGTTGTCGAGTATTTTATTTATGTTGTTTTGGTACATTAAATTATTTGATAAACGCATAATTACCTCGCCGCATTTAATAAGGTGTCAAAAATTTCTTGAGCTGCTGCTAAAACTTGTGCTGATGCTGAGTATGATTGTTGAAAACGCAGTAAATTTGCGGCCTCTTCATCAAGGTTTACACCCGATAACGACTCGTACCATGCCTCAGACTGCTCTGCTAATGCATTAAACGCACTACCGCTTGTGATTGCTTGGCCAGTTATAACACCTATATCACTCACTAATCCCGAATAAGCTTGGTTGAACGTTTTATGGTTGTCGGCCGTTGCTGTTGTTTCTACATTTAAACGGACTAACTCACCATTTTGTAAATCAGCTAATTTTAAACCATTACGGTTATCATCAAAGCCGCCTTCGTTAAACTCAAGTGTAAAGGTGTCGCCTGTTGCTGGTGTACCTTCTATATCAAAATCGAATCCGTAGGTATCAAATGGAGCACCCGCTTGCGATAACATTCCTTTTGCAGGAGGCGTAATAGTAAAAGTACTCGTTCCGCTATTATCTGTAATTTGATATTCGTTAGCATTACCTGTTTTAACAAGCGTTATTTCACCGTTTGTTAAGCTTGGTGTTGAAGTAAATCCACCGGAGGTAACACTTGTTACTTCTCCCGCTGAAATAGTAGCGGTACCTATATTATTTAAATCGTTAGCAGTACGAATAGGCGATGCTAGTGCTAAATCTTCTGCGCGCCCTGTTGCAAGTGTAATACTTGAAGCGGCATCTGAATTAAGCTTTATTTGAAACTGATCACCCTCAACACCTGCCCCAGATACATTTACTTGAAGACCAAATGATTCGCCTGAGGTTATAGTCGATGAATCAATAACACCTGTCGATATATCAGCAAGTGAAGGCTGTCCCAGCGGATCCCCTTTGTTATCTATAGGCTGAATACTTACTTCATTAGCATTAGCTGTATAAGTAATAATAAAGTCACTGGCAGGAAGTTCACTGCCCTTACCTGGCTCTACTGTTGCAGTCATACCGGCAGTACCTGTGTTAGCTTGATACGCATAAGCGCCAACGGTAGGAATATTAAAAATATTACCACCCAGCTGACCTGTTGCATCCATACCCAATTTGTTTTGTTCGTTAAATGCGTCGGCTATCGCTAAGCCCATTTGACCAATTTGGTTTTGAGCAGGGACTAATATGTCATCTCTAAAAGCGAGTAAGCCGCCAATTTTGCCTTTAAGTTTACTTACATCAACTTCAAGCGGCACTGCTTTGCCACCATTAACGTCAAGCGTGAATTCTTTAAAATTAGGATCGGGGTCGCCCGTCATCGAAAATAAGTTAAATGCGCCATTTTGCATAACAACCGCTTCACCTGTGCCCATAAAAACGAGTTTTTCGCCATTTGGACCATCAAGCGTTTCTATGTCTATTAGCTCTGATAAGTCGCGTATTGCTTTATCGCGTTCGTTATAGGTAGAGCTTGCATCTGCGGCATTATTAGTGCCATTAACTGCCGCAATATTTTGATTTAGCGTACTAATACTTTGAATTAGTGAGTTTGCTTCATCTGAAAATATTTCGAGCTGCTCGTTCACTACACTTTTTTGATCAAGCACGATGCCAGAAAGCCTATCCATTTGATCAATTAAGCTTTGCGCATCTGTCATTACTAATGAGCGGGCAACGGTAGATGACGGTTGATTTAGAGCTTCTTGCACGTTATTAAATAAAGAGTTAATTCCGGTCGAAAGGTTGTTCGACTCTTCAGAAAAAATAGTATCAACTCTATTTGCCTCAGTAATAAACTGATCGAAAAACGATTTATTAGAGGTGTCACGATTTAGCTGTGACTGAGCAAACTCGTTTAGTAATCGGTATGTTTCGCCTCGCCCTACTTGGTTATCAACCATAGTGGTAAATTCAGTACGCTCACGTACGTAGCCTACGGTATTTACATTGGCAATATTTTTACTTGTCGTTTGCAATAGCTCCGAGCTTGCTCTAACCCCAGAACTGGCAATGTTTAATAAATTAAACGACATGTTACTCTACTCCTTGGCGGATCACGTTTGCCGCAATGTCTTTTAGCTGACTGCTATTGAGCACTTTTTTTATTTTGCTGGCATAATTTGGATCGGTTGCATAACCTGCTTTTTGTAATGAATCTAAAAAGTCATTTGGTTTTGCTGTATTTTGTAATGCTTCTTTGTAGCGTGGGTTTTGCGTTAAAAAATCAACAAAGTCGTTCACGCTATCTTTAATTGAATCGTAGGCTCTAAAGCTGGCTTGTTTTTTAACGGGTGTGCCTTGCTCAAACTCAAGCGTTACTTTGCTTGCTTTATCGCCTTCCCAGCTTTTATCCGACTTAATATTAAATAAGTTATTTGAGCTGCCACCGTCACTTTTATTAATAATGTGTTTACCCCAACCGGTTTCAAGTGCCGCTTGTGCAACCATTACCGCTGGGTTTAAACCAATTTTTTGCGCTGCAGTTTTAGCGTGTTCCCACACTGAACTTACAAACTCTTCTGCATTTTTAAATGTTGGGCTATCGGTTTTAGACTCTGCAGTATCGACTTTAGGCTCAGCAATATCGGCTTTAGTACTCTTAACGATAAGATCGGGTTGCTTATTTTTTTGCTCATGAGGAAGAGCGGAACCGACTTGCGTATCGCTAAAAATATCGTTGGTTGTTCTAAGCACAGAGCCTGGCATAAAGTTTTTAGACTCAGGCGATAACTGCTGAACAATTAAATCGGCAAGGCCTAACGAGCCATTTGATGAAAGCTCTGTAGAAAGTTGCTGATCGTGCATTTCTTCAAAAAACTTTACGCCACTTGAATTAAATGGACTGTCTTTATCTTCAAATGCTTCGTTAGCTTTGCGCATTCCTTTGAGCAACATTTGCGTAAAAATAGCTTCAAATTGTGCGGCCGCTTTTTTGAGCGCAGCTTTGGAAGCATCAGTTGATGCATCGCCACTCGTTAAGGCTTCTTTACGAAGTGAATCTAAGTTGCCTAAATCAAAAAAGTTTTGTTTATCGAGGTGATTAGTTTCCATCGGCTTTTTGACACAAAATGAATAATGTAGTTAAAAATGCAAAAATTGAGCCACTACCGATAAAACAAGGAAGATAAAAATAATAATTTTAAGTTACTGTAAATAAAAGAGCTCTAGATCTTTGTTTAATAGATATAGAGCTTTGAGTGACACGTTACTTGCTTTAGTTTTTAAATAACGATCAACTGACCATTAATTGCGCCCGCTTCTTTTAGCGCTTCTAAAATAGCCATTAAGTCACCAGGCGCTGCGCCTACTTCGTTAATTGCGCGAACTAAATCGTCAAGACTTACCCCTGGGTTAAATACAAAAGCGCGCGAGTCGTCTTGGTTTACATCAATAATACTTTGCTGCGTGACAACTGTATCACCGTTTGCTAGCGGATTTGGCTGCACTACATTTTGCTGCTCAGCAATGGTGACTGTTAAACCGCCATGGGTCACTGCAGCAGGCTGTAGGGTTACATTTTTACCAATAACAATAGTACCTGTACGCGAGTTAACTATAATTTTAGCGGCCATGTCAGCTGGCTTAAATTCTAAGTTTTCGAGTGTTGATAAGTACGATACACGCTGGGATGCATCGCGTGGTGCTATGACACGAATAGAAACAGAATCAATTGCTTGTGCGCTATTTGGGCCGACTAAGTCATTAATTGTTTTTTCTAGGCGTTTTGCCGTTGTAAAGTCTGGGCGGTTTAAGTTGAAGGTAATGTAATCGCCTTGCATAAACGGGCTTTCTACGGTGCGTTCAACTGTTGCGCCATTGGGAATTCGTCCAACTGTAGGAGTATTAATTACGACTCTACTTCCATCAAGGCCCTCTACGCCTAGGCCTCCCACAATTAAACTACCTTGTGCAATTGCATACACGTTACCGTCTACACCCTTTAAAAAAGTTTGTAATAAAGTGCCACCACGTAAACTGCCTGCACTACCAATGGAAGAAACCGTAATATCTATTGTTTGCCCGGGCTTTCTAAATGCGGGTAATTCTGCATGCACAGCAACAGCGGCAACATTTTTAATTTTAGGACTTTGAGTTGAAGGTAGCGTAATACCAAAGCTGTTCAACATGCCTCTAAAACTTTGTTGTGTATATGAGTTTTGCTCGCCAGTGCCCGGCAAGCCAACCACTAAGCCATAACCAACTAATTGGTTAGAGCGTACGCCTTCAACCATAGACACATCTTTTATGCGCTCAGCACTGGCAGTAAACTGCCAACCTAATAACACAACTAAACATAAAGCTTTAAGGCTATTCATGTTGTTACCCTCTAAAATGGAAACAGCGAACTGCTAAAGAAACGTGTAAGCCAACCAGGACTTTGCGCTTCTTGCGTTTGCCCTTTACCTGAGTATTGAATACGTGCATTAGCAATACGATTTGATTCAACCGTATTATCGGCGCTTACGTCTTGAGGGCGTACTAGCCCTTCTAAACGAATAAACTCTTCACCGGTATTAAGCGTTAGCCATTTTTCACCGCGAATAACTAAATTACCGTTAGGTAAAACGCGCATTACATTAACCGAAATATCGCCCACTAAGCTGTTTGACTGGTTTGATTTTGAATCACCCGTAAACGACGAATCACTACCAATACCAAACTGAATACTATCGCCACCTATATTTACAGGTAGACCACCTAATCCAATAACGGGGTCTAAGCTTGCGTCGGTTTCTTTGTCTGTTTCTGTTTTAGCGGCTTTTGTTGCTTGAGTAGACTCTTGCAATTTAACCGTAATTATATCGCCAGTACGTAGCGCTTTTTTATCAGAATATAAGTCGTTTGATGTATGAGTATTAAACAATGAACCTGTGGCTACCAGCGGCTCTAAAATAGGCTCGGGGTACATAGGTGCGTAGTAAGGGTCGTCCTGCACTACTTCACTATTTTGCGTAGACATACAGCCACTTAAAAATAATGTGCCCGCTGCAAATAAAATAATATTACGCATAATTCCCCCTACTCTATTAAAGCTGTTGATTGATATAACTCATCATTTCGTCAACGGCCGAAATTACTTTTGAGTTCATTTCGTAAATACGCTGAGTTTCGATTAGGTTTACGAGCTCTTCAGTTACATTTACGTTTGAAGTTTCTAGTGAGCCTTGAATAATGCTACCTAACCCTTCAACACCCGGGTTACCTTGTACCGGCGCACCACTTACAGCGGTTTCGGTATAAAGATTTTGACCGATTGGCTCAAGACCCGACGGATTAATAAAATCACTAATAGTCAGCTGACCAATGACCACGTTATCGGCTTGGCCTGCAACACGCACAGATACTTCACCGTCTTGCGAAACCGTAATTGATTGCGCATCATCAGGTACATTCATTTCTGGCTGAATAACGTAACCAGCGCCCGATGTTACAATTCGGCCATCGCCATCAGTAGTAAACTGGCCGTTGCGCGAATAAGCAATATTGCCATCTGGTTGCAGTACTTCAAAAAAGCCTTCACCAGAAATCATCCAATCTAGTGAGTTTTCGGTGGTCAACATGTTGCCTTGCGTAAACTCTTTTTGGTTAGCTACAACTTTAGCACCCGCACCTAACATTAAGCCCGACGGCATTTCGGTATCTTGCGATGAACGACCACCTGGTTGATTAATATTTTGATAAAGTAAATCTTCAAATATAGCGCGGCTTTTTTTGTAACCTACGGTACTCGCATTCGCTAAATTATTTGAGATAACCGATATATCGGTTTGTTGAGCGTCTAGCCCAGTTTTACTGATCCACAATGCTGGATTCATAATCGTGTCCTCATTTTAAAGTTAAACTATGCGTAATAACTGATCTTGACGCTCGTCAATTTCTTCAGCTGTTTTCATTAATTTCACTTGTAATTCAAATTGGCGCTGGTGGCTTATCATGTCGACCATTTCGTGAACAGGGTTCACATTCGACATTTCAAGCGAACCACTTAAAACTTTTACATTGGCAGAGGTATCTACTGTTACATTTGCTTTTGGTCTAAATAAACCATCGTTACCTTTTTCGAGCTGTGAGCTATTTGCTTCTACCACTCTAAGCGTGTCTATTTCTTCTAAAAAGTTAGCGGGAGCGCCTTGCGGTCGAACTTGAATAGCGCCATCTTGGCTAAACCCTATTTTTTCGACTGGGACAGGTAAAATAACAGGTCCCCCTTCGCCAATAACTTGACGACCGTGGCTGGTTACGAGCATGCCTTGAGCAGTAATGTTTAACGTACCCACTTTTGTATAAGCTTCATTACCGGAGGCATCTTGCACTGCAAGCCATGCGTTATCGCTCATTGCGATATCTAAGTCTCGCCCGGTTTGAACAATGCCACCCGATACCATGTTAGAACCCGGACGCTCTTGCATTGAAAATACACGTGTAGGCAAACCTTCGCCAAACGCTTGCATAGAACGTGCTTGCGCAAAGTCGGCTTTAAAACCCGTTGTATTTGCATTTGCCAAATTATTGGCTTTTAAAGCAAGCCCTTGTAGGCTTTGCTTAGCGCCAGAGGCCGCAATGTAGACCATTTTGTCCATAGTATCGACTCACATAAAAAATCTCTGAACTTATAAATGCAAAATAGGTGCCAGATTAAATTTGACGCAACATTGAGAGGTATTTAGAAGGGCTTACAAAGAGGGCTTATAAAAAAGGCTGCAAAAATGCAGCCTAATATATTTAATGGGGTTTAGCTTATCGAATCTGCAAAATACTTTGCTGAATAGTTGAGTTAACTTCAAGCGCACGTGAGTTTGCTTGGTAATTACGCTGTGCAGTGATTAAGTCTACAAGTTCATTAGTAAGATTTGTATTTGATTGCTCAAGCGCTGATGAGTTAATTCCACCAAACGTGCCCGAACCTGCTTCACCCGCTACAGGTTCACCTGAATCAATACTTTGCTTCCAGCTTGTATCACCCACTTGTGATAACCCTTGTGAGTTTGGAAAACGTACCATAGCCACTTGGCCTAGGAATGTTGAGTCACCATTACTGTAAGAAGCGACAATTTTACCGTCTGTGCCTATATCAATTCCGGCTAAACGGCCTACCGTTGAACCATCTTGATCGAGTGCTTTTACTTCAAAACCACTTGAATACTGAGTTGGGATACGTCCTGCCGTGTTATTTTCATCGCGCCAGTTAAGCTCAATACCAGTACCTGGGAAAGTTGCACCATTGTCTAGTAATGTTGATAAACCAGCACCAGAACCCGCTGGTAGCAGTATTTCATCAAAAGTAGTTGTATTTGTATTTGCCACACCACCTGTTGTTGATGGTAAACCACTTGAGTTAAAACCTAGGGTAGTTAGTGGTGTATAAGGTGTCGTTGTTTGTTCTCCACCAGTTGTGCCATCAACTACTTTGCCATCGAGTGTTGCGTATACTTCCCAACTGTTATCTGTACCACCTGCTGCGGCATCATCTTCTTTAGCAAAAAAGTATTGTAAAATATGTGGTTCACCTAGTGAATCATATACCGTTGTTGACGTAGATGAGTTATAAGTACCACTAGACGTAGGGTCAAAATCTAGACCTGTTGGATCCGCCGTTGCATCTAAGTTAAACGACAAAAATACATTTTCTGTTGCGCGAGGTGAACCAGACGAATCAGGGATTTGAATTGGATCAGTTGTGCTCAAACTTACCGACGTTGTATCACCTGTAGATGAATCAACTGGGAATGCTTGTAAAAAGTTACCTTTTGCGTCAACCATAAAGTTATCTTGGTTAAGCTTAAATGCACCTGCACGTGTATATGTTAAATCTTGCGAAGATAAATCGTCGGTCATCGCAAAATAACCTTCACCAGTGATTGCTAAATCAAGTGAGTTATTTGTAAATTGTAGTGAGCCTTGATGAAACTGCTGCGCAACCATGGTTGTTTGCACACCGTCACCATTTTTAGTCTTACCAGAGCTAAATACTGATGAAGCGTAAACATCGGCAAACTCAGCGCGTGACTCTTTAAAACCTGTGGTATTAACGTTTGCAATATTATTTGCCGTTACGTCTAAATCTTTTTGCGCGGCAGCAAGGCCGGTTAATGCAATATTGAAGCTCATAATTCACCTCTAACCTGTTAGTCTGTGGCCTGCTAGCAGGCGAAAAATACTAAAATTTATTACGCGATTTCTGCTACATCTGTCAGCCTAACCGCACCTTCTTTAGTGTTAATAATAATGCCACTTGAGCCATTAATATTAACGCTTTCAATGTTCTTGAATGTAGCAATGGGCAAGCTTGAAAATTCGCCGTCAGTACTTCCTTCGGCGGTTACTGAGTATTCACCTTCAGGTAAACGCTCACCGGCTTCATTTTTGCCATCCCACGCAAAACGTACTGCACCTGCTGATTGAGAACCCATATCAATAGTTCTTACTAGCTGACCTGATGCATCTGTCACTTTAATTTTTAAGTTATCAACGGCTTCTTCTGCCACTGCAGAGCCTCTGGCATCACCCGTTTCATTTAAATCCAGGGTGTTTGACTCAAGTAAAGCTTGCTTGCCAACAAGTGTTGATGCTTGCAATGCTGAATTTGATGTCATAGAAGACGCTAAGCTATCAAAATTTGAATTTAAATCGCTGATGCCTTGCGCCATTGTGAAACTAGTCATTTGCGCAATCATTTGATCGTTATCCGCAGGGTTACTGGGATCTTGAAACGATAATTGCTGAGTTAACAAAGAGAAAAAGTCTTCTTGTGTTAACGCATCACTCTCATTATCACTGGTCGCTACTTGCGATTCTTGCCAGCGTATAGAGTCTAAATAGGATGAAGATGTACTAATATCGTTACTCATAACCTACCCTCGGTTACCGCTGCCCTAGCAACAGTGTTTTACTTAGCATTTGCTTTGCTGCATCAGCAACTTGCACGTTTGTTTGGTAAGAACGAGAGGCAGAAATCATATTTGCCATCTCCTCTACAACATTGACGTTGGGTTTATAGATATAGCCATTTTCATCCGCACTTGGATGGTTTGGGTTATATTCAATTTGTAATGGTGCATTACTTTCAACAATGCCCAAAACTTTCACACCAACTGCGGAGCCCTGTTGGTTACTTACTGATGCTGAAGCCTTTGTTAGTTCAGCCGCAAATACAGGTTGGCGCGCTCGGTACGTTTTGTCTTGAGATGAACTAATGGTATTAGCATTAGAAATATTACTAGCTGTAGTATTTAAGCGAACGTTTTGTGCGCTCATACCCGAACCTGCAATATCGAAAACATTATATAAACTCATAATTTTTATCCTTGACTACCGAGAGCTTTATTCAGGCCTTTAAATTTGCCGCTTAAAAATTGCAAGCTGGCCTGATACTCCATAGCATTCTGTGTATACAAGTTTCGTTCCACTTGTATATCAACCGAGTTACCATCACCTGTATCTGATTGATTTGGCATACGAAATGATTCTGAACTTCCCATACTATGAGTACCTCCACCAATGTGTTTATCATTAGTTCTTACCATAGTATTGCCGCTTTGCTGGGTTGACCTTGCCGCTTTTAATGCAGAGGCAAAATCAATATCTTTTGCTTTATAGCCAGGCGTATCAGCGTTAGCTATATTAGTTGCAATTAATTCAGCTCGCTGTGAACGGATCAACATGGCTTGCGGATGCACACCTAATGCTTTATCAAAACTGATAGCCATAACCTTCTCCAAAAAATTGACTTACCCATGAATAAAGCAAAAAATAAGCCATTAATATTAGGAAGTGTTATATTTTTATAAGGCTATGTATCTAAATAGAAAAACGACGCTTGGTGCGTCGTTTTAGGGAAATGAATTAACTTAATTATTTCTTTTGGTAAATGATACCGGGGTTGCATCTAACCATATCAAATTCAGTACTTAGGCCAGTTAGGGACTCTGACGCGCCTAAAAATAAGTACCCTTTTGGGTTTAATGCTTGTGCAAACTGATTAATAATTTTAGCTTTTATTTCAGGCGCAAAGTAAATAAGTACATTACGGCAAAAAATAATATCAAATTTGCCCATTAACGCGTAAGAATCAAGCAAATTCAGGTGCCTAAAACTAACTTGTTTTTTTATTGTATCGTTTACTTGTGCCATACCATTGCCGCTGTCTTTAAAAAACTTTTTACGACGCTCTGCAGATAACCCTCTGGCAAGTGCAAGCGCGTCATATTCTGCATTTTTACACATATCAAGCATGGTATTAGATATGTCGGTACCAATAATTTGTGCGCCCATACGAAGCACACCAGGTTGCTTAGTATTAAATTCAGCTACTGACATAGCTATTGAATAGGGTTCTTGTCCTGATGAGCTGGCAGCAGACCAAATTTTTAAAGGCCTTCTTAAGTCTTTAAACTCAGGGAAGAGCTTGTTTTGGAGCAACTCAAACGGGTATTGATCTCTAAACCATAACGTTTCGTTTGTGGTCATTGCATCAACCACTGCGGCTCTTAATTGCCGCTCGTGAGGCCCGAGAGTTTTACTAACCAACTCCGATAAAGATCCCACATTAAATCGAGTCATTAACGGAGCAAGTCGGCTTTTAACTAAATACTGTTTGTTTTCACCTAAAACAATGCCGCATTGCTGCTCTAAAAACGAACGAAACTGGTCGTATTCACTTTGCTGCAAATCTTTATTATTCAAGTTAGTAGCACCTATTTTTGTTAATCACAATGAACCCACTTTTTAACCGCTGTTGCTAATTCGTCTGGGTTAAATTTAGCAATAAAGTCATCTGCCCCGACTTTTTCAATCATAGCCTGGTTAAAAACACCACTCAGAGAGGTATGCAAAATAACATGCAAAGGTGCAAGTTTGGGATCTGCTTTTATTTCAGCTGTTAAGGTATAGCCGTCCATTTCTGGCATTTCAACGTCTGAGATAAGTAACGCTACTCGCTCAGTAATATCGTTTTTACAATCAAGCTCTGCTATTTCTTTTAATCTTATAAGTGCTTCTTTACCATTTTTGGCAAGCTCTGTTTGCACGCCTAACGGCTCTAGGGCACGTTTAACTTGATTACGCGCAACAGCAGAGTCGTCTGCAATAAATACGATACGTTCGCCTAAATCTTTTTGAATATCGCCGCTTTGTGCAACTTCAGCACTTACTTCTGTGTTTACTGGGCAAATTTCGTTGAGAATTTTTTCTACATCGAGAATTTCGACTAATTCATTTTCGATTTCGGTCACTGCCGTTAAATATGAATAACGTCCGGCGCCTGATGGCGGTGGCATTATTTTTTCCCAATTCATATTTACAATACGTTCAACTCCGCCCACTAAAAACCCTTGTACAGAGCGATTGTATTCAGCAATGATTATAAAGCTGTCTTTAATGTTGTCGATTGGGCGCCCACCTACAGCCATCGATAAGTCGATTACTGAAATAGTTTGACCACGAATATGTGCAACACCACGAATATACGGATTAGATTTTGGCATGCTTGTTAGTGGAGGGCATTGCAGCACTTCTCTCACTTTAAATACATTAATACCAAAACGCTGACGCCCTCTGAGCTTAAATAAAAGTAATTCTAGGCGGTTCTGCCCAACCAACTGTGTGCGTTGGTTTACTGAGTCTAAAATGCCTGCCATTCAAATCTCCTAAAGAAAACAAATAATACGGAACGATAATTGCTTTCTATTTATAAAGCTACATAACATCGCGGGTGCGTCTACTTTTTGACGCAAAATATTTATACCCTGTTTGAAACCATAAGCATAGTCGAAACATTATGAGTTTGTTAAAAAAAATCAGAAGATACAGTGTTTTTTATTTTGTTACTAGCTTGTGCTTTGTATTCCCTTTGCACGCTAAAGTGTTTAGTAAAGATTTATTACAAGACATGGCCGTCACTTACATAGGTAAGCAGGTTGGTACATTACAAAATACTAATATTCAATTAAGTGCACTGCCTTTAGATAGTCGCATCCCTGATCGTGTCTGTAATACTAAGCTTGAATTATCAACATCCGATGAGCCACCATTTAACCGCCAAGTAACCTTACAAGCCAAGTGCAATGATGCGCAAACGTGGACTCAATACGTTCATGTAAGAGTTGTTGAAATGGCTCCAGTTGTTGTTGCCACTGCTAATTTAACTCGTGGTGAAGTAATAACTAAATCGCATTTAAGTATTGAAATGAAACCAACTCACTTTGTACGAATTCAGTACTTAGATGACCCTACAATGCTAATAGGCAGCAGAAGTAAACGAAATATTAGAAGTGGTATGCCAGTATTACTAAACCAAATTTGTATGGTGTGTAAAGGTGACTCTGTTAATATTTACGCTAATCTCAGAGGCCTTAGAATTAAAACCACAGGTATTGCTTTAGAAGACGGTACTTTGGGCGAACAGATACAAATAAAAAACAAAAAATCAGGTAAAGTTTTAAATGCGCGAGTAGATGGTGTAGAGTCTGTTCAGGTGAATATTTAATTTAGATTTATACTAAAGTATCCTACGTATATGCCGATAACATGGCATAAGTTGGGTAATATACGGGTTTATTATTATGGTCAATCAAGTTAATGGCAGTAATCAACAAGCTAATGCGCTTACAAATGCAAAGCAGCAACAAGTTGATTTAAAAAAAGATAATGCTAATACACAAGCTGCTCAGGCTCCTTCGCCTAAAGCTGCTAGTGATTCTGTAAGTTTAACGCCGCAGGCACAGCAATTAAAAACGCTTCAAGATAAAGCGCAGCAATCGCCTGGCTTTGACAGCGATAAAGTTGCTGAGCTAAAAAAAGCAATAACTGAAGGTAAATACCAAGTGGATAGTGAAAAGCTTGCTAAAAACTTAGCTGATTTTGAGTTTAACGTGTATGGCTGATCATAATAGTTTAATTAGCGTAAAACTAAACCAACAAGTAAGTTGTTTAGATTCTTTGCATACGCTATTAAACGACGAGCTTACTGCTATTGCCTCACGACGTGGTGCTGGTTTAAAAGAAATTACCCAACAAAAAATGTCTTTTTTAACTAAGTTAAGCACTCTTGATAAAGAGCTAAGTAAGCTAATTGCTAGTAACGACTCACAAAATCCTGAAATATCTGAGCTAATAAGCCAAGTTAAAACTCAACTTGCACAATGCCAAAAACAAAATAACGTTAATGCTCATGCTGCCCGCCAAGCGCAACTAAGTGTTAAACAATTAAAAGAGATATTAATTGGCGCACCAACGTCAATGACCTACGACCAAGCCGGTAAGTCTGTAAATACCGAGAGTAAACTGGTTCGTAACTTAAAAGCTTAAGCCCAAAATTTTACATTAAAAAAGCCTTATTGACTTATCAATAAGGCTTTTTTAATGTCCTTTATTCTTAAATTTAGTTATAAATAATACCAATTCACTTAATTATGTAAGCCCCCTTAATAATTAAGAGGGCTTTATTGGTATTAAATATCCGTTTGATTATTACTACTTTCAATTAAGTGTTTAATCATCTCTTCCGATTGATTTTGTACATCAACCGCAGGTGCTGCTGTATCAATGCTTCCCCCGCTTTGGGCTGGGGTATAAGCAATTGCAGAACCTTCGTCTTCAACCAGTGTATTTAGCGCTATAAGCTGCTCTGCATCTTCGTTAATGATTACATCATCAATATTAAGCGGCTCCGCCGAACTCATTTGCACCGTTTGCTCAGGTGTTGATAGACCACTCAAGTTACCTAAATCAATAGTTTCAGTACTTAATATGTTGTTGCTTGAAACTTCATTAGAGATTGTATCGCCTAGAGCCGACTCTTCGCTAAATGATGCAGGGATTGTGTCGCCAGAGGCTGAGCCTGATTCAGAGGTGTAAATATTGCCGGACTCGATAAACACATCATTACCATTTTTAACTTGGTAATTACCAGCTTCGTCCACAGTATAGAAATACGTGTTTTCAAGACCTGTACCCAGTAAACCTAAAAGATTCAGATCTAAATTAGTAGAGTCCCAATTACCTTGAGCATCTACAACTGCATATGGCGCTGAAGTTAAAGCTAAATCAATGCCTAAAACTAATGAGTCGAAAATATAGACCTTACTTCCCTCACCGCCATCAGATGTACCTTCGTAACCAACCAATATCCCTATACCCAATAAATTAAGTAAGTACTCAGGTTCTACTGTAAAGTTAATCGGTGTAGTATCAATAACCAATCCAGATAAACTACCGCTTGATGTTGCGTTTCCAGAACTATCGGTCGCTACAGCTGTTACAGTATAAGTCCCATCAGCTAAGGTAGTATTAGCTGTTACGCTCCACTCACCAGATGCATCAGCAGTTACTGTTTCCGTTGCCTCTGTAGCGCCACTAAAGGTAACAGTTACAGACTCACCAGGAGCGGCTGTACCTGTTATAACTGGGTTTTGATCTATAGTTAGTACCAATCCTGAATCGATTGTGATTCCTGAATCAACGGCACTGCTTGCTGATCCTTCTCCGATATTACCTGCACCATCAGCAATGCTTACATCAACGCTGTAGTTGCCCTCAGGAAGTACTTCTGTAGAGGTCACGCTCCAAGTTCCATCAGGCTCAACTGTTGTTTGAACATTGTGAGTGGCACCAGCTGAATCAGTAAACATAACGATTACTAACGCGCCTGCAAAACTTCCAGTTACTGACCCTGTAACAGTAGGTGTTATATCTTGCCCTACCAATATTGGATCTATGACTACAGTTGGCGCTGTGTAGTCTGTGCTTGACACCATAGTATCGCTAGCAGAGTTACCCGCTGTATCGCTTATTGATGCTGTTGCATTAAAGCTACCTTCACTAAGCGCGGTGGTAGCTGTTACTGACCATGTGCCATTGCCTGAAACTTGAGCGGTAATAGTTTGTGAATCATTATTAGCATCGGTAATAACAACACTCACATTTGTACCTGCTGGTGCATCACTTGTACCTGTAATTGTTGGTAACGGGTTATTAGTAACAGGTAACTGGTTAACTTCAACTGTTGGTGGTGTTAAATCAATAATGCCACCTAGGCTTGTAGAACTTGTAAGCCCTAAGTTTTCAACTGTAGCACTTACAGTAAAGGCACCTTCAGCTAATGGTGTTGTAGGTATTAGAGTCCATACACCTGCAATAGCTTGGGTGTTATATGTCGTTGCTGTACCGCTACTATCGGTAATAACTACCTGTACGTCACCTGCTAATATATCTGTGGTACCTGTAATTGTTGGCGTTGTATCGCTTGTATCTACAATTTGATTAATTAACAAACCTGGTAAGGTTGTACTAATAGTGCCCGTTTGCGTAACTGTTGTTATATTCCCAGCATCATCTGTACTTATTGCCTCAATTGTTAAGTCACCTTCAGCAAGTAAAGGAGTAACAATAAGCCATGTTCCGTCTCCTAATACCGAAGTGGTAACTACATATAATGTATCTGTAGAGTCAGTAATATTTACGGTAATTAAACTTCCTACCTCTTCATCGCTTGTCCCTTCAATAGTAGGTGTTAGCGTATTAAGTACACCAAACGCATCAATCCCTAGCGCTGGCGCTATAGTATCTATGGTTACTTGCTCAATGGCCGACTGCCCAGTATTGCCTGCGGCGTCAGTTATACTTGCAGAAACAGTATATATACCATCTGATAAGCTAGTAGTTACTAAAGACCACTTGCCATCGCTACCAATTAAGGTATTAAATACCGTTTTTTCACCATTACTACCAATAACAGTTACGTCAATATCTGTACCTGGTTCTTCTTCCGATGTACCTGAAATTTCTAATAAATCGGTATTGCTAATGCTCAGTGGTAAAATTCCAACCACTGGTACTAGCGTATCAACGACGAATTCAAGCGTATCGGTAACTACATTACCTGCATTATCAGTAATACTCACATTAGCAACGTGTTGCCCTTCAGATAATGCATCTACCTCGAGTGAAAATAACCCAGCTGCATTAACCGTAGTGGTTAAAACTGAACCACCATCAAGTTGTATTTCAACAACACCATTAATTAAATCACTGGTACCTTGGATAATTGGCGTTGAATCTGATGTTGTGCCAATAACCTCTAAGCCAAGTGTTGGCGATATTGTATCCACCACATCCGTAAGTAGCTGCGTCGTAGTAATACCTACTTCACTTAACACATTAACAGTGACTTTAAACACTCCTTCAGCCAATGATTGAGGAACTTGTACAGCCCACGTATTATCGGCTTGCACTATAGCCGTAAGCTCTTGTACTACATTTTCGCTATCTACCACTCTAACTAGCACTTCGGTGCCTGGGGCTTGGTCGGTCGTACCGCTAATTATTGGTAAATCGCCCTCACCAGTAGCAAAGTCAACCACCGCATTAAGTAACGGCGTTGAAGCATCTACATCTGCAGTCGTAATAGTGGTGGTGTTACCCGCTTCATCGGTTGCAGAGGCTTCAACAACTGATAGACCAATAACATTAACTGCTAGGCCTAATAGCTCCCAATCACCATTTGCATCTGTGGTTACATCGTATGTTAAATCAAGTAAATCACCTGCAAGCTCTAAAGTAACAGTAACTGTTTTACCCTCACCTAAATCAGAGGTGCCAGATAAAGAAACCAACTGACCTAATAGGAACGAAGGCACAATTGTTAGCTCTGGTCCCACGGTATCAACCTCACCACCGGCTTTATTGTCGACCGAAGTATTGCCCGCAGCATCGCTAATAGTTGCACTAACACTGTAAACACCGTCAGCTAAAATATTATTAGCAGCCGCTTGCCAGTCTCCATTGCCATCGGTTTGAACGGTCATTTGATGAGAAACTCCAGCAGAATCAGTAAAGGTAACAATAACGTTTGTATTTGCCTCGTTAGACGTACCTGTAATCAATGGAGTGCTATCTTGAGTTAGTATTAATGAACTTTGATTAATACTAATTTCGGGAGCAATTGTATCAATAGTTGCAGTATTTGTTGCGTCCCCAGTATTACCAGCGCTATCAGTAACAAATACTTCAACTGAATAACCTCCTTGTGAAAGAGAACTACTTGCCTCTACAGACCATATACCACCAGTTTGAACTGTTGTATTTACAGTATGCTTATTCCCTAGTGCATCGGTAAATACCACAGCGACTGCATCACCTACCATGGCACCTGTCACATTCCCTGAAATACTTGGAGTTAGATCGGTACTTCCAGCAATATCGTTAATGATCACAACTGGCGCTGTTATGTCAACTTCCCCTGTAATACTTGTGTTTACAGGATTACCGGCAGTATCTGTTGTTGAAGCTAAAACCGTGTAAATGCCCTCGCTCAACTCTGTACTTGCAGCGACTGACCATGTGCCATTTGCACCAACCATAGCATTAACCGTTTGCTCTGCACCTAAGCTATCAGTAATTAAAATAATAATTAATGCGCCTTGCGGTGCGGTTGTTGTGCCTGAAATTGTAGGCGTTGTATCATTTAAAGTTACAAGCGGCGTAATACTAAGCGTTGGCGCGGTTAAATCGATAACACCGCTACCTGTTGTATTACTCGTTAAGCTTCCTTCAGTTACACTTGCCGAAACAGTAAACTCACCTTCAGGAAGAATACTTGTCGCATCAACACTCCAAATCCCACCTACCACAGTTGTAGTTACAGTATGTGAAATGTTATTAACGTCAGTTATGACAACCGTGATGTCTGTGTTATCTGCCGCACTACTTGTGCCCGATATTGCTGGTGTTTGATCGTTCGTATCAACAATTGTATTAATATTAATTGTAGGCGCATTGGTATTTAAAGTTGCGGTACTATTTGCAACTGATTCATTCCCTGCGGCATCAGTAACACTTGCAGAAACTGTAACTTCACCATCAGTCAGTGCGTCTGTTATATTTGCACTCCAAGCACCTCCTGCACCAACAACAGTTGTGTAAGTCTCGGTACTATCTCCATCGGTCACAGTTACTGTAATACTCGTGTTTTCAGGTTCATTGGATGTGCCTGAAATAGTTGGCGTGCTGTTATTAATTGTACCTAATGCGTTTATAGAAATACTTGGTGCTTGAGTATCAATAAAGCTCGAGCCTGTAGCCAAACCTTGATTGCCAGCATCATCGGTAATACTTACCTCTACATCATAATTGCCATCTGGCAAGCTTGGCGCCGTAACTTGCCAATCGCCGTTAGCATCAACTATTGCGGTTAAAATGTGTGTGTCATTATTGCTATCTGTAATGACTATATCGACCACCGTATTCTGTGGTTCAGTTGAAGTACCACTTACAATTGGTGTATTAGTGTTAAATACAGTTATATCATTAAGTACAATAACAGGTACTTGGGTATCAATTGTTAAATCAATAGTCGTGCTGCTGATATTATTAGCGTCATCGGTAATACTTACTTGCGCCGTATAATCACCATCAACAAGTGCTACGGGGACATCTACTTGCCAATTGCCATCAGTACCCACAGTTGTTGTTAGTGTTTGACCACCAATAATAATGCTTACATCTGCACCTATCTCATTACTTGTGCCTGAAATTGTAGGTGTTGTATCTATTGTCGCGTTAACTTCGTTCACAATTAATGTAGGATCAACGCTGTCTATTTCACCTTGAGCCTGCTGCGTTGTTAAGTTACCAACACTGTCTCTAACCTCTGCAACAACGGTATATTGACCTTGCGCTAGCTCTGCAGGTACAGCAACAGACCAGTCGCCACCGGCTTGAACTGTCGCAGTAAACGCTTGGCTTTCTCCTTCACTATCAGTCACGGTTATATTAATTACAGTGCCTTGCCCCATATCGGTGGTGCCGCTAATTACTGGCGTACTGTCATTAGATAAAGCATCGACACTAACTGTTAGGTCTGGCGCTACGTTATCAAAATCAAGTGTATTGATTGTTCTAACATTACCAGCGGCATCCGTTGCACTGGCAGTTACATAGGCAAGATTTAGTAAAGGTACTGTTATGTTTGCAAGCCCCCACGTACCATCAGGATTTGTTGTCGCTGTATAAGTTGCGCCAACTAACCCACCAACTAGGTACTCTGTGATAGTGATCACAGAACCCCCTGGTAGATCAGAATCCCCCGAAAGAGAAACTAAATTACCTAATAAAAACGATGGAATAATTTCAAGATCCGGAGCGGTTATATCGACTTCGCCAGTGTCTGTACCCCTGCCTGTATTGCCTGCGGCATCGGTGATGCTGGCGCTGACGCTGTAATTACCTTCCGCTAAATCGCCGCTTGGCGTTACACTCCAGTTACCATTAGCATCGGTTTGTACATCAATAGTTTGCACTGCATTCGCTGCATCTGTAAACGTCACCTTGATGGTGCTGCTAGGTGCATCACTGGTGCCTGTCACTGTTGGCGTGCTGTCGTTTGTTAATACTGGCGCATCCACGGTAATGCTTGGCGCGGACGTGTCTATTGTGCCGTTGCCGGTAATATCGGTGCTGTTACCTGCCACATCGCTAATACTTGCTTCGATGCTGTATGGTCCTTCAGCCAATGCAGTCGGTACTTCCACCGAGAAGTTGCCATCAGCATCCACAGTGGTCGTAAAGGTTTGTGTATTGCCTTGATCGTCCACAACCGTGAAGTTAATAACCGTGCCTTCAACGGCATCACTTGTGCCGCTAAGTGTCGGAGTGATGTCATTACTTGAACCTGGGCTGGTAAGCACAAGTGTCGGTGCAGTGGTATCTACTTCACCAGTGCCTGTGGCGGTGGCTTCGTTGCCTGCCGTATCGCTCACGCTTGCGCTTACGGTGAAGTTACCTTCTGCGAGTGCTATCGGTACAGGGATTGACCATGTGCCATTGGCAAGTACGGTGGCGCTCATTGTTTGTGGTGTGCCACTGCTATCTGTCACTATAACCGTTACCGTACTGCCTTGCGGTGCATCACTACTGCCTGCAATCGTTGGCGTGGTGTCGTTGCCTACACCATTGTCGGTAATAACAAGGCTCGGGCCAGTAAGGTCTATCAGACCTGTCTCGGTGGCGCTGCCGATATTACCTAGGCCATCGTCTACCTCTGCGGTGACCGTATATTCGCCCTCGGCTAGTACGCTTGGTGCATCGACGCTCCATACACCACCCGTTACGGTCGTATCAACAGTCGTAATATTCCCTGCACTGTCTTCAAACGTTAAGCTGATAGTGGTGCCATCGGCTGCATCACTTGCACCATTAATGGTTGGTGTGGTGTCGTTGGTATCAACCAAGGCATTAATGCTAATGCTCGGCGCGGTGGTGTTGAGTGTCGCGGTTTCACTTAATGTGGTGGTGTTTCCTGCACTGTCGCTTACGCTTGCTTCGATAGTGAGTGGACCATCAGTTAGCGCGTTCGGTACATCCGCTGACCAACTGCCATCGGCTTGTACTGTCGCGGTGAACGTTTCTGTATTATCTGCATCCGTGACGTTAATCGTTATAACCGTGCCTGCTGGCGCGTTTGATGTCCCGCTAATTGTTGGCGTGCTGTTATTAGTGGCGCCTACTGTGTCTAACGTCAGTGTCGGCGCTAAGGTATCTAAGCTGCCAGTTTGTGTGGCGCCGCCAGTGTTACCTGCATCATCGGTGATACTGGCTTGTACGGTGTAGCTTCCATCTGGTAATTCAGGGCTAGTTGCTTGCCAATCACCGTTTGCATCCACAGTAGCGGTGATTGGGTGCTCATCACCGTTACTGTCGGTAATAACAATATTTACAACAGAGCCTGCAGGCTCTGTTGAGGTACCACTAATCACTGGGGTGCTGTCGTTACTCAAACCCAGTGCATCAACGGTGACAACTGGTGTGATGGTATCTACATTACCACTGCTGTTTGCGGTACTCTCGTTGCCTGCGGCATCGATAATGCTGGCAACAACGCTAAACTCACCTTGTGCAAGGGCTGTCGATACTTCGATTGCCCAGTGACCATCGCTGTCAACTATTGTATCAATGGTTTGCACAGCACCTGCGCTATCTGTGATAGTGAGTGTAACAGTGCCACCAATTTCATTACTGGTGCCCTGAAGCTCTGGTGTTAAATCGCTGACATCGCCCACGTTTTGAATGGTGAGTAGTGGCGCTTGCGTGTCGATAGTCGTGGTGTCACTCACGGTGGTTTCATTGCCGACACTGTCGCGCACACTTACTTCAATGGTGCTTTGACCTTCACTTAATGGTGTCGCTGGTGTGGCGATCCAATCACCGTTTGCATCCACAAGGGCGGTGATGGTTTGCGGGTTGCCTGCGCTGTCGGTCACTACGATAGTCACTTGTGCCCCCTCGCCCGCATCACTTGTACCGCTTATGATTGGCGTGTTGCTGTCGCTTTGTGCTGCAACATCAACAGTGAGTGTCGGTGGTGTATTATCAAAGTCGTCTGAGCTAATTGTACGGGTATTACCTGCGGCATCGGTCGCTGTTGCGATCACTGAGCCAACATCAAGTAATGATACATCTAATCCGACTAATGACCAGTTGCCATCCGCATCTGTTGTAGTGGTATATGTTGCACCAATACCACCGCCTACCAGTTGCTCGGTAATAGTAATTTCACTGCCTACTGGCAAATCAGAGGTGCCGCTTAGGGTAATTAATAAACCAAGCTCAAACGTTGGTGTAAAGGCAAGTGCTGGCGGGGTTACGTCTACTTCGCCCGTATATGTACCTGTACCTGTGTTGCCTGCGGCATCGGTGATGCTGGCGCTGACGCTGTAATTACCTTCAGCTAATGTACCTGTTGGTGTCGCACTCCAGTTACCATTAGCATCGGTTTGTACATCAATGCTTTGAGTAGCATTCGCTGCATCTGTAAACGTAACGGTAATGGTGCTATTAGGTGCATCACTGGTGCCTGTCACTGTTGGCGTGCTGTCATTTGTTAATACTGGCGCATCTACACTCACACTTGGTGCTGTGGTATCAATGGTGCCGTTGCCTGTAATGTTGGTGCCGTTACCTGCCACATCGCTGATGTTAGCGGTGATCGTGTACGGCCCTTCTGCCAGTGCAGTCGGTACTTCTATAGAGAAGTTGCCATCGGCATCCACAGTGGTGGTGAACGTTTGTGAGCTACCTAAATCATCCACAACGGTGAAGTTAATAACCGTGCCTTCAACCGCATCGCTTGTTCCGCTGAGTGTTGGGGTGATGTCACTACTTGAGCCTGGACTGGTAAGTACAAGTGTCGGTGCAATGGTATCTATTTCACCAGTGCCTGTGGCAGTGGCTTCGTTGCCTGCGGCATCGCTCACACTGGCGCTCAGTGTAAAGGTGCCTTCAGCCAGTACTTGCGTGGCTGCTACGCTCCATGTGCCATTAACCCCTAATGTGGTCGTTACGGTATGAGTAATATTATTACTGTCGGTGATTTCAACGCTCACGGTGCTGCCTTGTGGCGCATTCGCTGTGCCGGTGATCGTAGGTGTTGTGTCATCAGTCACGGTTACATCATTTACGGCAATATTAGGAATGGTCGTATCCACTACGCCATTTTCTGTTGCTGTACTTGTATTGCCGCTTCCATCTGTAACACTCGCTTCAACTTCATAACTGCCTTCAGCTAAGTCAACAGGAGCTTCAACACTCCAGATACCGTCTGTAACAGTTGTTTGTACCGTGTTTGCTATGTCATTACTGTCCGTGAAACTGACGGTGATAATAGTGCCATTTGCTGCACTGCTGGTACCGCTCACATTCGGCGTTGTATCATTTGTATCCATTAATGCATCAATATTAATACTCGGTGCGTTGGTATCTAATGTTGCGCCTTCACTTAACGTGGTGGTGTTGCCTGCACTGTCACTGACGCTTGCTTCGATAGTGAGTGGACCATCAGTTAGCGCGTTCGGTACATCCGCTGACCAGCTGCCATCTGCTTGCACTGTTGCAGTGAACGTTTCTGTATTATTTGCATCCGTGACGTTAATCGTTATAACCGTGCCTACTGGCGCGTTCGATGTCCCGCTAATTGTTGGTGTGCTGTTATTCGTGGCACCGACTGTGTCTAACGTCAGTGTCGGCGCTAAGGTATCTAAGTTGCCTGTTTGTGTAGCGCCGCCGGTGTTGCCTGCATCATCGGTGATACTGGCTTGTACGGTGTAGCTGCCATCTGGTAATTCAGGGCTGGTTGCTTGCCAGTCACCGTTTGCATCCACGGTGGCGGTGATTGGGTGTTCATCACCGTTGCTGTCGGTAATAACAATGTTTATAACCGTGCCTGCAGGCTCTGTTGAGGTACCACTAACAACTGGGGTGCTGTCGTTACCCAGGCCCAGTGCATCAACGGTGACAACCGGTGTAATGGTGTCTACGTTACCACTGCTGCTCGCGGTGGTTTCGTTGCCTGCGGCATCGGTAATGCTCGCAACAACTGTGAAGTCGCCTTGGGCAAGCGCGTTTGATACTTCAATAACCCAGTGGCCATCGCTGTCAACTATCGTATCAATGGTTTGCACAGCACCTGCGCTATCCGTGATAGTGAGTGTGACAGTGCCACCAATTTCATTACTGGTGCCCTGAAGCTCTGGTGTTAAATCGCTAACATCGCCTACGTTTTGAATGGTGAGCGTTGGCGCTTGCGTGTCGATAGTCGTGGTGTCACTCACGGTGGTTTCATTGCCAACACTGTCGCGTACACTTACTTCAATGGTGCTTTGACCTTCACTTAATGGTGTCGCTGGTGTGGCGCTCCAATCACCGTTTGCATCCACAAGGGCGGTGATAGTTTGTGGGTTGCCGTTGCTGTCGGTAACCACAATCGTCACTTGCGCGCCTTCACCCGCATCACTTGTACCGCTTATGATTGGCGTGTTGCTGTCGCTTTGTGCGTCAACCTCAACAGTAAGCGTTGGTGGTGTGTTATCAAAGTCGTCTGAGCTAATTGTACGCGTGTTACCTGCTGCATCGGTCGCTGTTGCGATCACTGAGCCAACATCAAGTAACGATACATCTAATCCGACTAATGACCAGTTGCCATCCGCATCGGTTGTAGTGGTATAAGTTGCACCAATACCCCCGTTAACAAGTTGCTCGGTAATAGTAATTTCACTACCTGCTGGCAAGTCAGACGTACCACTTAATGTGACTAATAAGCCAAGCTCAAAGGTCGGCGTAAAGGCAAGTGCCGGTGGAGTAATATCCACTTCACCACTGTCTGTGCCTGTGCCGGTATTACCTGCCGCATCGGTAATGCTGGCGCTAACACTGTAGCTCCCTTCGGCTAAATCAATCGTTGGTGTCGCGCTCCAGTTACCATTGGCATCGGTTTGTACATCAATGCTTTGAGTGGCATTTTCTGCATCGGTAAACGTAACGGTAATGGTGCTGTTAGGCGCATCACTGGTGCCTGTCACTGTAGGTGTGGTGTCATTGGTGAGTACTGGCGCATCCACGGTAATGCTTGGCGCGGTCGTGTCTATTGTGCCGTTGCCTGTAATATCGGTGCTGTTACCTGCCACATCGCTGATGCTGGCGGTGATCGTGTACGGCCCTTCTGCCAAGGCAGTCGGTACTTCCACTGAGAAGTTGCCATCGGCATCCACAGTGGTCGTAAAGGTTTGTGTATTGCCTTGATCGTCCACAACCATGAAGTTAATAACCGTGCCTTCAACCGCATCGCTTGTTCCGCTGAGTGTTGGGGTGATGTCACTACTTGAGCCTGGGCTGGTAAGTACAAGTGTCGGTGCGGTGGTATCTATTTCACCAGCGCCTGTGGCGGTGGTGTCGTTGCCTGCCACATCTTCAACACTCGCGCTTACGGTGTATGCACCTTCTGCAAGTGCTACCGGTACAGGAATTGACCACGTACCATTAGCAAGCACGGTGGCATTTATTGTTTGCGCTGCGCCGTTGCTGTCGGTGACAACAATGGTTACTTCACTGCCTTGCGGTGCATCGCTGGTACCTGCAATCGTTGGCGTGGTGTCGTTGCCTACACCGTTGTCGGTGATAACAAGGCTTGGTGCGGTTAAGTCAATCTCGCCTGTTTCGGTGGCGCTGCCGATATTACCTAGGCCATCGTCTACCTCTGCGGTGACAGTATATTCGCCTTCGGCTAAATCAGTTGGTGCGTCTACGATCCATACACCGCCCGTTACGGTCGTATCAACAGTCGTAATATTCCCTGCACTGTCTTCAAACGTTAAACTAATGGTGGTGCCATCTGCCGCATCGCTTGTACCATTAATGGTTGGGGTGGTGTCGTTGGTGTCAACCAGTGCATTAATACTGATGCTTGGCGCCGTGGTGTTGAGTGTTGCGTTTTCACTTAATGTAGTGGTGTTGCCTGCACTGTCGCTTACGCTTGCTTCGATAGTGAGTGGACCATCAGTCAGTGTGTTCGGTACATCTGCTGACCAGCTGCCATCGGCTTGCACTGTTGCGATAAACGTTTCTGTATTATCTGCATCCGTGACGTTAATCGTTATAACCGTGCCTACTGGCGCGTTCGATGTCCCGCTAATTGTCGGCGTGCTGTTATTAGTGGCGCCTACTGTGTCTAACGTCAGTGTCGGCGCTAAGGTATCTAAGTTGCCTGTTTGTGTCGCGCCGCCGGTGTTGCCTGCATCATCGGTGATACTGGCTTGTACGGTGTAGTTGCCATCTGGTAATTCAAGGCTGGTTGCTTGCCAATCGCCGTTTGCATCCACGGTGGCAGTGATTGGGTGTTCATCACCGTTGCTGTCGGTAATAACAATGTTTATAACCGTGCCTTCAGGCTCTGTTGAGGTACCACTAATCACTGGTGTGCTGTCGTTGCCTAAGCCTAGTGCGTCAACGGTGACAACAGGTGTAATGGTATCCACATTACCACTGCTGCTCGCGGTGGTGTCGTTGCCTGCCGCATCGGTAATACTCGCGCTTACAGTAAAATCACCTTGTGCAAGGGCACCTGGAATTTCAATATTCCAGTGACCATCGCTGCCAACTAGGGTTTCAAGGGTTTGCACAGCACCTTCGCTGTCGGTGATGATGAGTGTAACGGTGCCACCAATTTCATTACTGGTGCCCTGCAGTTCAGGTGTTAAATCGCTAACATCGCCTACGTTTTGAATGGTGAGTAGTGGCGCTTGCGTGTCGATAGTGGTGGTGTCACTCACGGTGGTTTCGTTGCCAACACTGTCGCGTACACTTACTTCAATGGTGCTTTGACCTTCACTTAATGGTGTCGCTGGTGTGGCGATCCAATCACCGTTTGCATCCACAAGGGCGGTGATAGTTTGTGAATTACCATCGCTATCGGTCACTGCAATAGTGACTTGCGCGCCTTCACCCGCATCGCTTGTGCCGCTTATGATTGGCGTGTTGCTGTCGCTTTGTGCTGCAACATCAACAGTGAGTGTCGGCGGTGTATTATCAAAGTCATCTGAACTAATTGTACGGGTATTACCTGCGGCATCGGTCGCTGTTGCGATCACTGAGCCTAAGTTCAGTAATGAGATATCAATACCAGTCAGTGACCAGTTACCATTGGCGTCAGTGGTTGTGGTGTAACTTACGCCCACACCGCCGCCAACAAGTTGCTCAGTAATGGTAATTTCACTGCCAGCCGGTAAATCAGAGGTGCCGTTTAATAACACCAATGAACCTAATAAGAAGGTAGGTGTAAATGCTAAATCTGGTGGTGTTATATCTACTTCGCCTGTATCTGTACCTGTACCTGTGTTGCCTGCGGCATCGGTGATGCTGGCGCTGACACTGTAGTTCCCTTCAGCTAATGTACCTGTTGGTGTCGCACTCCAGTTACCATTAGCATCGGTTTGTACATCAATGCTTTGGATGGCATTTGCTGCATCTGTAAACGTAACCGTGATGGTGCTATTAGGTGCATCACTAGTCCCTGTCACTGTAGGCGTGCTGTCGTTCGTTAATACTGGCGCATCTACGGTAATGATTGGTGCGGTGGTATCAATGTTACCGCTGCCAGTGATGTCTGTGCTGTTGCCCGCGACATCGCTAATAGCCGCCTCAATGCTGTAAGGCCCTTCAGCTAATGCAGTCGGTACTTCTACTGAGAAGTTGCCATCAGCATCAACCGTGGTGGTGAACGTTTGTGTATTGCCTTGATCGTCCACTACGGTGAAGTTAATAACCGTGCCTTCAACCGCATCACTGGTGCCGCTTAAGGTTGGGGTTACGTCGTTACTTGAGCCTGGGCTGGTAAGTACAAGGGTCGGTGCAATGGTATCTATTTCACCAGTGCCTGTGGCGTTGGCTTCGTTGCCAGCGACATCGCTCACGCTTGCGCTTACGGTGAAGTTACCTTCTGCAAGGGCTGTCGTAACAGGGACTGACCACGCGCCACTTCCGCCAACTGTCGCGGTAATGGTTTGCTGTGCACCGGCACTGTCTGTCACAATAATAGTGACTTCACTGCCTTGTGGCGCATCGCTTGTACCCGAGATGGTCGGTGTCGTGTCATTGCTAACACCATTGTCTACAATAACAAGGCTTGGTGCGGTTAAGTCAATCTCGCCTGCTTCTGTGGCGCTGCCGATATTACCTAGGCCATCGTCTACCTCTGCGGTGACAGTATATTCGCCTTCTGCTAGTACGCTTGGTGCATCGACGCTCCATACGCCGCCCGTTACGGTCGTATCAACAGTCGTAATATTCCCTGCACTGTCTTCAAACGTTAAACTAATGGTGGTGCCATCTGCCGCATCGCTTGTACCATTAATGGTTGGGGTGGTGTCGTTGGTATCAACCAATGCATTAATACTAATGCTTGGGGCCGTGGTGTTAAGTGTGGCGGTTTCACTTAATGTAGTGGTGTTACCGGCGTTATCACTAACGCTAGCTTCAATGGTGAGCTCACCATCGCTCAGTGCATTCGGTACATCCGCTGACCAGCTGCCATCGGCTTGCACTGTCGCGGTGAACGTTTCTGTTGTGGTGCCATCACTCACGCTGATGCTAATAACAGTCCCCGCTGGCGCATTGCTACTTCCGCTGATAGTCGGGGTGCTATCGTTCGTTGCGCCCACGGTATCAAGCACAAGCGTTGGCGCGAGGCTATCAATGGTGCCCGATTGCACGGCACTATCGGTGTTACCTGCGGCATCGGTAATGCTGGCTTGCACACTGTAGCTGCCCTCTGGTAATTCAGGGCTGATTGCTTGCCAGTTGCCGTTCGCATCGACTGTGGCTGTAATTGGTGTTTCATCGCCGTTACTGTCTGTGATAACAATATTCACAACGGTGCCTTCAGGCTCTGTTGAGGTACCACTAACAACTGGGGTGCTGTCGTTGCCTAAACCCAGTGCATCAACGGTGATAACGGGTGTAATAGTATCTACATTACCACTGCTGTTGGCAGTGGTGTCGTTGCCTGCAGCATCAGTGATGCTGGCAACAACGCTAAAGTCACCTTGTGCAAGGGCACCTGGAATTTCAATATTCCAGTGGCCATCACTTTCAACGGTGGTGGTGAAGGTTTGCTCAGCGCCTTGGCTGTCGGTGATGGTCAGTGTTACGGTGCCGCCAATTTCATTACTAGTGCCCTGCAGCTCAGGTGTTAAATCGCTGACATCGCCTACGTTTTGAATGGTGAGTATTGGCGCTTGTGTGTCTAACGTAATTGTATCTGTAACTGTTGTCGTATTTCCTGCTTCGTCAGATACACTCACTTCGATGGTGTTATCACCTTCATTTAAATCTGTTTGTGGAGTTACTTCCCAGTTACCATTTGCATCTACTGTGGTGCTAAGTGTTTGTTCAACTCCATTTTCATCTGTAATAACAACCGTGATACTGGTACCAACGTCTGCATCACTAGTGCCTGAAATAGTAGGCGTTGAGTCGTTGGTTACAGCTTCAAAGTCAACGGTTAAGCTAGGTCCTGATGTGTCTATATTACCGGTAGCCGTAGTTGAAGCGCTATTTCCTGCAGCATCAGATACTTCAGCTTCTACAGAATAATCGCCCGAGGCCAACTCTTGAGAAAGCTCAACACTCCAATTACCATCGGCATCCGTTGTAGTCCTAAATGTACGAACAACTCCTTGAGAATCAGTAACCGTTAAATTTATAACTGTGCCTGAAGCTACGTCTGTTGTGCTACCTGAAATAATTGGAGTAGTGTCATTACTAGTTTCTAGTTCATTAACTTGTATTGTTGGAGGCGTAATATCAATTACAGCATCAAGCTCTGCATTTGCGCTTCCACCACCTATGTCTGTTACTGTCGCACTAATTAAAATGGTGCCCTCAGCTAAATTTGCTGGCGGAGTAACACTCCAAAGACCGTTTTCATCAACAACTGTGGTTAAAGTAATTATTGCACCCGCTGAGTCAGTGATCTGAACTTCAACTTGAGAGCCAGCTTGTGCATTAAAAGTATCACCATTTATTTGAGGTGTTTGATCGTTAGTTTCGCCAATAATATCAATGGTAATGGTCAATGCGCTTGTATCAATTGTGCCTGAAGCACTTGCTGTGCCTTCATTACCAGCGCTATCACTAATACTTGCATCTACAGAGTAGCTTCCTTCAGCTAAAGCCGCGGACACTTCTACAGTCCAACTTCCATCTGCAATTACTTCTGCTGTAATTATTTGTACTATACCGTTAGCATCGGTCACTGTTAAAGTTACGGTTGAACCAGCTGGCTCACCGCTAGCTGTGCCTGAAATAGTTGGTGTTGTATCACTCGTATCGCCTAGCGCATTAATAGTAACTATTGGCGCTGTGGTATCAACTTCTCCCGTTGTTGTGGCTGTGGTTTCATTACCTGCGGTATCAGTAACCGATACCTCAACAGTAAACTCACCTTCACTTAATTCGTTTGGTACATCAACACTAAAGGTGCCATCGGCTTGTACTTCAGTGATGATTATTTGTGGATTACCTGCTTCATCAGTTACCGTAATTGTAACTAATGTGCCTTCTGGCTCACCCGTTGCGGTGCCTGAAATTGTTGGGGTGTTATTATTAGTATCACCTACAGGGTCAATAATCACTGATGGCGCAGCGGTATCAACTTCTCCAGTTGTAGTTGCTGTGGTTTCATTACCTGAAGTGTCGGTAACCGATACCTCAACAGTAAACTCACCTTCACTTAATTCGTTTGGTACATCAACACTGAAGGTGCCATCGGCTTGTACTTCAGTGGTAATGATTTGTGGGTTACCTGCTTCATCAGTAACTGTAATAGTAACAACCGTGCCCTCTGGCTCCCCCGTTGCGGTGCCTGAAATAGTTGGGGTGGTGTCGTTACTATCAGCCAGTGCATCTATCGTGATCACCGGTGCTAAAGTATCAACCTCGCCAGCCGTAGTTACTGTGGTTTCATTGCCCGCAGTATCTGTAACCGATACCTCAACAGTAAATTCACCTTCACTTAATTCGTTCAGCACATCAACACTAAAGGTGCCATCGGCTTGTACTTCAGTAGTAATTATTTGTGGATTACCAGCGTCATCAGTTACCGTAATAGTAACAACTGTGCCCTCTGGCTCACCTGTTGCTGTGCCAGAAATTGTCGGTGTGGTGTCGTTGCTATCTGCCAGTGCATCAATCGTAATAACAGGAGCTGAGGTATCAATAGTACCCGTTGTTACTTCTGTACTTTCGTTACCAGCAGTATCAGTGATTGATACGTCTACGCTGTATTCGCCTTCGCTTAATTCATCTGGTACATCAACAGTGAAAGTGCCGTCAGCGAGTACTTCTGTAGTGATGGTTTGTGGGTTACCTGCTTCATCAGTCACGGTAATAGTAACAACGGTGCCCTCTGGCTCGCCCGTTGCAGTGCCAGAAATTGTCGGTGTTGTATCATTGCTATCAGCGAGTGCATCAATCGTAATAGTTGGTGCGGTATTATCGATAGTTCCTTGTGCTGAAGTTTCACTTTGATTACCTGCCTCATCGCTAACGATGGCATTAACGCCAAAGTCACCTTCAACTAACTCATTAATAGCATCAGCTGTCCAGGTACCATCAGCTAACGTTTGTGTTGTAATTGTTTGTGTATTACCACCAGCGTCCGTCAATGTTAATGTAACCGTTGTTCCGGCTGGTACATTTTGTACAGAACCTGATATTGTTGGAGTAGTATCGGCGCTATCTGGGATTGTATTAATTGCTATAATTGGAGCTGATAAATCAATTGTTCCAGTACCGGTATCGCTTGCTTCATTACCTGCAGCGTCTGTTACTGTTGCTGTAATTGTAAAGTCGCCTTCAGCAACAGCTTGAGTTGCACCAACTTGCCAAGTTCCATCTTCTGACACAACCGCCGTCAATGTTTGAGACTCACCATTTGCATCAGTAACTAAAACACTAACAAGGCTACCCGGTGCTACATCACTCGTTGTTCCGCTAAATGTAGGTGTTGTATCGTTTGAATCAGCAAAGTCATTTATTGCAACTAAAGGAGGGGTGGTATCAACTGAGCCTAATTGTGAATCTTGAGCTGCGTTACCCGCATTATCAGATACATTAGCTGTTACTGTAAAATCCCCCTCACTTAAAGCAGTTGGAATCTCAATACTCCAAGTACCATCCGCACTTATAGTAGTAACTAACTGTTGCTCAGCTCCTAGACTATCGGTAACAGTTAAAGTCACTTCACTGCCCGATGCTAAACCTTGGGTAGAGCCGGTAAGAGTAGGTGTTGTATCGTTTGTATCTGCAATATTGTTAATAGTCACACTTGGTGCGGTTAAATCAACCGTACCTGTAACAGTTGCAGTACTGCTATTGCCAGCAGTATCACTAACACTCGCTGTTACTGTGAAATCTCCTTCACTGAGATCTGCAATAATATCCGCTGTATATGTACCATCGGCATTTGTAAGTGTTGTGAGTGTTTGTTCATTGCCTTCACTGTCAATTATTACTAAGGTAACTTCTGTTCCTGCTGGTACATCAATTACGTTACCACTTACTGATGGGGTTACATCATTCGTATCCTCAATAGGATTAATCGTGATTGCAGGGTCGGTTAAATCAATTTCTCCAGTTTCGCTTGCAGAAGCTGTATTACCCGCAGCATCAGTTACAGTTGCAACCACATTAAACTGGCCTTCAACTAATTCATTACTTGCCTCAACTGACCAACTTCCATCAGCACCAGTAACTACTTGCACGGTTTCTGCTACGCCATCGCTTCCTGTAAATGTAACGGTTACTAACGCACCAGGTTCTACGTCTTGGGTAGAGCCGCTAATTGTTGGTGTTGTATCGTTAGTATCAATAATAAAATTAATGCTTATAGTTAAATCAACATTACCTACTGCACTTGCTTGCGCCTCATTGCCCGAGTCATCTATAACCGCTGCAACTACAGTAAAGTCGCCCTCAGGCAGAGGAGTTGTTACTTGTGCAGACCACGAACCATCTTCTTGCGTCACTGCAAGTAATGTAAATGTACTCCCATCGCTTGCCGTAATAGTTAAAGTAATGGTTGTACCTGCAGGCACATTACCGGTGTTACCACTTAAAAATGGAGTGGTATCGTTAGTATTAGCAATTGCATCGATTTGAATTGAAATAGGAGCAAACGTTATTTCGCCGTTTGTTTGCGCAGTAGCCTCATTACCTGCTACATCGGTTACTGACGCAGTTGCTGTAAACTCACCACCTGGCAAGATTTCATTAGCATCAACACCCCATGTGCCATCTTCATTTAATAAAGTAGTTAAAGTTTGTACGCTACCGTTAATATCGGTTACTAATACTGTAATTACAGAGCCCGCTGGAGCGTCTTCTACCCTACCTAAAAATGTTGGTGTAGTATCGTTAGTATCAGCAATTGCGGTAACGGTAATATCTGGGTTTGTTAAATCAACAACACCTTGGTTATTTGCTTGGGCTTGATTACCTGCAGCATCACTTACACTTGCATCAACCTCAAACTGCCCTTCAGCCAATGGCGTAGTTACGTCGATAGACCAATCCCCATCAGCGTTAGTTTGGGTTAATAATGTTTGAGTTTGACCATTAAAATCGGTAATAACCACACTAATAATAGAGCCAGCAGGTACATCTTGCGCGTTACCTGTAATAGTTGGCGTGGTGTCTTGAGTGTCGTTAATATTATTAATTTGTACCGTAGGCGCCGTTAAATCAACTACTCCTGAATCACTTGCTAATGCTAAGTTTCCTACACTGTCGCTTACTTGTGCATCAACCGTAAAATCACCTTCAGGCAAAGGAGTCCCAACTTCTACACTCCAGCTTCCATCGGCTTGAGTAACTGCTGTTAATGTTTGTATTTGTCCTGCACTATCTGTAACAGTAATTGTTACTTGCGTGCCTTCAGGAACCCCATTTGTTGTTCCAACAAGTGGTGGTGTCGCGTTATTTGTTTCATCAGTTACATTTACTGTGATTACCGGAGCAGTTAAATCTACATTCGCTAAAGCTTGATCTACAGCTTGATTTCCAGCGGCATCAATCGCCACTGCGCTTACGTTAAACTCTCCTTCAGATAAAGGTGAGGTAGTAGTAATAACCCAATTTCCTAGCGCATCAACCTGAGTAACAATTGTTTGTACCGTACCTGCACTATCCGTTAACGTGACTGACACATTATCCCCAGTGTTCAACCCAGATACAGTCCCTGTTACTGTCACTGTTTGCGAAGCAGAATCGGCAACAGGATCAATAGCAATAAGCGGAGGTGTTGTATCAATTTCTATAGAAATAGTGTCGTTTATAGGGTTGCCAACAGGGTCTGTTGCTTCAACAACAACCGTTACAGGGCCATCTGCGATTGGAGTTGGTAGGGTTATTTCAAAGGTACCATCAGGGCCAATCACAACACTAACTACTTGAGAATTTCCATCAACATCAGTTACCGTTACATTAACCGTTTCGCCAATTAAGTTTTCACTCGTACCGGTAATTGTTGGTTGTGATGAATTAGTAACGCCCAGCTCATTAAGTGAAATAGAAGCCGAAGTTGCGTCAGGCACAATACCATCAGAGGTATCTCTTAAATTAAAAGCTTCAGTAGCGCTTTGATCAAAAGAAGAATCAAAAGTAACACTACTAGGATCAACACTTTCAGAAATTCGGGTTAACTGTACAAACGAACTACCTCCATCGGCACCAGCTGCATTACCGCCACCAGCGGCTGTTGCCTCTAAATTATCTAAAATGTCCCCATCACCCTCTAATGCATCTAAAAAATCTGTTACATCTGAATTAGCCGCCGTTGATGAGTCTTGCTCTGTACCTAAGTCTAAGCTTGCGATTGCTTCATCTAAACTTTCATCAAAAACAGTTGTTTCGCTAGAGTCTCTTGCTTCTTTCGCTAATAGGTCTGGTGTTATTTTTACCTTTTGATTTGCGGGTATAGATAAGGTTTCACCTTGCACATCTATTTGTAACGACGACTTAATAGCAGTAACAACTAAATCACCTACGGTAATAATGTCACCAACGTTTAACGCTCTTATTGATCCATCATCCAACACAACACCCGCCGAACCCTGAATATCAATAACTACAAGTTGATTTGCTTCCATTTAGGTACCCTCAAACTTTTTAAAATAACAATCTAATAAGTTAAAGGTAGAACAAAAAAAGCACATAGATACTGGACTCAAGTACAGGTTTAGAAGAAAAATTCAAAAATAAAAAATCAACAAAAAAGTGGTAGAAATTTTTTTTTATGCTGTCCAAAAAGATTACTTGCAAAATTAGCACTCCTTTACTAAATATTTAAAAGAGTATTTTCGGTCTTAACAGGATCTAAGAGGAAGAAATGATTATAAAAAACACTTTTAAAAAGCATCAAGGGACTATGTTAATCGGATTAGCGATTACAGCCGTAACTTTATCAAACTACGTGCATGCAAACGAACAATCAGCAATGCCACTTACATACGTCTCAAGTAAAGCGATTGAAAACAATCCTGAAGTACAAGAAGCATGGCATGCTTTTAAATCTTCTATTTATGGAGTGGATGCTGCCCGTTCAGGTTATTTACCAAGTGTTGATGTATCAGCGAGCGCAGGATATGAAAGAAGAAATTACGGTATTGAAGAAGAATATAACCGTAATACAGCCGAATTAAGCGTTACTCAAATGCTTTATGACGGTTTTAGAACATCTAATACAGTTGACCGTTTTAAACGTATTCAACTTATTAGGTACTTTGAGCTTATTTCTCAAACAGAACAAACAGCACTTGAAGCCTCGATTGCACTACTTGACGTACAAAAATTCAAGGAGTTAGTACAACTTGCAGAAGCTAATTTACAAGAGCACGAGTCTGTATACCAACAAATAGAGCAAAGCGTAGGCGCCGGTGTAGCGCGCGCAGCAGACCTAGAACAAATTAGTGGCCGTTTATCTCTAGCGCAATCTAATGTGTTAACGGAGTACTCTAATTTACATGATGTAAGCGCTCGCTACCTAAGAGTTGTAGGTGAGCTACCTATGAACGATATAAAGCAAGCTGACCTTGATGAAAACAATATACCAATTTCGGTTAACCAAGCGCTAGACGTCGCCTACAAAAACAGCCCTTCATTTTATGCCTCTTTGTATAATATTGAAGCGCAAAAAGCGAACGCCAAAGCACAAAAAGCGGCCTTTCATCCTAACGTAGATTTATCTGCCCGCTACGGTAGCCAAGATAGAGATGAGCTTGGTCAAAATGAAACCAGAACAGAAGCGCGAGTCGGCATAGATATTAGTTATAACTTGTATAACGGTGGTCTTGATAGCGCTAATTTAGAACAAGCTTATCAAGATATAAACATTGCAAAATATCAACGAGATCAAGCCTGTATTGATATTCGTCAAAGTCTGCAAATTGCCTACTACAACGTCACTATACTAGAGCAAAAGTTGCCAGCGCTTAATCAACACCGCGAATCATCAACTAAAGTTAAAATTGCATATAAAGATCAATTTGATATAGGCCAACGAACTCTACTAGACGTACTTGATGCCGAAAACGAATCGTTCCAATCAACACGTTCATACATAGTTGCGCTATACGACCGCCAATCGGCTATTTTAACTATGCTAAAAGAAATGGGGAAATTATTGCCAGCACTTGACGTAATGTCAGGTAAATACCCTACATTAAAAGAGCTAACTGACGATCCTATTGTGCATAACGCACAAAATATTTGTCCGAGTTACGATGTAGCAACCACCTTTAGCCGCAAGGCATTTCTACAAAAAAAAGCGAAGCAAGATAATGCCTACATGAGTGTAACCGCTATGCCAAGGTACTTAGATATACCGTTGGAAACCGACACTACACAAAGTAGCTTTTTAGATGATGATGGTGACGGCGTACCAAACGAGCAAGACACTTGTCCGAGTACGCCGCTGTCAACTAATGTTGATTTATCTGGCTGTACAATTTATAGCGCATCAACCTCGAATATAGAGATTGGTATCCCTTTTTCTGCTGACTCAAGCGATGTAAGGCCTCAATATATTCAAGAAATTAGTCGGCTTGCAGATTTTTTAAAAGAAAATCCAAATAAGCAGGTTGAAATACAAGGTCATGCTTCTCTAGATGGAGATCGGAAATATAACCGTAAACTATCTGAAAAACGTGCGTTTGCCGTTGCTGAAATTCTAATTAAGCAATTCGATGTAGAACCTAAACGTGTTAAATCGTTTGGGTACGGTATTGATCAACCTCGAGTAAACGAAATATCAGTAAGAGCTAATGCTGCGAATCGACGTATCGAAGCTGTAATTACTGATATCTGAGTCAATTAACGTTATGTAAATAACCTAAACTCGGCATGAAATATTTAGGCTAAATTTATTTCTCGAGTTTAGGTTTAGTAGTAACAACCGCATGCAGTTCTACATAACATTGGATGGTTTATGGAATTAAACGATGTACTTGATCATGGTGGCATCCTCGTTAACTGCCTAGCAGTTTTATGTCGCCATCATGATAAAGAGTTTTCAAGAGAAGCACTATTAAATGGACTTCCTCTAACTGATGGAAATCTTACTCCATCAGGTTTTTCGCGCGCAGCTAAGCGCATTGGCTTTAAATCGAAAGTAGTTAATAAGCCACTACAAAAAATTAATACAGCACTGCTACCTGCCATCTTAATTTTAAAAGACAATCAAGCCTGTGTTATTAACTCTATTGATTACGATAAGCAGTTGGTGAGTGTAATTTACCCAGAGCTTACCGAATCAGTTATCGAACAAAGCATTGATGAATTAGCAGGCAACAGTGTTGGTTTAATTATTTATGCACAACCAGAATTTGCATTTGATGAGCGAACACCTGTACTTGAAAAACTATCAAAAGACGGATGGTTTTGGGGAGTAATTAAAGAGTGCCGCTCACTTTATAAAGACGTAATCATTTCAGCTATTGCGTTGGGCTTTTTGTCGGTTGCCATGCCTTTATTTGTAATGAATGTATATGACCGCGTAGTGCCCAACCATGCAACAGAAACCCTTTGGGTACTTGCTATTGGTATTTTGATAGCACTCACTGCTGACTTTGTTTTACGCTTAGTAAGAGGCTATTTTGTAGAGCTTGCTGCAAGCAGAATAGATGTAAAAGTATCGGCTGTAATTATGGAGCGGGTATTAGGTATGAAACTAAAAAACCGTCCATCATCAGCTGGCTCCTTTGCTAGCAATATTCAATCATTTGAAGCTGTACGTAACTTTTTTAGTTCCATAACGCTTGTCGCATTAGTCGACTTACCATTCGTAGTTTTATATTTAATTGTTATCGCCATTATTGGCGTACCTCTAAGTTTACCTATTATAGCGGGCGCACTTATATTATTAGCTTACGCTATAGCCGCACACCGCAAACTTGAAGCCCTTTCAGAGCAAACAATGAAAGCAAGCTCAATGCGAAATGCAGTATTAGTAGAAAGTTTAACCAATATTGAAGATGTAAAAAGCTTTCACTCAGAGTGTAAAACACAATCTGTATGGGAAAAGTCGACCATTTACATTGCGCAAGTAAACGCACAAAGCAGACTCGTTTCTAGCTCTATATCAAATACAGCATCGTGGATACAGCAATGTGTAGGCGTGATAATAATGATAATAGGCGTACACCTCGTTATTGAAGGTGAGCTAACTCAAGGCGGATTAATTGCAGCCTACTTATTATCATCTCGTGCTATGGGCCCTATTGGGCAGTCAGCCGCTGTTTTAGCGCAATATCATCATGCCGCAATAGCAATGCAATCACTAAATGAGATTATGGAAAAAGAGGTCGAGCGCCCACCTGGTAAGCATTGGTTAAGCCACCCTATTTTAAAGGGCGATATAGAATTTAAAGATGTATGTTTTAAATACTCTGACGAATCTCATAATGCACTCAACGGCGTTAGCTTTAAAATTAAAGCTGGTGAAAAAGTTGCAATTTTAGGACGTAATGGCTCAGGTAAAAGTACATTAGAAAAGCTTATCTTAGGGCTATATGAACCCTGTTCAGGAGCAATTTTGATGGACAATAACGATATACATCAAATTGACCCTGCAGAGCTTCGCCATAATATTGGTTATGTACCGCAAACCGTTGCCCTGTTTTATGGGACCTTAAAAGACAACCTTACGATAAGCGCTTGGCATGCCAAAGACGAGCAAATTATTGAAGCCTGTGAGCGAAGCCAATTATTTGATTTAATTAATTCGCACCCAGACGGATTTGATCTACAAGTAGGCGAGCAAGGCCGCCAATTATCAGGAGGGCAACGCCAAGCTGTAGGTATGGCAAGAGCCATAATTAACGACCCACCAATACTATTACTAGATGAGCCAACCTCATCGCTAGATCACAATAGTGAAAGTAAAATTATTAACAATTTAAAAAATTATTCTAAAGATAAAACCCTAATTGTAGTGACTCACCGCTCATCATTACTCGAGCTTGTTGACCGTATTATAGTTTTAGATAACGGAAAAGTAGTTGCTGATGGACCAAAACAAAAAGTAATTGCGGCGTTAAATAATAAAACCGTGGAGCAAGCCTCATGAGTGATAACAAAAAACCACTTGAACAACGCTCTTTTGAATCTGTTAGCAAAGCAATAGAAGCAAGAAAACAAGGTAAGCCATCCGTATTTAATAAACTATTTAAAGGATGGATTTCACCGCCAAATACTCAAGACTGGGTAGTAGATGCACAGTGGGAAAAAATGCAGCAGGAACCAGCAAGCGCTAGGTTACTACTTTATCTAATTTGTTTAACGTTTATATGCCTTATTGTGTGGTCTGGCTTTGCTAATTTGGATGAAGTTGCTCGTGGCGAGGGCCGTGTTATTCCCTCTAATAAATTACAGCTTATTCAATCTTATGACGGCGGTATGGTCGAAAAAATAAATGTCCGAGAAGGCCAAATAGTAAACGAGGGGGATGTACTCATTAAAATAGACCCTACCCGCTTTATTTCTAGCTTTAGAGAAAATCAATCCAAGGTTGAATCGTTAAGTGCAAAAGTTGCAAGGCTCAGAGCGCTCACTCAAAAAAAGGAGCTCGCATTTAATGAAGATGTTATAAAAAATGCACCTCAGGTGGTTCAACACGAACGCTCTCTTTATTTGAGTAACAGCCAAGAGTTGGAGCAACAGGTAAGTATTCACAAACGCCAACTAGAACAGCGACACCAAGATTATATTGAAGCAAAAGCGGCACTTCAGCAGCATACCAGCGCGCTACGCTTAACAAACAGGGAGCTTAAAGTGACCCGCCCATTGTTACGCACCGGTGCTATTTCGGATATAGATATTATTCGTTTAGAGCGTCAAATAGTTGATTTAAACGGCGAGATAAACAGAACCAAAGCAGTTATAAATAGGAGTCTTTCGGCCATTAACGAAGCTAAAAATAAGGTAACCGAAGTTGAGCTCGTTATGATCAACCGCTGGAACAATGAACTCTCTGAAGCGCTACTGCGACTAGATTCAATTAAAGAAACCGAATCTGGCTTAGCCGACAAAGTAACTCAAACTGAAATACGCTCTCCTGTTAAAGGCACTGTACAACGATTACTAGTTAATACTGTTGGCGGCATTTTACAGCCCGGTAGTGATGTTATGGAAATTGTCCCGCTTGACGATCAACTTGTAGTAGAGGCAAAAATACCACCTAAAGACATTGCATTTTTACGCCCTGGGCAATCTGCAATGATAAAATTTAGTGCTTATGACTTTGCCGTATATGGTGGCCTTGAAGCCGAAGTATTACATATAAGTGCCGATACAATTACGGATGACCGCGAAAACACCTTTTATTTAGTGCAGCTGAAAACTACCAAAAATAATTTTTCGAAAGAACTAACTATTATTCCAGGGATGACCACTCAAGTGGATATTATTACCGGTAAAAAAACCGTACTTGAGTATATTTTAAAACCGGTTCTTAGAGCTACATCGCAAGCAATGACAGAGCGTTAAAACATTTTATAAATGGAGAAGTAATGCGCCAAAGTATTTTTATTACACAGCCTGAATTTGAATCGAAACACTGGCATACAGCGTTTCCTGGTTGTTTGATATGCACAAAAGAACCACACAGAGTCACGGCATCAAGTATTATTTGGGTTTTGGCCGGTACACCTAATTGGCTTGAGCTTGTTAAAAAGTATTCTCAGCAACGTTTACTGGTTATTGTTATGACCAACGAACTAGAAATAAATCAACTAAGAAGTGCGCTTGAAGCAGGAGCTAGGGGGTACGTAGAAGCACTCGCTACTAAAGTAATTATCGAACAAGTACTTGAGACTATTTGCTCTGGCGGAATATGGTTACCGGGGCAATTGCTCTCTAACTTAGTGGGGGCTTTATCAAACACACCGTTTAAATATGCGAGCACATGCGAGCTTGATGTACTCACAAAACGAGAACGCCAAGTAGTTGATATTGTTGTAACAGGTGCAACTAATAAGCAAGCTGCAGAATCTTTAAATATTACAGAACGTACAATTAAAGAGCATATGAGCTCTATATTTAATAAGCTAAAAGTACGCGACCGTATTCAATTAATGTTAGTTGTAAAAGGGCATTAACCGCACCGTTAATGCCTATTACTTACTCTTTAATAACCCCATCAAAACCTAAGTTAATAAGCGTATCTATATCATCTTGGCTTGTTACACCTTGAGCCACCACTTTAATGCCAATAGAATGCGCTAACGTACACACTCCTCGCAGGAATGTTTGGTTATCTTGGCTGTAACTAATATTGTGGCCGTAAACGCTATCAACCTTAATCATTTCAAGACCAAACTCCTGAATTTTATTAATTTTAGTAAATTCAGTGCCTACACGTTTTAATGCTACTTTAGCGCCCATGCACCGTGCCTGCTCACAAAAATCTTTGAATATCTCAATTTCGCTAACGGCAATACTTTCACGAATATCAAAACAAATTTTAGAGGCTAAATCAGGAAACGCCGAAAGGTACGTAAGAATCGAAGCAAGTGCAGCATCATCAAGTAGCGTTTGAGCAGATAATTCAACCGAAATCAGTTCACTTGGTGGCTCAATACTATAATGAGCCACCAACGCCTTAATTAAACCCCAATCTAAACGCGCTAATAACTTTAATCGGTTAGCCCACTGGTAGTAGTAACTAGCACGGTATACTTGCCCACCAAGCTTTAGGCTCAACCCTAATTGATTTTGCATTACCTGCCCTGTAAAGCTCGTTACTGGGTAAGTATTTATTTCTAAATTATTATTGTTGAGTGCCTCTTCTATGGCATTTTTCCAGCTAGTTGCATTATCAAACAGCTCACTTTCTTGCTTGATTTGAGCTACTTTTGCTTGTACATCAGATTGTTTACCCGATGATTTTAAAAGTTCATCCGCACGCTTTAATACATCAAATCGCGTGTCGTCTTTTTGAATATAAGTACAGCTGTGAGGTATCGCTAGCTTAACGTTTTTATACTCTTCAACAAACGATTGATGCATCAATAAAATACGTTCACTGATTGCTTGAATATCATCAATATCACTAAATAAAACGGTAAAATCGCTGTGAGAAATACGTGCAATGTAATTTTCAGAAAAGTGTTCTTGGTTGCTCTCTAAGAAACTAACCAACATCTGTGAAAATCGACGTAGAAAGTTAACCATTTCTACTCGTCCCACTTCCTCACTTACGCGATCGAGGTTAACAACCCTAAATAAAAATAAGGCACCATGGGCATGATCTTTCGATTTTTGTAAGTGAGCCTCAAGCGTTGCACCAAAGTATTCTCTATTTGCTAAACCAGTTAGCTCATCGTGTTGCGATTTAAATCTAAGCTCTTCTAAACGTTTACTATCTTCTTTAATAATACGGCTAAAACGGGTAGATAATTGGTTCATTGATTGCACTAAACGTGCAAACTCAAATGTACGAGGGACGGTGGATTTAATAAAACGTTTTTCACCAAATGCATTAGCCTGATACACAACATCATCTAGCGGTTTTAATATCCTACTTAAAAAGTAAGCACTAACTATACAAGCAAAAAAAGCGACAATTAAAAAACTAAAAAATAGTTTAAGCGCACTTTCCCATAAGGCTTGCTCAGCATATTGACTATGGCTTTCTATAAACAAAGTACCAAACTGCTGCCAACCATCATTTACTTGCCCAACCCCTGGCTGTACATTTAATCCATACATTGCTCTAAACCACTGCGGAGCCGTCGCTTTAAGTTCATCGGTAAACGTGCGTTTAACAATCACCTCACCATTAGGGTTTTGTAGTTCTATTCGCTTATAGTGACCGGTATCAAATGTAGCCGATACTAATAATTCAAGCTCAACAGGGTCTTTGTCTAATTGGCTGATCATTAACGCGAGTGAACTGGCGTTATCTACATTTTTTAAATACAGCTGGGTCGAAAAATAACTTTTAGCCGAATTAGTGCTAATTAAAACACTACTTATAAAGCCTACAAAAATAACAATTAATAATGCAATCCACAGCTCTTGTCTGAGTGTTATTTTTCGTTTTTTAAGATACTTAGATAAGGAAAATGATGCCATTACCACATAACTCCTTCTTTGGTTGTCTGCTCCAAAATTTTACGCCAGCGTGAAAGTCTTGCTGTTGGGCTGGCTACACTTTTGGTTGAATTATTAGCCCATAAACCTTGGCTGTTAAAGCTAAAAACAGGGCTTAAATCTACACGTTTTGCAGCAGGTAAAACCTTTGTTATTAAACTGTCTAAAATAAGTGGCTGAGCGTTTGGTGTAGCAAAATAACCTAACACCATATGTGCTTGCGTTTTGTTAGTGCCCGCAATTTTTGCTTTTACATAAATAAGGCGTAACTTGTCGTCACTCACCCCTAGGGCTCTTAAGCTTATATACTTTGCTATTGCGTAATCTTCACAATCACCTAGGCCTCTGCCTAACGTTTCTAAAGGGGTTGCCCAATAATCATTTTGTTTCCAAAGCAAAATATCAGTTTGATAGCGTAAATTACGCGCAAAAAAATCATTAACAATAAGAATTTGTTGTTGCTCTGGTTTGTTTTGAGTTTGTACCAACATACTTTGCCAGTTACGTGCAACAGCCGCTCGCGCAGGTCCATATTTTTGACCCATCAGCTCAATAAAGGTATTAAATTGAATAGTTAGTCGGCTTGCAAGCACACCACTAGAGAGTACAAAAAACAGTAATAGGTAGCGCAAATTGGCTTTGCACCATATAAATAATTTAGGATTTAAATAAGTTGGCTTAAACGCCATTTACAGAGCCACTGTTAATATAAGTGGCAATAAAATACATCTGTTGATCACTACGCAATCTGCTTAAAAATTAATCCTAACAACAGCATAGCACTCAATATAAGAGGATGAGATATTTTGAATAACTTTTTTAATTAACTGGGCTATTTAGTAATAAGTTACTTTTTTAACTTCGCGTGGTTTTACTTCACCTATGTATAAATCGTGCACACGCTTCATATTAAGCTCAAGCTCGGTCACGTAAGTGTCATCTACTGCGTAAGTTTTAATTATTTGTGCACCTTTAATAAGCCCCTGCACTTTACTTTCTAGGTAATCGTCTTGAGCAATTGAACCTTCCACCGTTGTTCCTGCGGTAATTTTTTGCCCATATACTTGCTCAGTAAGCTCGCGGTAAGCCTCAAGCTTAGAAGCCTTAATTGCCATAAGTTGCTTTTGCGACGCGTTAGCGCCTTTTTGCAAGCTAATAGGTGCATACCCTATCGCTTTTAAAACGGGGTAATTATTTGGCTCTACATATTTATATTCAACATGCTTATCAAAAACGCTGCTACAACCACCTAAGGTTAAACACCCAAGTGTAATAAGTAATGAAATTGCTCGCATAGCATTTAGCCCTTGTATAGTAATTAGCAGTACATATGCACGTTTAATGCCATTTATAGCATTACTAGGGCGTGTTGATCTTTGTGGATTGAAATTTGTTCAATCTAGGGGCGATTAAATCGCGGCGCGAGGTTTGTAACCTAGTGGGCTAAGTAAAAACCGAGCAACAAAGAGTTAATCGTCCCTAGAAAGAACCCAAAGGGCAGCGCATGTTTGGTATTTATGCTGCGTTATCGCCTATTCATGGGGAATAACCACACTACATAGGCTCCGCCTTGCCTAAAAACCAAACATACTGCTGCAAATTCACCCACCAAAGATCAACACGCCCTAATAATTACCAAATAACATTGGTACAGTCCTTGCTCTACCTAGTTAATAGCTAACGTTTAATTGGAGTAAAAGTATGAAGTCGTTTTTATCATTGGCATTTGCAGGATTAAGTGTAACGGCATTATTAACCTTCTCCCCTTTTACTAGAGCACAGTGGTATGAATCAACGGGTCACGCGAACGTTCAAAATGGTGATACGAGCGCAGCTAAATCTGCCGCTATAAAAGATGCGATTACACAAGCGTTAGTGTTCTCTGGCGCACGGGTTAGCTCTGTACAAACCCTGGTAGATGGCGTGTTAATGCAAGATCAGCTAAAAATTAGCAGCCACGGCGAAATTCAAAAAATTGAACTGATCAGCGAAAATAAATACGACAATAAATTTGCCGTTACATTACGACTCGATATTTTTTCTCAAACAGAGCAATGCCCACAAAATAGCTTTAATAAGTTTGTGGCCGTTACACAAAGCCAACTTGTTCATCGTGAACACGCTAAAATGGGTCAAATATTTGACGTAAGTAAAGCGATTAGCAAAAATATTTTTACCTCTCTACAAAAATCAAAAATGAGCGCAGTGCCTATTGCTTACTATAATAATGCAATAAGCGTTGATAAATACTTTTCGCAGCAGCACGACTATTCAAACGCTCAATTAGAAGAAATATCTTCGCGCAGTAACGCTCAATATGTTCTGCTTAGCCAAATAACCAGCCTTTCGACTAGCGACAAACTCAATAACGATTATGCATTTTGGCAAGACGAGGCGTATGAGCGCAGTTACAACATTGAATTTGCACTATTTGATGGCACTACCTATGAGCAACTTTGGCAAAATAGTTACCATACTCAAGCAATTTGGCCATTTGAAAAAACAACCATAGTTGATGTTAATAGTGATAGGTTTTGGCAATCGCCTTATGGGCAAAGCATAACCGATATCAACCAAACAGTAAGTTATGACATTCAAGCAGCCATGGCATGTTTACCTACTCAAGGTAAAATAATGCATATGGAAAATAGCAAAATCGTTATTAACTTGGGTAAAGCTCATGGGTTAAAAAAAGGCCAAATGCTAAGCATTGCGCACCATAACTATTTAACCGACGCGGCAGGTAATGTTATGCCGCACACTATTACCACGCTTAATAAAATTCGCGTAGAGCAGCTTTATCAGCAAACCGCAGTAGCAGTCAGTATTGATGACAAACCGCTACCTGGCGTGCAAATTAACGATGTAGTAGAAATAATCAGCCAAGATATTTAGAGTTTTTTACTCAATTTAGCTTTTAAATTAGGGTGAGCCGATAACCACTCGCCCAATTGTTCTACACCAGATAAATGCGGATAATGCTTTCTGCATGCAAACACCACATTACGCTGCTGATTAGGGAATATAGGCAAGTAATCAATCCCTACACGGTCGGTACATGCCAACTTTGGTACAAATGTAATACCGTCATCCATAGCCACTAACGCTAATAATGTTTCTAAACTATTACCTTTATACTGGTTAGATACATCGACTCCTGCAGAAAAACAAAACTTTTGGGCTTGATCTTTAAAGCAATGACCATCACTTAACATTAATAGGCTGCATCCTTGAAGATCGCTCAGCGCTACTTTTTTATGCTTAGAAAGCGCGTTATCGTGTGATACCGCCACTAAAAAATCTTCTTTGTATAAAGCAACCATATGGTAATTAATAAGCTCTGGCACATCGGCTAAAATAGCAAAGTCGAGTTCACCCTTGTTTAAAGCTTCTAAAATTGTTGCTGTTTGCATCTCAATAAACGAAAACTGGCTATCAATAAATGCCGCTTTCATCGATGTTAATAACGCAGGCAACAAGTAAGGCGCAATGGTAGGAATAATACCAATAGTTAATTTACCTTGTAGAGGCTCGTTAGAAGTAGCAGCAAGTTCTTTGAGTATTTGCGTTTGTTCTAAAATAATCTCTATTTGCGTCAACAAACGTTCACCTTTTGCTGTTAAGGTAACTTGCTTGGTTGAGCGATCAAACAAAGTAACGCCAAGCTCATTTTCGAGTTTTTTTACTTGACCACTTAATGTAGGCTGGCTTACAAAACATGCATCGGCAGCTTTGCGAAAATGTTTATATTGCGCTATTGCTTTTACATATTCAAAATCTTTTAAGTTCATATTCAGCTCTACGTGATAGTTTATAACTATCAGTTTAATACAAACAAACGATTGGAACTATATTTAATTATTCACCATAATGGCTATCAACAAATCAAGAGGAACAAAAACTATGTTAAACAATATCGAAGGTCAAACAATCCCAAGTGTTACATTTGCAACTCGTCAAAATAACGATTGGAAATCAGTAACAACAGATGACATTTTTAAAGGTAAAACTGTTGTAGTGTTTTCACTACCAGGTGCATTCACACCAACATGTTCATCAACTCACTTACCACGTTACAACGAATTAGCAGGCGTACTTAAGCAAAACGGCGTTGACGAAATTGTATGTTTATCAGTAAACGATACCTTTGTAATGAACGCATGGGCTGAACATCAAGAAGCGCAAAACATTACTTTATTACCAGACGGCAACGGCGAATTTACTGACGGCATGGGCATGTTAGTAGACAAAAACGACCTAGGCTTTGGTAAGCGCAGCTGGAGATACTCTATGCTTGTTAAAGATGGCGTGATTGACAAAATGTTCATCGAACCAGATTTACCAGGTGACCCGTTTGAAGTATCTGACGCAGACACAATGCTTGATTACATCAACCCTAAGCAAGCTAAACCAGAACCAGTAAGCATCTTTACTAAACCTGGCTGTCCTTTCTGTAAAAAAGCAAAAGAGCTTCTTGCAGAAAAAGGCTTCGCATATGAAGAGATTGTTATGGGTGCAGGCGCATCACTAACAAGCCTAAAAGCTGTATCTGGTCGTGACACTGTTCCACAAATATTCATTGGTGGTAAACACATCGGTGGTTCAGACGACTTAGAAAAATACTTTGCTTAATTAATAAGTAAATTAAATACCTAACGTTAGTAGGTAAAAAATAGGGGCTTTTATGCCCCTATTTATTAGAGGAAAAAATACTATGAAAGAATTGCAAACCGATGTTGTTGTTATAGGCGCAGGCACTGCTGGTTTAAGTGCTTATCGTAATGCTAAACAGTTCACACAAAATGTATTAATGATCGAATCAGGCCCATACGGCACCACATGTGCACGTGTTGGTTGTATGCCAAGTAAGTTATTGATTGCAGCCGCTGAAGCTGCACACGCAATTGAAATGGCACCTGCATTTGGTGTTCATAGCTCAAAGCCTATCATTGATGGCAAAGCAGTTATGGCACGCGTTAAAAGTGAACGAGATCGTTTTGCAGGATTCGTAGTAGAAGCCGTAGATGAATTACCAGATGGTGATAAAATTCGTGGTTACGCTAAATTTTTAGACACAAACCGCATACAAATAGACGACCACACAATTATTACAGCAAAACGCTTTGTAATTGCCACCGGTTCACGCCCTTCGTACCCTGGCGTATTTAATAACTTTGGCGACAAACTTATTATAAACGACGACGTATTTGATTGGGATGACCTACCAGAATCAGTCGCTGTATTTGGCCCTGGTGTAATAGGTCTTGAAATTGGCCAAGCACTTAGCCGACTAGGCGTAAATGTAAAACTATTTGGTGTAGGCGGCGCAATTGGCCCACTTACAGACCCAGTAGTAAAAGACTATGCAAATACTGTTTTTGCTGAAGAATTTTTTGTAGATACCGACTCAAACGTATCTGACATGATGCAAGTTGGCGACAAAGCACAGCTAACTTACACCGACAAACAAGGTGAAAAACACACCGAACAGTTTGACTACGTACTTGCAGCCACAGGCCGAGTACCTAACGTAGATAAACTAGGCCTTGAAAACACCGGCATTGAGCTTGATGAACGCGGCGTACCGCACGCAGACACGCACACAATGCAATGTGGTGAGTCGAACATATTTATAGCAGGCGATGCGAGTAACATGCTCCCATTGTTACACGAAGCATCAGACCAAGGTGCTATTGCAGGTCAAAATGCCGGGCGCTTCCCAGATGTACGTATAGGTCTGCGCAGAGCTAAAATTGCAGCTGTATTTAGCGACCCACAAATAGCGATGGTAGGCGAAAGCTACAAGCAAATTACCGACCGTTTAGGCCCATGTGGTTGTTTTGAAGTAGGCGAAGTCAGCTTTGAAAACCAAGGCCGTAGCCGAGTAATGCTTAAAAACAAAGGTCATATGCGAGTATACGCAGAGCAAGGTACAGGCTTATTTTTAGGTGCTGAGTTTATTGGCCCACAAGCCGAACACATCGCTCACTTACTTGCATGGGCTGTACAAAACAAAATGACCGTACCAGAAATGCTTGATATGCCATTTTACCACCCAGTAATTGAAGAAGGGTTACGTACCGCCCTTCGCGACTTAAATGCCAAACTTAAATTTGGCCCAGACATTGTAAATTCATGTATGGAATGTGGCCCAGGCGCATAACCTATTTGCCACACATACAAACTTGCTAGCAAAAGCTAAAACTAACGTTTTGGCTTTTTTTTATAATTTTTTTGAGCTGACCTCTCAAAAAAAAATTTAGCTGTTACACTTAATTGATAATTCAATTTAATAAATGGAATAGCTATGCCCAATAATAAATTTAGACTAGTCACCCGCAGCGATTTTGATGGCTTAGTTTGTGCTGTATTGCTTAAAGACTTGGACCTAATTGACGATATTTTGTTTGTTCACCCAAAAGACATGCAAGATGGCAAAATAGACATTACCGAAAACGACATTACCACCAACCTCCCCTACGTTGCAGGTTGTCACATCGCATTCGATCATCACCTTAGCGAAACCGTTCGTAACTCAAGCGACATAAAAAATCATATTATTGATCCAGAAGCCCCATCAGCAGCTCGCGTAGTTTATGACTATTATGGCGGCGCTGAAAAACTTCCAAATATTTCTGTTGAAATGATGGACGCGGTAGATAAAGGCGATGCTGCTCAGTTTTCAAAAGACGAAATATTAAACCCAACCGATTGGGTATTAATGAACTTTATTATGGATGCGCGAACTGGCCTTGGTCGTTTTCGCGAGTTTAAAATTTCAAATTACCAATTAATGATGAAACTGATTGATGCGTGTAAAGATCAGAGCATCGAAGAAATCCTACAAATGGAAGACGTAGCCGAACGTGTTGCTTTATATAACGAGCATAACGAAAAAGCCAAAGAGCAAATTTCTCAATGCGCTACCGTCCATAAAAACTTAGTGGTTCTTGATTTAACCCAAGAAGAAACTATTTACGCCACAAACCGATTTGTTATTTATGCAATGTACCCCGACTGCAATATCTCGATTCATAAAATGTGGGGCCTTAAAAAACAAAACGTAGTGTATGCCGTTGGCAAATCAATCACTAACCGCAGCTCAAACACGAATGTTGGCGAACTGTGCCTTAAATACGGCGGTGGTGGTCATTTAAATGCAGGTACTTGCCAAGTAGAAACAAGTAAATCTGAAGCCGTACTTAGTGAGCTAATCGATACGATTACAAGTGATGGCTAAGTTTTAATATTTAATTATGTAAAAGCGAGTAAATTAACGTTTACTCGCTTTTTTGTGCAACAAACTATTTTAGCTAAAGTCATAAAGACTATGAGCTATAAAGTCATTATCTGACTTAGTCGCGCCCTTCTTTACAAACCTTTATTACAATAAAGCATTTTATGCGCTGATTGCCATTAGTAAATTAACCAACCTAAACTTACGAGACTAGCAGTCGTCTATACATAATTCCGTTCATTAGTGCATTACTTTTCACAGTTCCGAACTTTATTGAAAATAAATTGGTTAACCAAAAAAAATCAAAGTTTTTTTCTAACTATAAGAAAAATAAAGCCAATAATAAGAAAAAATATAAGTTGCAAAATTGTAAATATAAAAATAACATATTGGATAGTAAGAAGCAAAAATAAAACCTTACCAATTTTAAAACCAATTAACTAGCAAGCCTTAATAAATAAGAGCAGAGGCTTACTACTTTTACATGGAAGAACATAATGCAACAAAGATATATAACACCAATGATTAAAGCATCTGCTGTAGCTATTGCTTTATTAAGCTTTACACCTAGTAAAGCATTAGCATCGTGTAACTACAGTGGTAACGCCCCTAGCGGCTCTTACGCACCTGGATATGTTTCTGGCAATCAACGTACAGAAGTACAAAAAGCTAAGTTACAGGTTGGTCCAAGCTCAACAACTTGCTACTCACAAAGCCAAATTAAAAACAGTAGTTCGAAAAACGACCATTTTTATACAACTTCAGATGGCTCCGTTATTTACTTTTATGAATCGGGTGATAGTAATAGATCAGAGCTTCGTGAGGAACGCGAGTTTAAAATTAGCGAAAATACATCATCAAGCCGCTACATCCGAATTAATTCAAAGTTTGTATCTAAATCATCAAACCTAGGAAAAGCCATTTTTGCACAAGTGCACGTAGATGAAAGCGGACAAAAAGGGCCACTAGCCGCACTTAAGTGGGCTGCAGCTGGCGAACAAAAAGATGCATACAACAACTCGCCTGAAGGGATCTACCTTTCACTTCGCAGAACCATGAACTGCTCAGGAACTGATTGTTTCACACATATTTACGTAGGTAATTACGACGAAACATTTAAAACTTATAGACTTGGTTTATTTAACGGAAAGTTAAGATTGAAGGTTAACGACTCATATATTAACTTGCCACGCAATGATATTTACGATGAAGACGGTGATGGCAATAAATCAGAAGTAAAAACTGGAAGCTCTATCGATTTAAGAAATAACGCAGACTGGAAAGATAAAAAACTCTACCTCAAAACAGGTGTTTACATAAACACAGATGGTAGCGCTAAAGTAGCAACTAAAAACTTAAAGTTTTATTAAGCGTTAGTAACCTGCATAGCTCGTCAAATATACGACGAGCTTTACTTTGCACTAAAATAAATTATGAATAAACACAAGCATGACTAAAAGAAAAAACCGAGCAACAAAATGGCAAAGTAAATCGACTACATTAACGTTGATGGCTCTCGCGTTTCTATGTGGTTATTCTACTGCTTTATTAGGTGTATTTGACTCATTCACGGGAGAAGTTGAATCGTATGAAGTAAAAAAAATTCAACCACTCACATCCACTAACCACGAAAAATTAGATACTCGCCTAGCTAACAAAAACCTAAACGAGCCGCAAGAAAGCGAAATAAAAGTTATTCAAAACCATACCAGCGAGAGTTTTGTTAACCCTGTTGAGGCTCACTTTCACAGCAGTGACACCTACGATGCTATATCAATGCTAAACAAAGTGATTATATTATCTGAAATGGGAAATTATGCTGACCAAGGTGAAATAGCAGAAGCGCTCGATTCATTTAAAAACTTACTCGCCACCTATCCCGATGAACAAGCTAACTTAATTGATCATATGAGAACACTCAGTTTTGAGTCAAAAGAGTTTCATCATATTGTATCTATTTTACAAGAACTACCTGAACACCAAGGTAGCCTTGCCTTAACGAATGTTGCACTTGAGCTTAGTCAAAATGATGATATTAAATCACAAGAACAGTTCTTATTACTTGCCGCAAACCTAAATAATAATATTGAAAACCCACGCATTCAAACTGCCCTTGCTGATATCGCAATTTACGCTGAAGACTCTGAGCACATTGTTTTAGATGCATTAACTTTATTAAAACCTTTTCATATGGATGACTACGAAAAAGAGCAAGTATTAACGCGAATAAATAACCTATTAGCGACTAGTGATACTACTAACCACAGCCAACTTATTAATAACGCATTAAAATTTAGCAACAACGAAGAACGAGAGCATATGGCAAGCCAATTTATAGATTCTAACTATGATATTGAAACACGCCATGAGATTTTAAGTGGGCTTCACACTGGCATTGTACCGCGCTCAAATCAGATCAAAGAACTGTTATTAAACATAGCGAGCAATCAATCAGACCCGCTAAACCAGGCGGCACAAAGCACGCTAAAAGAGTTGTTTTATATTACCTACCAAGAATATAAACAAATTAAAAATTAAGCAGGCAAATACTAATGTCTACAAAACCATTGCAGTGGTAACTCATACCCAAGTAGTACAGGTGAGGGTTTACTGGTAAAGCACCTGCACTAGGCATTATTCCGAAAGGGTAAATGGGTGTAACCTAAAAAGCTAGAGCATGCTTTTCTCTAGATTAAGGAGCACATTCAAAGAACTTGACCCAATAGAGATGAGATATTTTATTGTATTTCCATAAAGCTTCGTAATAGCGCAACAAACTACTTATTTTTATTAAGTAGTATTATTAAATAATTAGGCAGAGGTCGAATAAAATTAAAAACAATGTAGCCAATAACTGCAAAAACTCCCCCTCCAATAATTGGAATGATTGGGCCAAAGCCCATACTTGCCGCAACAGCATACCCCAGAAAATAAGCGGGTTTATAGATCCTAAAAAAAACAGCTGCTACCAGAATTGAGGGTAGCGCTAGCATCGAAACAAATTCTACATAACCAGCATAAAACAGTGCGCCGTTAACGAGCGCATAAATACCGGCTCCAGCAAGTTGAAACCAAACGTGTTTTGGGTAGAACTTACCGTACTGTTTATTTATAAGCGTCCCTAGTACCCAGCTCAATACGGGTAAAATTATTACTCCCCACCAGCTGGATATTGCAGGTAAGCTAGAGTCATGCAGTAAATGATGCGAAGGAACGCCGCTGTTTAAGTGCTGGTATGCTAAGTAGGCTAACACGTAGGCAATAACCATAATGACTAGCAATGAACGAGAGTCTTTGGTTTTATACATTTTAAAGCATCCTTGTGATTTATCTGCGATAGTTACTAGTGCGCAAAAATTCAGTCTTGCGACTCTTACACCCTATCACGTCGAAGGTTTTCCACTAATATGGTTTTGTAAGCAAATATGTAATGATGATTATATTTACTCAGAGAATTTGTACTGCGGGCTACGGAGACATTTTTTTGATAAATTACACTATGGTTCTTCACTAAATATAATTTAGTAACTTAAATTATTTAAATTGATTTAAGCCATGTGCAAACAAGTTCCATATGTCGCATTATGGCACGTAACCGTATTTCGGCTTCGATCTGTAATCGGTAATTCAGGCTCAATGAATTAAAGTCTAGAGGTATTAATTTCGACCAAGAGCCAACAGGTGAGAGTTATTTATTGCAAGAAGCTGTTTTACATTATCCGTCTGATAATAAAATTAAACTTTATTGGGCAGGTGAAAACCGGCCTAATCCACCTTGGCGTGTGGAAATATGTACCTAACAAACGATTAATGTTGTAACTATCTGTTATGGCAAAGATAGTCTTGAATATAGTTGAGCCACTTTAATAAAAGGGCATCTATGAACTTTTTTAAATTTCAACTGCTATAGATGCGCTATACAGAAATTAAAAAAGGAGTAAGAAGTCTAACTTATTGATTTAATTGGTAGCCCCTGCAAGAATCGAACTTGCAACTGCCCCTTAGGAGGGGGCCGTTATATCCATTTAACTAAGAGGCCACAAATAAGCTGTGTGCTTAGAAGTGTGAATTATAACGGCATCTGGTTTTTTATATCAAGCGACAACTGAACTTAATTGCTTGATAAGTATATATCTTCTTTATTTAGTACATAAATTGGGATTAGTTTTCGACTACTCGCGACAATTTTTTTTGTATGCGCGTTAATTACACGTGTATTTACAACAACAGCATCACTGCGATAAATTAATGTACCCGCTAATACATGGCTCGCCATTTGATCTTCGCTAAGCTTTTCAATATCGCGCGAAAAAGCAAAATCACCACGACTATTTACATCTATTGTTTGAGTGGTTTTAAAATCAACCACGCCATAACCAAACTTTTGTAACTGATGAATTAACGTCTCAGATATTTGATTACCCAATTGATTACTTTTAGTAAGCGATGAATCAAGATCGACCAAGGTAGTAACGGCAATATTAATATTGGCGTTGGTATCACTTTCAAACTCAAGCGTATCAACCAAATCAAGCGCCATTTGCTCTACATAGTTAGCAAGTGTTTTATGGTGTTTAAGTGGTGTAAATTGATTGCCGTTAACATTATCTTGAGTTGATTTTTGCTCGGCTGTTTTAAGCATGCTTGCTAAGTCATAATTTACTTGTGTGGTTGAAGATGCATTCATTTCAGCACTTTCATTATTTTGAGTAAAGGCACAACCTGCTAAGTTAGCTAAAGCAAAAAAAACGATAAAGCGGTTAAATAATTTACTATACATAATTATCTCACTTGCTTGCTTGTTTTAACATTATGCCATCAGTGCGATAGCTACTATTAAGCGCATCAACAACCGACTGTGGAATAAACCCTTGTGCAGAACCTACTACGGCCTTACTTTCTAGCCCAACAATACGTGCATTAACAAGTACACCACCTTGATGGTTTACAAGTGTACCGGCTAGTACATACTTAAAGTTTTGATCTTGATTTAGCTCTAAATAGTCGCGACTAAATACAAAGTCGCCTGTTGAGGTAACACGCATATAATCAGTTGTTTTAAAATCAATAACGGGTACACCAAAGCTGTGTAATTCATGCATGAAGCTTTCTGCAATTTGGTTTCCTAGTAAGCTACCATCGTTGTAGTCTTCATCTAAAAAAATAAAACTCGAAACAGCTAACGGTGTTTGTTCACTTACGTACTGTAAGTTTTCAACCATGTCTTGCATTATGCCGCGCACATAATGGTTAATATTTTTGCGCATTGGCGGTGTTGCTTTTGTGTAGTTATCTTGTGGAGCCATTCCTGACTGAAATAAGTTATCGTCAGAAACAGGTGCTGCAACGTCGCGTTGGTTACTCACCAGTTGGTTGCTTTGCTCACTTTGTGGTGTTGCGGTGTCTGTATTCATTGTGCCTAGTATTTGAGAGCAACCAAAGCCCAGTGGTAAGCATAATGTAATTAATAGGTTTTTCATTTTGTGCTCCAAATTAGTATTCGCTTCGGTATAAAAGTCCGTTACGCTGCTGAATTTTCTCATTGCCCCACATTACATTAATTGGGATCTCGGTACTTCCCGCAGAGAGCACCTGTTTATTTTCTATATTCACAAGCCGTGCATTAACTATGTATGCATGCTGCTGGCGAGTCACTGTTCCTGTGATAACTAAGTCAATATTTTGGCGATTACGTAATTTACTTAAATCGCGACTTAAAATACTGTCTGAGTTTTCTGATAAAGAGAGGTTATTCCCAAGTCTGTACTCAACGGTGTGATAACCCAGTTGAGTAAATTGTGTAAGCAGACTTTCTTGGATCTGCTGACTTAAGCCTGAGGCTTGCCCTGTCACTAATTTTGTATCTAGTGCATCTGCATAAAAGAAGCTACTAACGCCAACACGTGTATTAGCATTTAATGCTCCGTTTAGGTGGTTAAGTTGCGACGTTAAATTAACTACATAGTCATTAACCGTAAAAGGAGCCATGGCTGCTTTAGGTGCATCTGTAGGCACACTTGGTTCTGGCGGCGGCACCAAGTTACAAGCAGCTAAATTTAAAAATAATAAAGGCAGTAAAAGGCGCATAATTGCCATCCTCTTCAAAACATACTGAGGATGAAGCAATTTGTATGCCGACTTATTTGATAGGTTGTTGCGTGTAATGGCTTACAATACAGCTAATAGATTTTTGTTTAAGTTTATTGCAGGCACTTTTAGCATTATTTTGGTTTGCGAATGCGCCTAACTTTAAACGATAATAGGTAACACCATTTATTTTTACTGTTTCAAAATTTGCTGCTACTTCACCATTAAACATTTCCTCATTACCTACTTTAAGTTCATTATAGCTTTTTATTAACCTAGACCTATCACTAACTGACGCAACTTGTAATGCGTAAAGAGGCAGTTCCTCTGATGACGGGTTATGTGTCTCAAAAGCCGATTTGTCAGTTGGAACTGTTTCATTAAATTTAGGTTTTTTATTATTAGCAGTGGTGTATGCAGGATTTTCGTTTTGATTTTTTTGAGCGTTGTAGCTACTTTCTTTTTTTTGCTCTTTTGCAACTGCCGTTAGCTGCTTTATAAGCAAATTTAAATCTTGCTCAATAACTAATAACCGTTCTATTCCGGCTTTAGATTGCTGCCACTGCTGTGAAGATTCACGAAGCATTTTAACCTCTTGTGCTGTTATACTAACCTCGTTACTAGTTGTTATTTGTGGCTTATTTTCAATCGTTTTTTGTGTTGTTGTATTGCACCCTGTTAGTAGGATTATACTTAAACCAAATATGCTTAAAGGCCTTCTATTTATCACTTACTTTTCCTTTTTTGTGATTTAAACTATTTATTAGTGACTAATTTTTTGTTCCTGCACGCTGCATTCGAGGCCTTTCGTTTGCATAGTTTCGCACATACTTTTTAGCTGAGATAACTCAGTTTTAGCATAACCAAGAGCTAAAATATAACGCGCAGACTCTTCATCTTTAACATAAAATGGGGCTTGTTGAGCATCTTTTAAAATATTACGCTTAATAAGTTGATAATACGTTTTAAGAATAGACAAAGACGAAAAGCTACCTATGTTAGCTATATAGCCTTGGGTTTTCTGTTTTTCAGTTAATATAAAGTTTACACCAGCTACTACATCACCTCTAGCTGGTAGATTGACTAGTACTTGTTGTGTGTTTTTTAATGATTTCCGGTTTTTAAACTGCCCGTCTATTACTGCTTTATATTTCCCTGGACGTAAATCTGTAAACAAGTAGTATCCATCGTAAGCAGCTTGAGTTTGCGCCACTTTTGAACCCGACTCATCAAAAAGCTTTATTGTTGCATATGCGGCTACGTCATTAGTTTCAGCTCCCTGTTTGTAAACAGTGCCTTCTATTTCGCTGCTATTATTAAGCGCAATATCCATGTACTCTACAAATCCTGCTCGCGGTGTAAATGAAAAACCGTCATTCGCAGTAACATAAAAAGGGTCGGGTAAACTTTCAGAATCAATAATAATATCAGTAGTTAGGTTAGCTGGCATACCTGAAAGCAATGCCATACCATTTTCGTCAGTGTCCGCACGCCGATAATTTTGTAGGCCTTTGACTTTTACACCTTCAATATTTTTATCGCCCTTATCGAATACTCCGTTATTATTTTCATCTAGGTATACATGTACCATTAATGAGCCGCTATTAACTAGACTTCGCTTGTTAATAAAGTAGCCTTTATTAACAGTGTCAAAACCCAAGCTGACACGGCTGAATAATCCAACGCGCCAGTTGTCATCAGTATCTACGTTAAAGTAACTATTTAAGCTAAATAAATCGGCCTGCCAATTTAAATCAAGCTCAGCTAGTGTAATATTATTTTGTAGTTGATGCCTTAATGTAAGCTCCCCTTGTAAGGATGAAGTTAAAGTTCGACTAAACTGAGCTTCGTAACTTGTTATTTCCCTCTCTGGCTTAAAAGTATAGTTGACACCAAATCGAGTGCTTACTCTACCAAAGCGCTTTTGCAAGCGGCTACTTCCGTAAAAAAGATCATTATCTGACCACTGTAAGTTATTATTAAAAGAGTAACCTCCAATAGTATAATTAAATATATTACCCAGTCTAAATTGGTCTTCAAATAAATTACTCTGTAGGTGAGTTGCTGTATTTTGATAACTAAAACTTCCATAACCGATATCTGGAGTACGACCAGCTATGTAAAACTCGTAAATTTTGGCGCTATTTAAGAGGTTATTTTGTTGATTTGAATTTAATCTTCTTGTTTCATCTTGAATACTAAAGCGTAATGATTGGCCTGCTAATTCGCTACGTAAAGCGATTTCTAATTCTTTTTCATCGTTTGAGCTTTGCTCATAATCTATATTCACTAACACTTTATCAAATATACTTATATTTGAGCCTAGCGCATAGGTAGACTCATTAGCACCGTCATCATTATTTAATGCTGATAAACCAGTGTAAACAGAAATGTAGTCATTAATGCCACGCTCGTAGCGTCCAGAAAACTGCCAGCCATCTTTAGCACTTTTATAGCTTGAATTATTAAGTAGCTGCTCCCCCTGCTCGGTTACAGACATTTCGTAAAAGTCTTGACCAGCCTCTAAGCTATTGCCATTAACTAAATATTCTTCTACTTTACGCTCGACTTGACCTTGCGGCCCATAAAAAATTAGTTCAAAGGTATTAGCACCATATAATAAGTCTATATTTTCAAATAGATAACGACCTTCGGGTAAGCTTAGCTGCTGATCAATTAAAACCTTATTTCTATACAGCTCAACATCCCACCCTGCATGAATAGCACCTGTAAGGGTTATTTGGTTTGTATTGACTTGAGAATAAAGTGGTCTGTTATTTATTTTTACGCCGCGTGCAAAAGTACTTAAGAAATTATTACCTATTTGGGTTGCTAATACATCACCAAATTGTACATTCGTTGCCTTTAATGGGCCTAATAGCTCTGCATTGGCATCTTCTTTACTGAAAAGCAGACGTGCATCAGTAATCAAGTCACCTTCTCGACCAGCTAGATAATATTCAGTTTTTACATAGGCTAGATCTTGAGAGCCTAAAATTGAATAATTTAATGCGCTATTACTATTAGATGCAGAATAATTTAATTGTAAATCTGCAACCGGTGCAGATGCGCTTTGGTATGGACTAGCTTTCCACGGTAATGTGGGCTTTGAATTGATTGTACTACTTACTAAGCGCTGCTCTCTCTTAAGCTTAAGTTCTAATGGTAAAGGTATACTTGGTTTTAAATTAAATTCTAAGCTACTAAAATTTAGTTGGGCATTTAAAGCAAACCAAATATTTAACTGCTCAAAGGCAATAAATATATCACCCGCATCTACATAAAAATCGCTATCTTGTAATGGGTAAACAACCCCATTAATAAAAGCATTTTTTGAATTTAGATCTAATTTAAACTCGTTATTTGCAGAGATAAACCAGCCTTGAGCTATTAAGGATTCGTTATCAACTTCTATAGCGAAATTTAGTTGCTCAAATAAACTATTTAGCTCTAACCAAGCTCCATGTTCACTTTTAATAGCAATTAACTCGCCTAGATAATACTTTCTAAGGTAAGTTGAAAGAAAAAGTAGTTCCCCTACGGGGATACCAATGTTTACTTCGGCTTCGTTAGATATTGGTGACTGCATAATATGCTGTGATTGCTCAGTGCTTTTTTGCAATTTTTTTTCAATATTAAACAAAGTGTTATAAATAGCACTTTCGTTTTGCATATTAGTAGCACCAACATGAGTTGCTGAAGTTAATAAAATCACTCCAGACACCCGTATTAGCATTTTTTGTAAGTACCTTAACAAACTAGTTCAGTAAACCAGATGAGCTTGGAGTTATATCAAACGTTTTTTCAGCAAACTTTATACCGCGGTACTCTTTTAAACCCGAATAAACTATTCGCAATTTACCAGGTTCGGTGATTAGGTTTTCATTGAAAAAGTTAAGCTTCAAATATGCCTCTTCTACCTCTGCATAAATACTGTAGTCGCTTACCATCGACACTTTAATTTCTTTATTATTATCTGGCTTAAAAAACACCTCAACTTTACCAAATGAGCTGTATTCTCCGGCGCGTGATAAAGATACCTTCAGCTGCTTTATATTGTTTATCTTAATTAATTCAACTGTACTAATATCAACGACAGGATTAACTCCCCCCTCTCTTAAAATTATTGGTATTGAGTAACTCAAAATCATATTTACCTTGATCCCTAAGCTATTAGAATTACTAGTAGTTTCATTAGGCAGAGCCTGAAATAACAAATGAGAGCGGTATTCTCTTTCTTCGAGACCCTTAGGTTTACGAAGAGCTAACTTTACAATTTGTCTTTCTCCTGGGGCCAATCTAACCTGTGAGGGACTCATTCTAACAAAGTCACTCAATGCTGATGCTGTTTTTTCACCAACAGGCAAGGTTGTATAGCCTCCGGTGGGCTTAGATACTTTCTCTTGCCAAGCTAAACGATATGTTCTGTATTCATCACTGTTATTGATCACTATTACTTTTGATACACGTTGGCGGTCGTCAAATGAAATGCGTGTTGGTGAAATGAGTAAATTGGATTTACTTGAGGCGCTAAAAATTAAAAGCAGCGGTAAAATAAAAAAAGTTAAAATTTTGATTAAATTCATTTTTATCCCTAGTAAGATATTGTTATATCTATAGTCGTACTATAACGATCATCTAAGTATGACTCTCCATCACCACTTAAAACAAGTTTTCCTCCAATAGCTAAAACAGCCATGCCATAGGCATTTGTTGTTATAGAATTGGTGTAAATAAGGCTATCGAGCGTAAACTGGGTGCCACCGTTAATCCGGCTTAATTTTTGATAGTTTCCTGAGTCCGTAATGTATATCTGAACTCGCGCTCCAAAATTTTCAAATAAGAGCTCTGCTGGAGCCCCCCTTTTTATAATATGAACATTTACTCCCGAACTTGAACCATTTTTTTGAACAGTTATTGAGCTACCTGGTTCGTTTTTAACCACTACAATAGTGCCAAAATCAAGAGGTTCAATCATTGTTATTTGAGAGTATGCACTTGTACAAAACAATGCGCTGAATATCAGGATATAATTTTTCATATAAATGCCTGCACTTGCATGCAGGCTAAATTCTTAATAATCAAGTATTAATGTAAAAGTACCGCTGTAGTCCCCATCAATGTAGTCACTAGTAGGCGTTGTTCCATCAGTAGTTAGCGTGGCCCCCATATTAAAAGTAGCCTCTCCGTTTGAATCAACCTGAATTGATGTTGTAGCAGCTGAGTTAGGTGTAGCCCCGGTAAGAACATAGTAAGTTGGCGAGCTTAATGTAAAGACTGCAGTACCAGCTGGCGCTGTAACAGGAGAAATATTACCTGAAATTCCTGTACTATCAATTGTTAAAGTTGCAAAAGGTGATACACCCGAAACCGAAAATGATGCAGGAGCACCTGCAGCCAAAATAGCTATTTCTGCAGCGGTACCAGCTGCTCCCGTAGTAGATGCTGTAGCTGGGTTTGCAGCCAGTACTAAAGTTGCAGTATCTGTACTTGTTGTATCTGCAGTCGCACGTATTGTTCCAAAATCTAAATTCGCAGAACTTTCAAAAGTAAATGCGTTTTGTACAACCACGCCTGCATTAAATGTAGCCGTTTCAGCTAAAACGCCTGTAGAAGTTAAAGATAGTACTGCAGCAATTGATGCTAATTTAATTGATTTGTTCATAAACATTCCTATTGTTTGATGTGAGCTGGCTAACCTTTTGTTCAGGTTAAGTTAACTATCGGCTGAAATCATTAATTATTTAGCATTTAGTCATACTTTATTGAAACTAATTAAAAATATAGGAGTTCATACCATAAAATCCAGTAATTAAGCATTAAAAATATGCACTAGACATCTTCACCTTCAAATAAGGTAGGTTTACACGGCAAATCAATTTGAGACAAAATCTGACAAAAAGCTTGTGTATGCTGAGGAGTCTTAAAAGGGCCTGCGATTAGTTGATAAAGTACAATATTAGGCTTTTTTAATGTATTTACTTTATACAAAAAAGAATTGAAAATTAATGGATCGTTGATTTTTAAATTTTGAGAAGCGACCGTAGCCAACTCTTTTTTTAAAAAGCTGCCTAATTGCACTGCATATATAGGGACTTGCATGACACTTTCTTGATGAGAGGACTTATTTGGTTCATCAATACTTCCATGTTCCACAATTATAGCTTCAGTTCGCATTGATTCAGGTAGCGCTTTTAAATCAGATTGTAATGATAAAGCTTGAATTAGCATTAATAGATCTTCTTCAATATCACTCAAACGATTTATTTTATCTTTGCTGTTATCCCATTGTTCAAGATAAGGTTTTATCTCTTGCATACGGACCATATCATCTAACTGTTTAGTGTCAGCATTTTGACTACTGCACCCCATTAGCCAGACAACGAATCCAAATAATAAAATAAAATATTTCAACTGATTAAAAACCATTTAGCACTATGTAACAATAAACCAAGCAAAAAACAAGCCATAAATAATTTTGCTAATTCAGTGTATTAAAGCCTTACTGGCTTATCGGTGTAGTTACTTACTATGCAATCGAGTTTATATAACTTGAATACGTCACAGTCTGCTTTTGCATTTTTAAAGTTTTGGTAAGAGCCAAGTTTTAGCCTGTAAAACATTTTGTCGTTTATTTTGGCGGTTTCTACGTTAGTCAATATTTTGTCTCTAAACAACGGCGCTGCTTTAGTATTTAGCTCTTGCCATGCTTTAGCCACACCTTGCTCTGAGTCAACCGAAGCTACCTGTAAAGCAAATACATGTTTAGGTTTATTTAATTTTAAAGTTTGTTTTTTATTACTGTAATTTTGTTTAACTTGTTGGCGTGACTTAACATTGCGTGTGTTTCGTGGTGAGCGTACAGACTTGCTGCTATACCCTTGATTAGACTGCGCAATAGCTTTGCTGTTTATAATATCGATATGATTTACGAGGTAAGTTATTTCTTTTTCTAATCTTAAAATTCGCTCTATACCTTCACGAGCTTGTTGCCACTGCATTGCGGCATCTTTTAGCTGTGCAAGTTCAAGGGCTGTAATTGATACGTAGTCAGGCGAGTTACTTTGAGGTTGTTCATCAATGGTTTTTATTTCAGGCGAGACGCTGCATGCTGTACCAAATAAAAGCATTAGCAAGCTAAGTAAAAGCCCAATGTTATTTTTTTTATATATAAACATGTATTAGTTGTCCTGAAAGCAGTGTTTTTACACTACATTTCAGTTAAACATTCTCACAAGAAAGCGTTTAACTTTATTTAAGCTGTGAGCCATAAAACTAGCTCTTCGCATGCTTGTCAGTGTTTCGTAAAACACAACGTTGCATACTCCATCCCTTCCTTGAGAGCATTATTTAATACAAATTCAATGCCAATTAACACAAACTTTACAACATAAATAACAATATGTCTGTAATGACTTAAAAACTTTTATTTTAGAGCTATTCCTTTTCTTATTTTATTCTAGGGCCTGTTGACCTTTCAGGATTAAAATTTGTTCAATCTAGGGGCCATTTAATCGCGGCGCGAGGTTTGTAACCTAGTGGGCTCGGTAACTGCTCCTGCGTTACCCTACTGGCTTACATCCATGTAAGAATAAGTAAAAACCGAGTAAAGCTTCCGCGTCCTGCTCACGCCCCTTACCTACATCCATGTAGGCAACAAAGAGTAAATTGCCCCGAGGCAGAACCCTTCGGGCAGCGCATGTTTGGCATCTATGCTACGTTATCGCCTATTTATGGGGAATAACCACACTACATAGGCTCTGCCTTGCCTAAATACCAAACAGCCTGCTGAAAATTCAACCTCGAAAGATAAACAGGCCCTAATAAAACTCATAAAAAAAGGCGCCGATATAGGCGCCTTTCATGTTTTACGTTAACTGTTAAATCAGTTTTTTAATAAATGATTTTAATTCATCGGCAAATTCATCGCGACGAAGTGCAAACTCAATCGTTGCTTTTAAGTAACCAATTTTACTTCCACAATCGTGGCTACGGCCTTTTATAGCGTATGCATCTACTTTTTCGTGTTCCATTAACATCGCAATTGCGTCAGTTAATTGAATTTCGTCGCCTGCACCTTGCGGAGTTTTTGCAAGTAACGGCCAGATATTTTCGCTTAATACGTATCGACCCACTACAGCTAAGTTTGATGGAGCTTCATCTACTGGCGGCTTTTCTACCATATTAAGAATTGGTGAGCTTTCACCTTGCTTTAAGTCAACATCACCTAAATCAACCACACCAAACTGGTTAACTTGTGCCATTGGTACTGGTTCTACCATAATTTGGCTGTGCTTGGTTTTCTCAAAATTAGCGATCATTTCTGCTAAGTTATCTTTTTTAAGATCGCTCTCTACATCGTCAATAATTACATCTGGTAAAATAACTACAAACGGTTCGTTACCAATAATAGGCGCTGCACAACTAATAGCATGGCCTAAGCCTTTTGCTTCACCTTGGCGTACGTGAATAATGGTTACGTCTTTAGGGCAGATTGCTTGCACTTCGGCAAGTAGTTGCCGCTTAACACGCTTTTCTAAAGTAGCTTCTAGTTCAAAGCTTGTATCGAAGTGATTTTCGATTGAATTTTTACTTGAGTGCGTTACTAACACTATTTCTTTAATTCCTGCAGCAACGGCTTCGTTTACTACATATTGAATTAAAGGACGGTCTACCACTGGAAGCATTTCTTTAGGAATTGCTTTAGTGGCTGGTAACATACGAGTACCAAGGCCCGCTACTGGGATCACTGCTTTCATTTTATGTTTTCCTTAATCTTTTATTATACTGAAAATGGATATTGAATCGCTTCATGGCATTGATAGCCTGTTACTTCAAAGTCGTCTCGTGTTACCCACGTTTCTATGTCTTCTAATGATTTAATTTTTGGATTAATTTTTAACTGAGGTGATTCAAATGGCTCACGCGTTAACTGCACGTCTCGCATCAGTTCAAGTTGGTTTTCGTAAATATGTGCATTAGCAATTTTATGATACGCCTTACCCGCTTTGTGGCCGGTAATTTGAGCCACTAACGCAAGCAACACAAAACACTGAATTTGATTGAAATTAAGGCCGAGCGGTACATCACAGCTTCGCTGGTATGACGTTAAATATAGCGTATCGCCAAGTAGCGAAAAAGTGTGCGTATGCATACACGGCCGCAAACAACCAAGCTCAAACTCACCTGGATTATAAAACGTGATTATTTCACCACGGTCATCAATGCCATTTTTTAAGTTATTAATAACTTTGGAAAGCTGATCAAGCGTTGAGCCATCTGGACGTTGCCAACCACGGCCTTGTACGCCATAAACACGGCCCATATCGTCCTCGCCTTTACGGTGAGGATTATTAAGCCATGCGTTGTTATCGTTCGCGTTGGCATCCCATGTTTTACAGCCAATTTCACGAAACTGCTCAGCGCTGTCGTACCCGCGTAAATATCCTAGCAACTCAGCAATCGCTGCTTTGTAGTAACTTTTGCGCGTAGTGATCATTGGAAACTTATTATTAGCCACATCGTATTCTAAATCGGCATTAATAACGGTTAAACAACGCGTACCTGTACGTTTGTTTTCGACCCACTGACCTTCGTCAACAATACGCTGACATAATTTTAAATATTGTTTCATGCTTTTCTTATTATGCCTTAGCTGTTTTAACGTGTTGTGGTTGCTTATATGCCCAAATTAATAAACCTAAACCACCCACTATCATAGGAAGTGAAAGTATTTGTCCCATTGAAATAAAGTCGGCAAATAAACCGAGTTGTGCATCGGGTTGGCGGAAATATTCAATACAGAATCTAAACACGCCGTAACCTAATAAAAATACACCGGCTACGCTGCCTGCTGGACGTGGTTTTTTAATAAACCATTGCAGGATTAAAAACAGCACTAAGCCTTCAAAAAATGCTTCGTATAATTGCGATGGGTGGCGCGCAAGCGGACCGCCCGTTGGAAATACCATTGCCCATGGCACGTCGGTAACTCGGCCCCATAACTCACCGTTTATAAAGTTACCAATACGCCCTGCTAAAAGCCCTACAGGAACCAGTGGTGCAACAAAGTCGCCTACTTGAAGCAGTGACTTTTTACGCGTCCACGAAAAAATTGCGACGGCGGTTATAACGCCAAGTGTTCCACCATGGAACGACATACCGCCCTGATCTATCCTAAATAAATACAGTGGGTTTTCTATAAAATAACTAAACTGGTAAAACAATACGTAGCCAATACGCCCACCTAGTATTACCCCTAACATGCCGTAAAACAGTAAATCGCTTACTTGGTCTTTAGTCCAACCCGAATTTGGCTTTGACGCTTGACGATTAGCAAACCACATCGCAAATGCAAAACCTATTAAGTACATTAAGCCATACCAACGTACGCTTAGCGGTCCAACAGAAAAAATAATTGGATCAATTTGAGGAAACTCAAGTGCCATAAAAAATAAACCTTTAGCTAAAAACCATTTTAATTGCGATAACTACAAGCAGCACCGCGAAAACTTTCTTAATTGTATTAACAGGTAAATAGTGAGTTGCTTTGGCGCCAATGGGCGCAACAAACCACGAGGTAATAACAATCCCAAATAATGCAGGTAAATAAACAAACCCGGCAAAACCATGCTCTAAATCGGTAACATGCCAGCCTGCGCTGATGTAACCAATAGAGCCAAATAACGCAATAACAATTCCGCACGCTGCCGCGCAGCCAATTGCTTTTTTTATATCAACCGAAAAATAATTAAGCATAGGTACTATTAAAGCTCCGCCGCCAATCCCTATTAAACCTGATAACCCGCCCATTATTGCAGAAACGCCTCCTAAAATAGGACCTGCCGGCAACGGTTTTTCTGACATCGGTTTATTACGCGCGGAGAGCACCATTCTTGCTGCAATAAATACAACACTTATAGCAAACACTGTACGTAATATTTGTTCAGGGATTAAACTTGCTGCAAAGCCACTAATAAGTGCACCTAAAGCCACACCCGACATAACCCACGGGGCGATTGCCCAAGGCACATTATCATTTTTATGATGAGCCAGCGCTGAAGACGTTGAAGTAAATAAAATAGAAGCGAGTGAGGTTGCAATAGCAATTACTAATACATGATCAGCCGACGTTACATTAAATGAGAGTAGCAGAGTGCTTAGTACTGGAACGATAATTAAACCGCCGCCAATGCCTAGTAACCCAGCTAAAAACCCAACAATACAGCCTAGTAGTGCGCAGCTTGCGACTAACAAACCTAAGTCATACATAGTAATCTCAAATACCCTTTTAAGGTTTATATATTAAAGGATTATAAAACTAATAGCATCTGTGTATTGCAATTAATTAGGTGTACAAGCTTATTTGGGGGTGTAAAACAAATCACCTAATTTATGCTCTAGCATAAAGCTTCGCGTTAAACGTAGTACTTGTTTGGCTGTGGATTGCGCTAAACATTCACTTAGTAGTTGTTCCATGTCACTGACATTTAAACGCCTAAGTACCCACTTCACTTTATTAAGCGATGATAAATTCATACTCAGGCGTCTGTAACCCATGGCAATAAGTAAAATAGCTCCTTCAGGATCGCCGCCTAGTTCACCACACAAACTAAATGGCAGTTCATATTGCTCACATTCGTGCGCCACTTTATTTAGTACTCTTAGTACACCTGGGTGATAAGGGTTAAAAAGTTCGGCTACACGTGCGTTAGCCCTGTCTACTGCTAATAAGTACTGTGTTAAATCGTTACTGCCTACTGAGCAAAAATCGACTTTTTTTGACCACTCTGGAAGCATAAATACACTTGAAGGTACTTCCAGCATTATTCCTATGTCGGGTCTTTCTATGGTTTGCTCTGGGTATTTTTCACTTAACTCAAAATAAGCCTGTTCAAATAACGCTAGTGACTCATCAACTTCTTCAGTGCCACTGATCATAGGGAGCATTATTTTTAAATTACCCAAACCAATATTTGCTTTAAGCATCGCTTTTAGTTGATCTAAAAATAACTCTGGGTGATCAAGGCTAATACGAATCCCACGCCAACCTAAAAATGGGTTTTCTTCGGTAATATTAAAGTAATCAAGTACCTTATCACCCCCAATATCCAATGTACGCATAACCACAGGATTAGGATGATAGCTAGTTAGTACTTCTCGGTACCAATTTTCTTGCTCTGATTGCGAAGGAAACTGACCCTTTTGCATAAACCACGCTTCGGTTCGATAAAGCCCCACACCGTCACAAATATGCGCGCTACTTTGCTCGGTATTAAGCTCAAGGCCTGCGTTTAATAATAAGCTAACATGTTCACCGTCAAGCGTAATTGATTCTGAGTCTTGCTCAGCTAAAAAGCGGTTATTTAGTAGGTTATCTTGATGCTGTAACTCTGTGTATTCGTCCATCAGCATTTGTGAAGGCGATATATATAAACGCCCAGCAAATGCATCTAAAATCATCGGTTTGCCATTAAACTGCAGTAGAGGTAAATCCTCTATGCCCCAAATGGCAGGGATCCCCATCGCACGCGTTAATATAGAAGCATGGCTATTTGCAGAGCCATTTACGCTTACAACGCCTGTTAAATGACCTTTTGGCACTTCAGCAAGCATGGCGGGTGTTAAGGTATTAGCAATTAAAATAGTGTTGGCCGGATAATTTTTAACAGCGTGCTCGGTATTTACAAGGTGGTGTAATACGCGAAGACCAATGTCTTTAACGTCAACAGCACGCTCTTTTATATAAGGGTCTTGCATGGCATTAAATTGAGATATTAAACGCTCTATTACAATTTTTAGGGCGCTTTTAGCACACCACCCTTCTTGTAATTGCATTTCAACATTATGCCCTAAACTTTTAGCGTCAAGCAGTTGTTGGTACACATCAAATACCGCAAGAGCTTCGTGCGGAATAGAATCGCTTAGCGTCATCGATAGGGTATTAAATTCTTTGCGCGTTGCAGCTACAGCTTGAGTAAATAAACGGCGCTGCTCAGTAACATCACTGTCTTTTAAAAGCTCAATAGATTTAAAATCAAGTTTTGGTAATACAACAAATGCTTGTCCTATACCTATTCCTGGCGCGCTCGATACACCTTTTAAAACAGACGTTTGATGAGATGACTCATCTTGGCGTAGTATTTCTTTAATTTCAGCATGCGCTAACTGTGAAGCAAGTTGAGCAGAAAGCGTTATTAAAAACGACTCTTCGTCTTGGCTAAATACACGTGCCATTTTTTGTTGGACAACAATAACGCCCAGTACTTTTTTTTGATGAACAACGGGTACAGATAAAAAAGCGTTGTAGCCTTCTTCGTTTACTTCGGGGGAGAGCTTAAAACGAGGATGCGATTTAGCAAATGCAATATTAATAGGTTCTTCGCGTTGCGCTACTAGGCCAACTAAACCTTCGGTAAAACCAATTCTAAACTTACCTACCGCATCGGGGTTTAGCCCTTCGGTTGCCATAAGTACAAAATTGTCCTGGCTGTAATCTGCAAAATAAATGGAGCAGCACTGGGTTTTCATGGCATCTTTAACCATTTGCACAAAGCACACTAATGCGCTGTCTAAATTCGCTTGTCGCGATACAGACTCCGCAATAGATCTCAGTGTAGCCAGCATGTCCTGCTCCTTTATTTTATTCTGAATTAACTACCTTTTACTTCGCCAATGATCTTTATGTTGTTCTCTCTTATTAAAAGGCATGGCGAAAGGAGCAAACTCTTTCATTACACGTCGATAAACATCCCGTTTAAACGATACAACCTGTCTTACAGGATACCAATAACTTACCCAGCGCCAATCATCAAATTCAGGATGATGGGTTTTAAGTAAATTTACATCTTCGTCTTTACAGCGTAATTTTAGTAAAAACCATTTTTGTTTTTGCCCAATACACACCGGACTAGAGTCTCGGCGGATTAATCGTTTGGGTAATTTATAGCGTAACCAATGTTTTGAGCTTGCGACTATTTCTACATCTTCTGGTCGCAACCCTACTTCTTCGTGTAATTCACGGTACATGGTTTGTTCTGCAGTTTCGCCATCATCAACACCACCTTGGGGAAATTGCCAAGAGTGTTGACCATAACGTCTGGCCCAAAAAACCTGTCCCTGATTATTGCAAATCACAATTCCGACATTGGCACGAAAACCTTCGGCATCAATCACCTTAGTGCCTCATTTGTAAGTCGATTTTTAATGATTGTTCCACATTAGCCGCAATACGGCAAATACTATTATACCCAACCCGATTAGTAAGCTAAGTTTGAGCTTTTAGTACATTGATAAATTATGGAGAGTGGGTAAATATTTGGAAAATAACTTAACAAGGCTATTGCGGTTCTTGTTTTCCTCTAGTTACTCACAGTTTGTGCATAACTTTTGTAAAACACGCTCATTTTGCAAACAAATCCACAATATTAGATCCAAAAACTTGGCTTCTCCACAGATTCTGTGGATAAACATGTTCATATAGTTGTATTTATCCTTACAACTTTTAAATTGCTTAATCAAAACTGAATGTACAACATTAAAAAAACCAACTGAGTCAGTAACTTAAAGTAAAGCAGCTTAATTTCAATATGTTCAAAATTAACCCAAACAACAAGCGAGCAAAAAACACACAACCCTAGAGATATCCACGGCTTAGCCTATTTGCTATCATGGCTATGATATTTATACAACCGAAATTAAGAATACTAATTACGTTGAATTGATATTTATAATCGCAATAAAAAATAGCTCAATAACAAAAAACTATCGTATGCAGTTTCTCCGCATAAGTAATTTCAACGTAGTTAGTGAGTTGTTAAACCTCTATAATATTCATATTTTAATAAAATTGGCATGACATGCGACCTACAAAACCACACTCAATAAACGATTTAATGCAACGCGTTAATAATATTGCCGGATTAACTCTAGGGCAGCTTGCTAACAAGTATAATTTTAAAACGCCGGATGATTTACTGCGCGAAAAAGGTTGGACTGGTCAGTTAATTGAATACGTACTAGGTGCTACTGCGGGCTCAAAACCACTTCCGGATTTTGAAGATTTAGGAGTTGAGCTAAAAACACTCCCTATTTCTTATAAAGGTAGGCCACTGGAAACTACGTTTGTATCGGTTACACCTTTAATGAACGTTACAGGAATGACGTGGCATACCAGCTCTGTACGTAAAAAACTAAATCATGTTTTATGGCTGCCAATTTTAAGCGAACGTGATATTGCCCCGTTTGATAGAACCATCGGCAGCGGCTTTTTGTGGCAACCCACGTTTGAACAAGACGCTTTATTACAGCGCGACTGGGAAGAGCAAATGGAGCTAATTGCGCTAGGTAGAGTCGACGAAATATCAGGCCATTTAGGCGATGCGATGCAAATTCGCCCTAAAGCGGCCCATAGCAAAATAGTAACCGATGCTATTGGTCCTAATGGAAAAATAATAAAAACCTTACCACGTGGCTTTTATTTAAAAACGAGTTTTACTGGTGATATTTTAAAACAGCAGTTTCAGCTTTAAGTGCGCAAAAACGAAAGCTTCAATAAATAGTTATACTTTTGTGTCCCCTTTGTTTGCACTGCGTGCGCGCGTCAGCAAGTTTAACGCCTACAACTTATTCTCACCTCTTTGAATAAAAGTATCAGGCATAAAAAATCCCCGCTTGTGCGAGGATTTTATAATCTAAATTAAAAATCAGATTCTATATGAAATAGAATTACTGACCTTTAACTTCTTTAAGACCATTGTACGGTGCTTTATCACCTAATTGCTCTTCAATACGAAGCAATTGGTTATACTTAGCAACACGATCAGAACGGCTCAATGAACCCGTTTTAATTTGACCTGCAGCAGTACCAACCGCTAAATCAGCAATTGTTGAGTCTTCAGTTTCACCTGAGCGATGAGAAATAACAACAGTAAAACCAGCGTCTTTAGCCATTTTAATTGCAGCTAAAGTTTCAGTTAAAGAACCGATTTGGTTAAACTTAATTAAGATTGAGTTAGCAATACCATTGTCGATACCACGTTTTAAAATCTTAGTGTTTGTTACGAATAAATCATCACCTACTAATTGGATTTTATCACCCATTAGTTTTGTTTGGTGTGCAAAGCCATCCCAATCAGACTCATCAAGACCATCTTCGATAGAAACGATTGGGTAACGAGTAGTAAGATCTTGTAAGAAGAAGTTAAACTCTTCAGAAGTGAATTTTTTACCTTCACCCTTAAGGTCGTAGATGTTTGCTTCTTTGTCGTAAAACTCAGATGCAGCACAATCCATCGCTAAAGTGATGTCTTTACCTAACTCGTAACCCGCGTTTGCAACAGCAACTTTAATTGCAGCAAGTGCCGCTTCGTTAGAAGCAAGGTTAGGCGCAAAACCACCTTCATCACCAACAGCCGTTGAATGACCGTCAGCTTTAAGTACTTTAGCAAGGCTATGGAATACTTCAGCACCCATACGTAGGCCTTCGCGGAAGTTTTTAGCACCAACTGGCTGGATCATAAATTCTTGGATGTCTACAGAGTTATCTGCATGCTCGCCACCATTGATGATATTCATCATTGGAAGAGGCATTGAATAAACACCCGGTGTACCGTTTAAGTCAGCGATATGTTCGTAAAGCTCAACTTTTTTAGATTGAGCTGCTGCTTTTGCAGTCGCTAGTGATACAGCTAAGATTGCATTGGCACCTAGTTTTTCTTTATTTTCAGTACCATCTAAATCTAGCATTACTTTATCAACAGCGCTTTGTTCTAATGCGTTTTGACCAGCTAGAGCGTCTGCGATTTCGTTATTGATAAAACCAACAGCTTTTAATACGCCTTTGCCTAAATAACGTGTTTTGTCACCATCACGTAACTCTAATGCTTCGCGAGTACCTGTAGATGCACCTGAAGGTGCTGCAGCACGGCCCCATGAACCATCAGCTAAATGTACATCAGCTTCAACAGTTGGGTTACCACGCGAGTCCATAATTTCGCGACCGATTACTTTTACGATTTTTGACATCTTGTTTCCTCTATATTCCCAAAATGGTGAGTTCGACTAACTTTACTACGTTTTATATAACTTAGTCAGCCCTTAAAACAAAAAAGCCGTGCAATATGCACGGCTTTTTTAAATTATGATGACGCTTTCTGGTGGATATGAGCGGCAGCTACAAACCCTTCGAATAGCGGATGACCATCGCGTGGTGTTGACGTAAATTCCGGATGGAATTGAGCGGCAATAAACCAAGGGTGATCTTTATTTTCAATAATTTCTACCAGTTTTTTATCTTCTGATAAACCAGTGAAGCTCAAACCTGCTTTTTCAAGTTGCTCTACAAAGTTATTGTTAACTTCGTAACGATGACGATGACGTTCTACAATTTCATCACTACCGTACATTTCATGCACTTTAGAACCCGGTGTTAAATGACATTTTTGTGCGCCTAAACGCATTGTGCCACCTAAATCAGATTTTTCGCTGCGTGTTTCAACATTACCTTCAGCATCAAGCCATTCAGTAATTAAACCAACAACGGGAGCCGCAGATTTGGCATTAAACTCTGTTGAGTTAGCATCAGTAAGACCGGCAACATTTCGTGCATATTCAATAAGCGCTACTTGCATACCTAAACAAATACCTAAATAAGGCACCTTGTTTTCACGCGCATATTTAGCCGCTAATATCTTACCTTCAACACCTCGACCACCAAAGCCGCCTGGCACTAAAATAGCGTCTAAATTAGATAACAGCTCAACACCTTTGCTTTCAAGATCTTGTGAATCTACATATTGAATATTTATTGTTAAACGATTTTTAAGACCCGCATGTTTTAATGCTTCGTTAACCGATTTGTACGCATCTGGTAATTCAGTGTATTTACCAACCATACCAATGGTCACTTCACCCGTTGGGTTAGACTCTTGATAAAGTACTTGTTCCCACTCAGCTAAATCAGCTTCAGGTGGATCTAAGTGAAAACGACGACATACGAAGTTATCTAATTCTTGCGTTTTTAATAGCGCTGGAATTTTATAAATACTGTCTACATCAGGTAATGAAATAACCGCTTTTTCTTCTACGTTTGTAAATAATGAGATTTTTGCACGCTCATTATTTGGTAGTTTACGGTCTGAACGACAAATAAGAATATCTGGTTGAATACCTACTGAGCGTAACTCTTTAACAGAGTGCTGAGTTGGTTTTGTTTTAACTTCACCTGCAGGGCCTAAAAATGGCACTAACGTTAAGTGAATAAATAGCGCGCGTTCGCGGCCAATTTCAGTTCCCATCTGACGAATTGCTTCAATAAACGGTTGTGATTCTATATCACCTACAGTGCCGCCAATTTCTACAATAGCAATATCATAACCTTCAGCACCGTCGTATACACGTTGCTTAATATCGTTAGTGATATGTGGAATAACCTGAATAGTAGCGCCTAGGTATTCACCACGGCGCTCACGACGTAATACGTCTTCATATACACGGCCTTGTGTGAAGTTATTACGACTAGTCATTTTGGTACGAATAAAACGCTCGTAGTGACCTAAATCAAGGTCAGTTTCTGCGCCGTCTTCTGTAACGTAAACTTCACCGTGTTGAATTGGGCTCATTGTGCCTGGGTCAACGTTGATGTAAGGATCCAGCTTTAAAATGGTAACATTTAAACCACGGGCTTCTAAAATAGCGGCCAGTGAAGCTGCGGCAATACCTTTACCCAACGAAGAAACAACTCCGCCAGTAACGAAGATAAATTTTGTACTCATGCGAACCCTAGAATATCAGGAATTAAAAGGAATATAACACCCAAAGAAGAGCCTAAGGGTATATCATCAAGACGGGGCGAAATTGTACCAAAACACTGCTTATCAATCCAGCTAAAATTAGCTAATACGCGCACAAAAAATGTGCACTATTTAACATTAAGCCTATTTTACTTTTTTAATCGCATCCCACGCACTATCCATCTCTTCAAAGGTGGCTGTATCTAAGCTTTTACCTTGCGCATGCAAATAGGCGTTTACCTTTTCAAAACGCGCTGAAAACTTATCATTAGCGCTACGAAGCAGTTGTTCGGGATCTCGTTTAATATGGCGTACAACATTAACAGTGGCAAAAAGTAAGTCGCCGAGCTCTTCCGCTGTATGATCAGATAACGGGTCTTGCTCAATCGCTTCTTTTACTTCAAGCACTTCTTCGCTCACTTTATCAAGTGCACCATGATACGTTGGCCAATCGAAACCAAGTGCGGCAACCCGTTGTTGAATTTTTTTGGCTTTACTTAAACTTGGCATATTGGCAGGAATATCTTGCCAAAAAGAAGGTGATTCTGTTTGCGCTCTAGCACTGCGTTCTTGTGCTTTGATTGCTTGCCACTGTTGCGATAGCTGCTCGTCTGTTAGCTCTTTTTTATCGCCAAATACATGCGGGTGGCGACGTGTAAGCTTATCGTTTAATTGCTCCACTAGATCATTAAAATCAAATAGATTTTGCTCTTGTGCAAGCTGCGCATAAAAAATAATTTGAAATAACAAATCACCCAATTCACCTTTAAGCTCACCTAAGTTGCCTGACTCAATACAGTCGGCAACTTCGTATGCTTCTTCTAGTGTATGCGGCACAATAGATTTAAAATCTTGTTTAAGATCCCACGGGCAACCATCCTTGGGATCTCGCAGTGTTTTCATTATGCTAAGAAGCTGTGTAAGCGCTGCATTATCATTCATGATTAATGACCACGCTTGGCATCGTGTACACCTTCAATTTGGTGTAACTTAGAAAGAACACGATTAGTACCCGATAAGTCATGTACTTCTATTTGCATCGTAAATATAGCTAACTGATTATCTTCAACCGTATTTACGTTCATGTTTAAAACATTTACTTTTTCGTTAGCAAGTACTGAGCTTATATCGCGTATTAGCCCTGAACGATCGGTTGCTTCTATTTTAATACTTAGTGCGTACGAGCCGTTGATATCATCAGACCAACTTACCGAAATAACACGCTCTGGATGCTGATTTTTTAAGTTATTAAACGAATCACAGTCTTCCTTATGAACACCTATTCCTCGACCTTGCGTTATATAACCTATTATCTCATCGCCAGGGACAGGACGACAGCATTTGGCTACATGGCTCATTAAGCTACCAACGCCATCAACCACTATGCCGTTTTTGTCACCGGTTACTTTGCTAGGCGCTTTAATACGAATAACCGGTTCATCTTCTGTCCGATCACTTACAAAGTTAAGCATTTGATTGAGGCGTACATCGCCCGCACCAATTGCAACCATTAAGTCATCAAGTTCTTTAAAGTTAAAACGCTTGATGGCTGGCTCTAAATCTTTGTATGTTAAATTAAGCTTTTGTAATTCACTGTCGAGAATTTCTTTCCCCGCACTTAAGTTTTTGTCGCGGTCGAGCTGTTTAAACCAGTGATGAATTTTGGCTCTAGCGCGCGATGACTTAATGTATCCTAATGACGGGTTTAACCAATCACGACTTGGATTTGGTTGTTTTTGGGTCAGTATTTCTACCTGATCCCCAGTTGTAAGTTGATGCGTGAACGGCACTATTTTGCCGAATATTTTTGCACCAATACAACGATGCCCCACATTTGAGTGAATGTAGTAAGCAAAATCAAGCGGTGTAGCGCCAAGTGGTAAATCAATAATATCGCCGCTTGGGGTAAATATGTATACGCGGTCTTCTACTACTTGGTTTTTAAGCTCTTCTGCTAAATCGCCACCATCAACCACTTCTTCTTGCCATTGAAGTAACTTACGCAACCAGCTAATTTTTTGCTCATAACCCGAGCCGCGTCCCGGTAATGCACCTTCTTTGTACATCCAGTGTGCAGCCACACCCAACTCAGCATCTTGATGCATATCGCTGGTACGAATTTGTATTTCTACTGTTTTACCTTCAGGCCCAAATACCACGGTATGGATTGACTGATAGCCGTTTTGTTTTGGGGTTGCTACATAGTCGTCAAACTCTTTATTAAGATGACGCCAATTGGTGTGCACAATACCCAGCGCTCCATAACAATCTTGTAGGCGTTCAACAACGATACGCATTGCACGAATATCAAAAAGCTGATCAAACTCGTAGTTTTTTTGCTGCATTTTTTTATAAATGCTGTAAATGTGCTTGGGGCGGCCATAAACTTGGGCCTCTATTCCCGCTTCACTTAAACGGTTTTTTACTTGCTCAACCATATCTTCCATATAGGCTTCGCGCGTAAGACGTTTGTCGTCAAGTTGTTTGGCTATGCTTTTATAGGTGCCTGGGTGCAAATATCTAAACGATAAATCTTCCAGTTCCCACTTTAATTGCCCTATTCCTAATCTGTTTGCCAATGGTGCAAAAATATCAGCCGTTTCTTTAGCGGCAATGACGCGGTCTTCTTCATCCGCATTTTTTACATTACGTAAATGACATACCTGCTCGGCAAGCTTAATGACCACGGCGCGCACATCTTCAACCATGGTTAATAACATTTTTCGAATATTATCAACTTGCATAGTTCCTTTACCTTGATGCGATAAAGTACTAATAGTGGCCATTTGTGCAACCCCAGTTAACAGCATGGCTATATTACTACCAAGCTGCTCTTCTATGGTTTCTAATGATATTAAATCGTTTAAAAAATACGGGGTTAAATACGCAGTAGCTAACGATTCGGGGTCGAGATTTAGCTCAGCTAAAATTTCAACCATTTCGATTGCAGTAGTTTGCCTGCTTTCATTATCACATTTTACGCAGAGCGCTTGCGCTTTAGTAAGTAGCTCTGTTTTTTCTTCAGACAAGGCAAGAAATAAAAGCCGAGTGCTAAAATCTGTTGTCTCATCTTGTTGATGTGATTGTCGTGTAGCTACCATAATGCGTTCTACCTCCGTTGAAATAACGCCATAGTTTCAATATGCCCTGTATGAGGGAACATATTCATTAGCCCAATTTTATTAAGATCAAAGCCAGCTTGTGAAATAATTGCGCTGTCACGGGCTAAAGTAACAGGGTCACAAGAGACATATAAAATAGTTTTAAACTGCTTTAAAGATAATTGCTCTAATACAGCCATTGCACCAGTCCTAGATGGATCGAGTACAAGCACATCTAAGTTTTTACTAAACCATGGGGCGCTCTGTATGCTTTGCGTTAAATCAAAGCAATGAAACTGCGCATTGGTAATAGAGTTAGTTTGCGCATTTTGAGCAGCCATTGCAACCGCTGAAGTCACACCTTCTACGCCAATTACAGATTTTGCTTGTTTTGCCAACACTAATGAGAAATTACCAATGCCACAAAATAAATCCAATAAATTTTCATCACCTTTTAAATCAAGCCAATTTGCGGCTTGCTTTAACATAGCTTCGTTAACTTGCGCATTTACCTGAATAAAATTACCTAAACCAAATTCAAATTTTAGATCAAACTCTTTAAGATAATAAAACGGCATGGCTAAGTGTGAATGCTCAATTACATCGCTCTCGCTTTGCCATACAACTTCAAACTGTTGGCTTTTTGTTATGTGCTCAACCAAAGCCTTTGTATCATCGTTAATTGCTTTAGTGTGACGAATAACAACAAAGTTTTTCTCATCACTTTGGCATAACTGTAAATGGCTTATACTGTGCAGCGCTTTGTGTTGATTAATTAAACCATCAAAAAGTGTAAAAACATCTGCAAATACTTCATCAAGTACTGCACATTTATTAATACTGACAATATTTTTTGAACCACTGGCTCTGTAACCAACACGCATTTTTTTTGCTGCTTTATCAAACATAACGGCTATGCGAGCGCTGCGCCTGTAATGCACAGACTTACTTAATAATGGAGCTTGCCAGTTTAAGCTGTTTAATTTAGCAAACTTACTAAATAGCTGAGTAACTGCAGTTTGTTTTTCTACAACTTGTTGGCTTACTTCTAAATGCTGTAATTGGCAGCCACCACACTGATTATAGTGCTCACAAAAAGCGTCTACTCTTGATTCACTCGCTTTAATAACTTTAATTACTTTTGCACTGCTGTATTTAGCTTTATCTTCGACGAGCATTGCTTTAACTGTTTCATTTGGTAATGCACCGCTTACAAAGCATACTTTATTATTATGCTTCGCAATGCCACGCCCTTGATGATCCATTCCCGTTATATTTAATTCTAATGTTTGTTGCTTAAGCGGTTTTTTTTTCGCTTTAAAAATTTGCGCCATTAGGCATTACCTTCAGTTTATTTATGAAGCACCTATATTTAGATGCTTTAGAATGCGTGTTGAACCGTATATACTCAAATCATACTAATAACGATAAAACGCTCCCATTATGACCAAATTAGGCTTACGCGATTCTGTTTTAACACTGACCCTGATCCCAACGGTGATCATAGGATTACTACTTGGTGGCTATTTTACAATAAATCGTTACATTGAGCTTGATGAAATTTTATATCAGCAAGGTACTACTATTTCTGAGCCCCTTGCTATTGCGCTTGAGCAACCCATGCTCGAAAAAAACAAACAGCTATTGAATCGCCTTATAAGCTACACACATAACAAGCACTCCCCTACAATTAAGTCGATTGCAATTTTTGATAAAAATAATGCGCTATTAATGACGAGTAATTATCACCGCTCATTTGAAAAGTTAATTAATCAAAAGACGCTCATAAATTTAAAAACGACCCACGTGCAAAAGTCAGATGAGCTTGTTACATTCTTCACGCCCATTATTAACCATACAAGTCACGACTCTAAATGGGATCCATCTGCTTTTCAGTCATCTCTGGGCACCGTTATTATACAGCTAAACAAAGACCAAGCTGTTATAGGGCAGCAACGTGCTTTATTAATTAGCGGTATTGTAATTATTTTATCATTGGTATTTGCAGCAATTTTAGCTTTAAGGTTAAGCCGCATGTTTATGACGCCGCTTAATAAGTTAGTACTTGCAACCGACAAGTTAGTCGAAGGTAAAAGAAGTACTGGCCTTAACGACAACATGATAGGTGAATTTGAGCTATTGCGAGAAGGCTTAAATACCATTGCTCACACTATGGTGATGCAAAAAGATGAAATGCAAAAAAATATTGACCAAGCAACTAGCGACTACCGCGAAACACTAGAGCAATACGAAACTTCAAATATAGAGCTCTCATTTGCAAAAAAAGAAGCTCAAGATGCTAACCGCGTAAAATCAGACTTTTTAGCTAAAATGAGTCACGAACTTCGTACTCCGTTAAATGGTGTTATTGGATTTACACGCCAGCTTTATAAAACACCACTAAACAAGCATCAAAAAGATTATCTCGATACTATTATGCTATCAGCAAATAGTTTAATGACTATTATTAGCGACATTCTAGATTTCTCCAAACTAGAAGCGGGTGCAATGGAACTTGAGTCGATTCAGTTTCAACTTCGTGATGCTGTAAATGAAGTGATGACGCTACTCGCTCCTAGCGCACACGATAAGCAATTAGAGCTATCCATTTACATTAACCAACAAGTACCAGATGACTTAACGGGCGATCCCACTCGCTTTAAACAAGTGCTGATAAACCTATTAAGTAATGCGATTAAATTTACTGAAAAAGGCTCCATTAAGGTCGACATAAGCCATCGGTTACTCGACGACGAACGCACCTCTTTACTTGTGTCAGTAACAGATACTGGCGTGGGTATACCTATGGATAAGCAAGACTCTTTATTTACTCCATTTGGGCAAGCAGACTCAAGCATTACACGTAAGTTTGGTGGTACAGGTCTTGGCCTCATTATTACTAAGCATATTGTTGAAGCGATGAATGGCCGCATAACATTAAACTCTGCACCAGGTAACGGTACCTGTTTTACATTCAATAGTGTGTTTAGTTTGCCCAATCATGTATTTACTAACGACTTACCGACTAAATCGCTCATTGGTAAACGTATTTTGTATTTAGAGCCACACGAGCATACACATCACGCTGTACTTTCGTTATTGACTCAATGGGAATCAAGCGTAACGGCATGTTTTAACGAGACTAGCTTTTTAGACGCTATAAAAAATACTGAACATAAATATGATGTTTGCTTAATTGGCCATATGGCATCAGTTGATGATATGCAGCAACTAAAAAGCTATGTAAAAGCCGTGCGTGAATCTACTGATTACTTATATTTAATGCTTAATACTGTATCGCACAATATGCGAGAAGCCTTTATAGGCAGCGGTGCTGATGCGTGTTTAAGTAAACCACTTAATCACCGTAAGTTATGTGAAGTACTTGCTGCACCTTACAGGCTTGACCACCCTACTCATAATATTGAACAAAACGATCAAGCTTTGCTGCCGTTAAAAGTATTAGTTGTTGATGATAACGATGCCAACTTAAAACTTCTCCATACTTTATTAAGTGAACAGATTGAAGTAATAGAAACGGCACATAATGGTTCACAAGCATACAGCTTAAGTAAAAGTCATAAATACGACATAATTTTTATGGATATTCAGATGCCAATTATGGACGGTATAACCGCATGCAAGCTTATACAAGAATCATCACTTAATGAAGATACACCAATTATAGCTGTAACGGCACACGCCCTTCAAAGCGAAAAAGAGCAACTACTAAAAGATGGCTTTAAAGGCTATTTAACTAAGCCTATTGATGAAGATATGCTTAAACAAATTATTAGCGATCATAGTCCACAGACCCCGGTTAATCGCGATAAAGCTAAAACAGATACACCACAAAGCCCGGCTCCATTTCAAAGTAGTCGAATTGATTGGGCACAAGCCCTGCAGCGTGCTGGAGGAAAGAGCGAGTTAGCGCTAGAGATGCTTAATATGCTACTTCTAAGCGTCCCTGAAACTCTTACATTGCTTGCTAAAGCGATAGAGAGTAATGATTGTCAGCAAGTCCTAAGTATTGTCCACAAGTTTCATGGCGCATGTTGTTACACTGGTGTACCAAAACTTAAATCACTCGCAGAAACAATTGAAACATCACTTAAAAATAAATGCTTGTTAGAGAATATTGAACCTGAATTATTTGAGTTACAGGACGAGCTTGAAAACTTACTTGCTGATGCAAGCGTAACTGAGCTACAAAGATAAGCTTTGAATTTTAGATACAAAAAAACGCGGCATTAACCGCGTTTTTTTAATTAAGCTTTTTAAATACTTATGTAGATTCGTATTACATTCTTGCTTCAATCATTAATCGTTTCATGTCGCGTACGGCTTTATCGAGCCCATCTATCGCTGCACGAGCAATAATAGCGTGGCCAATATTTAGCTCATAAATCTCAGGCATCGCGGCAATGGGTTTAACGTTATGGTAATGAAGACCATGGCCAGCGTTAACAATCAAACCTAAGCTTGCTGCGTATTTAACACCTTCACGAATATGCTCTAACTCTTTGTGTAAATCAGTATCATTTGTTGCATCAGCATACGCGCCTGTGTGTATTTCTACATAAGGAGCACCACATTCTTTAGCTGCATCTAATTGTGCTTTATCTGCATCAATAAATAGCGATACTTTAATACCCGCGTCGGTAAGCGTTTTTGTTGCGGCTTTAATTTTATCTATATTACCCGCTACATCTAAGCCGCCCTCGGTGGTTAACTCTTCGCGCTTTTCAGGTACTAAACACACGTACTCGGGTTTTACTTCAAGCGCTATCTGTATCATTTCATCGGTAACAGCGGTTTCAAGATTCATGCGAGTTTGGATAGTTTTAGCCATCACATAAACGTCGCGATCTTGAATATGGCGTCTGTCTTCACGTAAGTGAATCGTAATACCGTCTGCGCCTGCATGCTCTGCTACACTGGCTGCATGCGCTGGATCTGGGTAACTTGTTCCACGCGCTTGACGAAGTGTTGCAATATGATCTACGTTTACACCCAAAAGAATATCTTTCATTTTCTTACCTGTAAAATTACGTTTATTGAGAGGCCATAAATAGCTCACGGCTTTTTAATGGTTTACTACCTAATAAGGGTTTTAATAAATAGCGACTTAATTGCTTTGCCATATATAGCACATCACTTTGGCTAAAGTCATGATTTGCTATGGCGTTGAGTTGTTTGCCACTAAATCCAGAACGCGTATCTTCTTGTACTAAAAAACCAAGTTCGGGGAAATAACTATACGTCTGCTTTTCATCTATTGGTTCACCACTGGCATCAAAACTAAAATCCACGCCATAACCGAGTAATTCCAATAATTGAAATTCGTACGAGCGAAGCACTTCTTGTAAATTGGCTCCGCTGTTTAGGTTTCCTAGGTGGGATTTATATAGCTCAAATACTTGTTCAATTGGCTCATTAACAGGAACGATGCGGTTAGTCAGTTCGTTCAAATAAAAACCACAATAAAGCTCATCACCTTTTAAAAAGTGCGGGTTACCATGCAGTTCAAACTTATTGATATATTTTAAATCGTACTTGCCACTGTAATTAACAAGGAGTGCCTGGAACGGCTGAAGTTGTGCTTTATGTTTAGTGGCCTGGCGACCACTAATTCGGGCCAGCATTCTTAACTGACCAACGCCTTCTACAAGCATATCTAACATTACCTGGGAGTCACTATACGGACGCCTATGTAATAAATACGCGGTGTAGAAGTCGCTATCCATTCACTAAGCTACTGCTTGGTTTAGTCTTCACTGTAACCTAAGCTTCTTAGTGCACGTTCATCATCAGCCCAACCCGACTTAACTTTAACCCAAAGCTCTAAAAATACTTTGTTATCAAGCATTTCTTCTATGTCTTTACGAGCTTCACGGCCAATGGTTTTTAGCTTTTCGCCTTTATTACCAATAACCATGCGTTTTTGTGTTTCGCGCTCAACAAGAATTAACCCATTGATGTGCCAAATACCGTTGTCTTGCCATTTAAACTGCTCAATTTCAACAGTCACAGAATACGGTAGTTCTTCACCCATAAAACGCATTAGCTTTTCACGAATAACTTCAGCTGCCATAAAGCGCATTGAACGGTCAGTTACATAATCTTCAGGAAAGTAAAATTCGCAAGGAGGTAAGCGTTTAGTTACCTCTGCTTTGATTAAATCAACGTTTTTACCTTGCGTTGCCGATACTGGCATAATTCCAACAAAATCAAACTTGTCACTTAACCACTTCATATGAGGCAATACAAGATCACGGTCTTTAACTTGGTCAATTTTATTAATAACTAATAATACAGGCTTACCACTTTGCGATACTTTATTAAGTACCATATCGTCATCTGCATTCCAATGAGTGCCTTCAACGACAAAAATAATAAGCTCTACATCGCCGATAGAACTAGACGCTGCTCGATTCATTAAACGGTTAATAGCACGCTTTTCTTCAACGTGTAGACCCGGTGTATCTATGTATACCGCTTGGTGTTTATCTACGGTATGAATACCCATAATACGATGACGTGTAGTTTGTGGTTTACGTGAGGTAATACTCACTTTTTGCTCAATGATTTCATTAAGCAAAGTCGATTTACCTACGTTTGGTCGACCGACAATCGCCACCATTCCACAAAATGTATCTACATCACGTTCATGAGGCTGTATTAAGGTATCAAGGTTCATTTTTAAGTATCTTCAATGCTTTTTCAGCAGCTTTTTGTTCGGCCTTACGGCGCGAGCTACCAACAGAAATTATGCTATCCATTCCATCAACAATACATTCAACCGTGAATGTTTGATTGTGTGCTTGGCCTTGTGTATCAACCACTGTGTAGCCCGGTAACGATAATTTACGGGCTTGTAAATACTCTTGCAGCAGGGTTTTAGGATCTTTCTGGTTAAGCCCTGGTGAAATAGCATCCAAACGTGATTGGTACCACGCCAATATAAGATCGCCACAACTGTCGATACCTGAATCTAGAAATGCAGCGCCTATAATAGCTTCTACTGCATCAGCAAGCGTTGACTCGCGACGAAAACCGCCACTTTTAAGCTCGCCCGGCCCTAAGCGTAAATAATCGCCTAGACCAAATTCAAGACCAAACTCAGCAAGTGTTTGACCACGCACAAGTGTTGAACGCATGCGGCTTAAATCGCCTTCACGCGCTTTAGGGAATTTGGCATAAAGTGCATTGGCAATCACAAAGCTTAAAATCGAGTCGCCTAAAAATTCTAGTCGCTCATTATGTTGGCCTTTATGGCTGCGGTGCGTCATTGCTTGTTCAAGTAAACCTTGATCAGCGAATTCATAGCCAATTTTTTTATATAATTCTGTTACATTTTTTTTCATCGTTACTGAATATTACCTAGGCGTTCAAAGCGAACACCAGTTGGAACCCATCCTGGTAAAATATCATCAGGGCCATTCTCAAATTCAAAACTCATCCATATAAAGACAGCTTTACCCACCAAGTTTTCTTTTGGTACAAAGCCCCAAAAGCGACCATCTTGGCTGTTGTCGCGGTTATCACCCATCATAAAATAATGATCAGCAGGAACAGTCCATTCATCAGAAGGCGTGCCCGGTTGCTGATAGTAACGCCCTTTTCTTTCAGGCGCTTGTGGGTTGATTAATATATCATGCGTAACTGTTGTTAAATTTTCATTCACACGAGCTAGAGGCATTGGGCCTTGTTTAAATTCGTTATCATTAATTAGTTTAAAATCAATTTTATTGAATTCATTACATAAAAGCTCACCCTGTTGGGTTTCGCCTTCTTTACAGTTTGGCTGAATATATAAACGTTTATCACGATAAACAATTTTATCGCCAGGTAAACCAATCGTACGTTTAATATAGTCAACACTTTCATCTAAAGGGTATTTAAAAACAACAATATCACCACGCTCTGGCTCACCTACGTCAACTAACTGAGTGCGCCAAACTGGGTCTTTTATTCCATATGAATACTTTTGTACTAAAATAAAGTCACCCACTAACAGTGTAGGCATCATTGAACCAGATGGAATTTGAAACGGTTCAAAAATAAATGATCTAAAAATAGTAATTGCTGCAATCATCGGGAAAATCGACTTTGCTGTTTCTGTTAGTACTGGTTCTGGTGCAATTAATGCCGCAGTTTCTTCATCTAACGGAGCTCCAGCAGACGTTTGCGCTATCGCTAAGCGTTCCTGTCTTTTAGGTGCATACATTAAGTGATCTATTAACCATATTAAGCCTGAGCCTAAGGTTAATAGCACCAATAAAACTGAAAAATAACCAGCCATTTATAATCCTTTGTTTTTATTTACCAACTTTTAAAATAGCTAAAAACGCTTCTTGAGGCACTTCAACATTACCTACTTGCTTCATACGTTTTTTACCATCTTTTTGCTTTTTAAGTAGCTTTTTCTTACGACTCACATCGCCACCGTAACACTTAGCAATTACGTTTTTACGTAACTGTTTTACCGTAGTACGTGCAATAACGTGTTGTCCAATCGCTGCTTGAATCGCAATATCAAACATTTGACGAGGAATAAGCTCTTTTAATGCATCAGCTAATTGGCGACCACGAGACTGAGCACCATCACGGTGAACAATAATCGCAAGTGCGTCAACACGCTCACTATTGATTAAAATATCAACACGCACCATATCTGATGTTTGAAAGTGTTTAAAGTTATAATCAAGCGATGCAAAACCACGGCTTGTTGATTTTAATTTATCAAAAAAGTCCATTACCACTTCAGCCATAGGTAGCTCATACGTAACAGCTACTTGCTTTCCGTGATAGGTCATTTTTGTTTGGCTACCGCGTTTTTCAATACACAAAGTAATAACATTACCTAAGTATTCTTGTGGTACCAAAATATTAGCTTCAACAATCGGCTCACGAATTTCTAAAATATCGTTTACTGCAGGTAAATCAGACGGGTTATCAATCTGGAATGTACCTTCTTTAGTAACTATCTCATAGATTACCGTAGGTGCCGTTGTAATTAAATCAATATCGTATTCACGCTCTAAACGCTCTTGAATGATTTCCATGTGTAGCATACCTAAAAAGCCACAGCGGAAACCAAAACCTAATGCAGTTGAATTCTCTGGTTCAAAGAATAACGACGCATCGTTTAAGCTTAATTTATTAAGCGCATCACGGAATGATTCATACTCATCAGATGCAATTGGGAACATACCTGCATAAACCTGAGGCTTAATTTTTTGAAAACCAGGTAAACGAAGTGGAGCCGCATTTTTTTGATGAGTTATAGTATCGCCTACTGGCGCACCATGTATCTCTTTGATGCCAGCAATAACAAACCCTACTTCACCTGTTCTTAAAATACCGGTGTTAGTTTGCTTAGGTGTAAACACACCCACTTGGTCGGCAGTATGTATATGCTCATTCGACATTATTTTTATTTTGTCGCCAGTGCGTAATTCACCGTGCTTAATACGCACTAATGATACAACGCCTTGGTATGGGTCAAACCAAGAATCGATAATAAGTGCTTGTAGAGGTCCATCTGTATCGCCTACTGGCGGCGGAACATCTCTAACAATCATTTCAAGAACTTCGGCAATACCTACACCCGTTTTAGCGCTACATTGCACTGCATCAAGGGCATCAATACCAATAATTTCTTCAATTTCTTCTGCAACGCGCAAAGGATCCGCTTGCGGTAAATCGATTTTGTTAAGTACTGGAATTACTTCTAATTCCATTTCAATAGCGGTGTAACAGTTAGCTAATGTTTGTGCTTCAACGCCTTGGCCTGCATCGACAACGAGTAGTGCACCTTCACATGCAGCTAAAGAACGCGATACTTCATATGTAAAATCAACGTGTCCTGGAGTATCAATGAAATTAAGTTGATAAGTTTCGCCATCGTTCGCTTTGTAATTCAACGTTACACTTTGCGCTTTAATGGTAATACCACGTTCGCGCTCAATATCCATTGAATCCAAAACTTGTTTTTGCATTTCACGGTCGGTTAAACCGCCACAAACTTGGATCAAACGATCTGAAAGGGTCGATTTACCATGGTCAATATGGGCGATGATCGAAAAATTACGGATATGCTTCATAAACTGGATTCTATACTTCTATTTTAATGGACTAAATATGAATACCTAAGTGACTTGAAAATACTTGCTGTAGGATGCCATAAGCTCAGTTTGTAAATTACAAACATCACGAATGCTTTTTAATATTGATTAAAACCATTTTATTTATTGAATAACAATAAGTTAAATTTATTTAACTTACATAATTCAGCTAGATAAAATAATTTAAAAAACCACTATTCCCTGTATTTCCAAGTTACTTTGGTATAAAACGGCAATTTTACATTTAATTGGCGTCAATCACCATCTATTTGAGTTAAAGGGATACTAATTGGGTGAATTTTTATAACTTTTATATCGTGCTTTAGCGATTTCACGCGAGTTTTAGCTATAAAGAAACCAGTAACACCACCTAAAGCTGCAGCTAAAATTTGCCAACCTTCACAAGACATAAATAATTGCGCTGCAATCAGTGCAAAAACCAGACTTAAAAGCAGTGGTAGCATGTATACCGCAAATGCATGCTTAACGACGTGACTATCATCAAGTGACAAGGTTACCTTTTGTCCTACTTCAACAGAGGATTCAAATTTATAAGGGAAGGTTTTTTTTGCAGTGCCAAACAGCTTACCAAACACTTGTGAGCCGCAACGACCATTGCAGCCTTCACAAGCTTGTTTTTGTTGTGCTTCTAAATGAGCAATGTGGCCATCGAGGGCCACAACAGTGAGGGTTTGTTCAATCATAACAATCCTTACGAATCGTTTATAATGCGCGGGTAACTGACTCAGCAATCGCTTTTGCGGTCATACTCGGTACATTACCAACAACCGATACATCAAAATTACCGCCATTATGCACATATACTGTCGTTGCACCAGAGGTTAGTGCACCACTTAAACGCTTACCCGGTAATGGACGCTGAATAAATACCGAAATTTCAACAAAACCATCAGAGAACAAGTAATAGTCTGTTAATTCGTTATTTAAATCGAGCTTATGTCTGTCTGATTTTAGTAATTCAAAGCCATCCGGTAACCAACTAATTTGCCAGTTAGTAGCTGTACTGTCTTCGTTTATAAGTGCATCGTTTGGTAAAGGCGTTGGAAAGTTTCGATTGAGCACTTCAAGTAACATACCTGCTGGCTGCTCTGTCACACTAATGTGAGTAAGCTGTAACTGCTCTAAGGCCTCACCTTCATGGTTAACGTACGCGGCTTTTAGTAATAACGACGATTCCATATCCAGCCAAATCCAATAATTATATTTATACTCGTCTTTAGATTCTATGCGAACTAGTTGAGCAGCACGCCCTGCAATACGACCTTTCCCGCCTAATACAAAATCATAGTGCGCGCTTAAGCGATCTATATCTTTAAAAAGCACTTCAGGAATTGGACCCGCTATTGAATCTGTTTTTAGGGAGTATGGTTCTGACTGAGGTTCAAAATAAGTAACTTGGTTGTCAATACGGACCATTTCAAGCCCAGCACCGTTAAGTAAACTTAAATGCTCAAGTTCTGTGTCACCTTGTAAAGCATGCACCCATCGGTAGGGTTCCATTGTTTTACCTTTGACAACCACAAACGAAGCGTCAAAATTACGGGTGTGAACGGCATTAGCCATTTTTAGTAATAAATCTTTGGCAGGATTTGTGTCGTTGGCAAATGCATTAAAGCTTACTACCAACGACAGAACAAAAGTGATTACTTTCATTTAATTAGTTTTTTTCCTCAGACGCTTTGGTATTAGTTTGCGCTGTTTCTAAAGAATTCGCAACTCGTGCTTGGCGTTGATGCTCAAGGACTAATGCACCAATACGTTGTTGCTGTAATTCACGTAAACCTTGCTCTGCATTTTCAAGCGCAGGCTCAGATGAGTAACTTACTGGCGACGCCATACCTGTCAGCGGTGTGGTTTGTAGTAATGGAATTTCGCTTTGTTGCTCGTTGTTACTTTGAGGAAGCGTATTAACGCCCACAATAGCAAACATTGCCACACTGGCTGCAATTGCTAGTTGAGCAACTGGCTTGCGCCAATTAAAAGCCACTACTTTATTATCTTGTACCGTCTCAGTGATTGCTTGAGGCTGTGTTTTTGACTGACTAAAGTCAGCATAAACAGGCTCGCTTTCTAGTGCTAATGCAACGCGATCGCTAATATCAATATGTATGTCGTTATTATTTTTTTGAGCACGCATCGCATCACCAATTAACGCATAACGGCCAAACGTAGTTACATCTTGCTCTGCAATTTTTGCATCTGTCAGATGTTGCTCGCCATCAAGTAATGCCGATAACGCTTCGTTATCTAACTTGTTAAGGTGTGCTTTTGTCATACTAAGACTCGCCTATTAATGGGTTTAATTTGTTATCTATTGCTTCACGGGCACGAAATATACGCGAACGCACAGTCCCGACCGGGCAATCCATTACCACTGCTATTTCTTCATAGCTCATCCCTTCGATTTCTCTAAGGGTGATTGCGGTTTTAAGATCTTCAGGCAAACTATCAATCGTATTAAAAATAACAGCGCGTACTTCTTCGCTTAAAAGTAGGTTTTCAGGAGATGCATTAGATCGCATTGAATCTGCACAATCATAAAACTCGGCATCTTCAGCGTCTATATCATTTGCTGGCGGCTTACGCCCCTGGGCTACTAAGTAATTTTTAGCACAATTAACGGCAATACGGTATAACCACGTGTAAAAGGCGCTGTCACCTCTAAAGTTAGGAAGTGCACGGTAAGCTTTAATAAAAGCCTCTTGTGCTACATCAGCAATATCGCCTTGGTTTGATACATAACGTGAGATCAAACCTGCAATTTTGTTTTGATACTTCTTTACTAATAGGTTGAAGGCGTTTTTATCTCCTTGCTGGACCCTTTTTACTAGCACTAAATCTAATTCCTGCTCGCTCATTCGAGCCGGTACTCCTATGTCTGATTTTTGCTTGTTATTCATATTGTCGTCATTGTTCACAAATTCTCTGACCTCTTTATGAATAAAAAGTTCTGCTTAATATTATTTTTTTATAAAATAGATGATAAATAACGGCGCTAAGCCTTTAAAATCACTACGTAGTAGTATGACAAATATGGTACAACTACAGATATTAAAAACAAATATTGCTCTATACGAGCATTGTAACCGCAAAGTACCTCTGACATGAACCAAAATAAACATCATATTGCAGATGTCGCTATTATAGGTAGCGGCGCAGCAGGCTTATCACTTGCATTATCTCTAGCTAATTATTGTAACGTTACCGTGATCAGTAAAGGAGCGCTTACAGAAGGTTCTACTTTATATGCTCAAGGTGGTATAGCAGCTGTATTTGATAAACAAAACGACAGCATAGAATCTCATGTTGAAGATACACTCGATGCGGGCGGCGGTTTATGCGACAGAGACGCTGTTCATTATACTGCCAGCAATGCTCACGATTGCCTACAGTGGTTAATCGACCAAGGTGTTCCCTTTGATATGGAGTTTGATAGCAAAGGAAAAGAGCGTTTTCATTTAACACGTGAAGGCGGTCACAGCCATCGTCGTATTTTGCATGCAGCCGATGCTACTGGCAAAGCTGTGCAAACCACGCTTATTAGCCAAGTTAAAATTCATAAGAATATAACGCTCTTAGAGCAATACAATGCTATTGATTTAATTACAGATAAAAGCGCCGGAAAAACAGGATCACACATTGAAGGTATGTATGTGTGGAACAAAAAAGCTAAAAAGGTAGAAACCATTTCAGCTAAATTTGTTGCTCTTGCCACTGGTGGCGCAAGCAAAGTGTATTTGTATACATCTAATCCAGATGTATCAAGTGGTGATGGCATTGCAATGGCATGGCGCGCAGGCTGTAAAGTTGCCAATATGGAATTTAATCAATTTCATCCAACGAGCCTTTATCATCCAGAGCTACAAAACTTTTTAATTACAGAAGCTATGCGCGGTGAAGGGGCTTATTTAAAACGACCTGATGGCACTCGTTTTATGAAAGATTTTGACAGTCGTGAAGAACTTGCTCCACGCGATATAGTGGCACGCGCAATCGATTTTGAAATGAAGCGTTTAGGTGCTAATTGTGTTTATTTAGATATTAGCCACAAAGATAAAGACTTTATTATTGAGCACTTTCCTACTATTTACGCAAAATGCCTAAGTGTAGGGCTTGATATAACAAAAGAAGCAATCCCAGTTGTACCTGCTGCGCATTACACTTGTGGTGGCGTAATGACCGACTTTAACGGTAAAACAGATCTCGATAACTTGTATGCTGTTGGCGAAGTCGCTTACACAGGCCTACATGGTGCAAACCGTATGGCAAGTAATTCATTATTGGAATGTATTGTATTTGCCCACGCTGCAGCTAAAGATATTTTAAGTAAAATTGAACATGCACCAGAGCCAATGGCTCTACCTCATTGGGATGAAAGCCGTGTTAGTAACTCTGATGAAGAAATTGTTATTACCCATAACTGGCATGAACTACGTTTATTTATGTGGGATTATGTAGGTATTGTACGCTCTACTAAACGCTTAGAACGTGCACTGCATAGGGTTGAGTTGCTGCAGCAAGAAATACATGATTATTATGCAAACTTTAGAGTAAGTAATAACTTGCTTGAGCTTCGTAACTTAGTACAAGTGTCAGAACTCATTATTAGAAGTGCAATGGAGCGAAAAGAAAGCAGAGGCCTACATTATACTATTGATTACCCTGAACAAAATGAAAATCCAACACCGACTATTTTGACTCCAAAACGCAATTAATCGCGCTTAAAGTAGCACGTTTTAGACGCGCATAGCTTTGTTCATTAACACCATTGGCTGAAATTATAAGCCAATGGTTGTTACTAAAACCTTTAATATGTAGCCATATATTGTTGCCATAAAAACGGCTTTTTTTACTAATTTCACCCTGAATTTTTAAACCTTCACCCTCAAACCTAAATAGCTTGGGTTCTAGAATTATAACGCCATGGTTTGGATGAATTGCCAACACTTTTTGCCACACTAAAAAGCCAGCTAATATATTAATTATCAAACAAAAAAGCATAGCTAGTAGCGAATCTAAAAATAAACATAATATTAAACTGAGCATGCAAAAAAAGACCACAATAGGTTTGTGGTCAGCGTTATTATTAGTAACTGTAAACCTATACACGAACTCGGTCTAAGATCAGCGAAACCATACCGTTTAACTGCTCATCTTTACATTCTTGATGACCCATAAACCATGCAAATAAGTCAGGGTCTTCTTCTGTTAGCAAACGCTGAAAAATAGCCTGTTGCTCTGCGCTCAAAGAGTCGTATGCTTCTTCAACAAACGGCATAAACAAAACATCAAGCTCTAACATGCCACGACGGCAAGCCCAACGAATACGTGCTTTACTATGAATTTCAACCATTTTAAACCTCATACTTAATTGACTCGAGTTTAACAAACACAAGCCTATTTAGCAGCTATTAATCTCTCATTAAAGAATAAACCCGCACCAATAAGCGCTTGTCTGTACCATACGTAACAACTGCGTTATTATGTCACTTCATTTATATTGCAAAGAAGGTTTTTATGTCGAGCGTTTATGCATGTCCGTTATCTCATCAACTTATTAGCCTCTGCGGTGCTGATAAATTATCTTATTTACACGGGCAAATCACTCAAGATCTAAATAAATTAACCAGCAGTAATTATTTGTGGGCTGGCCATTGCAGCGCTAAAGGTAAACTTTGGGGCGTATTTAAATTATTTTCTTATCAAGACAGCTACTACCTTACAGGCAGCGAAAACGAAGTAGAAAAATCGTTAGCTGAGCTAAAAAAGTATGCCGTATTTGCAAAAGTTGACATTAGTGCATGTTCAAAGCGATTAATTGGTCTCATTGGTGATGATTTATCGGATGTACTCGCACAACTTGATATTAACTTTGAAGGTGATGCGAGCGCGTGTGACTTTGAAAGCGGTAAAGCACTAAAATTAGCTGATAACCGTGTTTTATTGATGGTCGATAGCCAGTTTAGTATGCCTGATGACGTATCTACACTTGATAACGAAGCTCCTTGGCAACAAGCATCTATGCTTGCAGGTGAACCTCAGTTAAGTGCAGATGCAATTGGCGAGTATGTTCCTCAAATGGTAAACCTACATGCTATTGACGGTATAAGCTTTAAAAAAGGGTGTTATACCGGTCAAGAAACTGTGGCTCGCATGAAGTACCTAGGTAAAAATAAGCGTGCAATGTATATAGTCTCAGGTCAAAGCGAAGGGATACTTTCAGAGCCCGATTTAGAAACCCAATTAGGCGAAAATTGGCGCCGTGCGGGTAAACTTATTGCACAAAGCTTTAATGAACAAACAAATAAATTAACAGGCCTCGTTGTGTTGCCAAACGATACTGATGTAACTCAGGTACTTCGTGCAAAACACACACCTCAGGTGGAGCTAAGCATTCTGCCTCTACCCTACTCTCTTGAAGATGAATAAATAGGAATGACTATGATCGTTGCGGCAAACAAAGTGGTAAAAATGCATTATTCGGTAATGGATAATGATGGCAATAGCATTGATAATTCGTTCGGTGGTGAGCCACTACACTTTATCATTGGCACAGGCTACTTAATTTCAGGCCTAGAAAATGCTTTGCAAGGCAAACAACCAGGCGACACACTTAGCGTAAAAGTTGAACCTGATGAAGGTTATGGCGAACGCCACGATAACCTAATGCAAGCTGTACCTAAGTCGATGTTTGAAGGTATGGAAATTGAAGTCGGCATGCAATTTCGTGCATCAACAGATGATGGTGACCAATCAGTAATGATCATCGATATCCAAGATGAAGAAGTTATTGTAGATGGTAATAACCCACTTGCAGGCATAACACTTAACTTTGATGTAGAGATACTAGAAGTACGTGATGCAACCGAAGAAGAACTCACTCATGGTCATGTACATGGTGAAGGTGGGTGTGGTCACGACCACTAATACACTGTTAAACCAAGAAAAAAGCGCCTAGGGCGCTTTTTTTATATCATATTGTTGCGCTTAACCGTTTCAGTTTTTGCCTTACTAGACAGCGCGATTGATACATTCTTTTCTTTTAGAGCGGCGAGTAAACCTTTTTGATCGTTTGTGCCAACTCGATACAAAGTGCCATCTTTAAGCGTTAGCTGTATTGCACTAAAGCCAGATACTGTATACACCCAACCATCGTGAGTAATTCGCATACCAATACCGTGTCTGTAAGAGTTTTGAACTGCCTTAGCTTCTACTACTTCGCCAAGCTCAATACTTTGCCCTGCAACGCCTGGGCCAAACGCCCAGCTAATTTTTTTATCATCTACTTTTACTGTTAGACCATGGAACAAAAAGCCCACCAGCACTAAAATCCCAGCAAATATAATTAAAGGTCCATCAGCGCCTAACAAGTTCCATGCAAGCGCTACAAAACCGCCTATCCACGCTAATACAAAAAAGATAAACACCGCATACTGTTTATGCTGATACATAATATTCTCTAAATTAAATAAATACTTAAAAGCTGTACACCAATGTAGCACTCAGCTCTGAGTCAAACTTGAGTTTATCATCTTCGGGTTTTGAATTATAACGATACATGTAGGTAAATTTGAGTGATACCGCACCAATCACTTGGCTTATTAGTGCGGTTTCCGATTTTAAGCGAGAATTAAGACCTGAGAGCGACTGCTCTATACTCACATCTTGATTAAAACGAGTACGCTTAGAAACCAAACGTTCCCACTGCATTGCAACACGTACTAAATAACCGGTTTTATTAATTTCATCTTCGCTCACATCCGAATCTTCATCGGCTACTGAACGGTATAAACCAGGTCCTATATCAATATCTACTTTGTTTTTAGAGCCTTGATATACACGTGCACCATAGCCTGTCGCCACCGTACTTTTAAAATCAAGTCCACTAAACTCATCTTCTTCGTAATCACCGTAAATAAAAAATGAGGAGTTTTTAACACCAACTTTATAGTTACCTTGCGCTGATACAAAAATACGATTAGCTGTAACATCAGTGCCACCGCTTTCATCGTTCTCATCACGCTTATAAAGAGAGTCTATTTTAAATTGGTTACGCCACTTTTCAAAGTCTTGGTATAAATTACCTTTGAGCTTAAAACTGGTCGAATTGGTGTTACCTTTACTTAGAATAAAGCCAAATTCAGTATCACCGTAGAACATGTCACCTTTGTGTAACTCATGAATTTCTTCATCAGAGAGCTTGCCATATTCATGAAAATCTTCAAATGGATCAACGGCCCAACTTGGGCTGCTAATTATTAAAAAAATTAAAAATAAATACTTACGCACAATACTCTCTCTGCACACAATTATAAAAATAAGCCGTATTGCTTATTCAGTTTCTTTCCATAAAATATGACAAAACGGAGCATCTTTATCACGACTAATCAAAATTTTAGCAAACAAAACATCATCGTTTTCAAATTCTAAACCAACCAACACCTGAATAAAGTGCTCTGGCTCTATTTCAAGGGCTACAAAGTCTTGCCACTGGTCATCTGGCTCGTCTTCTTCAATAAAGCCTAGGTCTTCTCTAAACTCATTAAAGTCTTCAACATCTTTTTCACTCAAGTTATTTGGCGCTAACTCTAAAAAAATATCATAAGCTTGGTGAGTAGCTTCTTCTACCGTATATAAACGTGGACCCGACATATGTGCTTAACCTTAAGCTTTTAAGTTGCGCTATATTATCAAATCTCATCATCATTTTGATAAAAAAAAGCTTAAAACACTGACTTTTTTGTAACCGAGTCATGCTTTATTCAGCATACAACTAAAACGACAAATAAAAACTCACCTAACCTATTGAATATAAAGATTACTTTTATTATTTTAGTTAAAATAACAACGTAAAATATTTTTATTATCTTAGGTCCGAATTGTTTAGCCTTTTCTCATCTAAAACCAATCCTTTAAGACTACGGCTTTAGCAATAAATTCCATTTATTTAAAAAATACGGTCACTTTACTTAATTCCTATAACAACATAAGCTCAACCAACAGGTCAGAGGAGTGTGTAATGATAAAACTAGAAAAACAAAATGGCATTGCAACCGTCACGCTTAGCAGAGCAAAAAAACAAAATGCATTAAGCTTTGAAATGTTTGTAGAGCTAAACAAAGCCATTAAAAATATAAAAAGAGATCGTAGTATTCGTGCTGTGGTAATAAAAGGCGATGGCGAGCATTTTTGTGCAGGCCTTGATATATCTGCAGTAATGGCTACACCAATGAACATAGTGAAATTATTGCTTAAATGGTTACCTGGCAATCAAAATTTAGCGCAAAAAGTAGTATTAGGCTGGCAGTCACTGAGTGTGCCCGTTATTGCACAAATTGATGGCAACTGTTTAGGGGGTGGTTTGCAAATAGCTTTGGGGGCAGATTACAGAGTTGTTCATATTGATGCCAAACTTGCCATTATGGAAGCGCGTTGGGGATTGTGCCCCGATATGGGCGCAAATGTAATGATGAGCGGTTTAGTTAAGCGCGACCAAGCACTTTGGCTTGCAAGCCACGCAAACCCAATCACTGCACAACAAGCAAATGAGCTAGGTTTGGTTACTAAACTTACCGATGATACTCAGCAAGCAACGCAAAACATGCTCGATACATTACTTGAGCGTTCACCAGATACGCTCGCTGCAATTAAACGCATTACACAACTTAGCTATAAACCAAACCAACGAAAAATACTCGCTAAAGAAACCTTCAGCCAAATTCGCTTATTGTTAAACCCAAACACTAAAAAAGCAATTGCTAAAGCAAAAGGAAAAGCGAATATAACCTACGCAAATACAAAGCACTGGTAGACTATTGCACAATGCATAAAAGAGTTTGATTTGTTAAAGTTAAGCTCTTATCTTTTCTGTGAGCCACTTTGATGAAATATCTGCTCAGTAGCGCTATTATTTTACTATGTTTAGCCTGCGCTAAACTCATTATGCACTTTATTGGTGGAAGCTTTCCTGCACCGTTACTTGCTATGGTTATTTTATTAGTTTTACTCTTATCGGGTATTGTAAAAGAGCAACATGTAAAACCATGCGCCTCCCCTATTTTAAATATTATGCCTATCTTTTTCATTCCTGCGGGTGTGGGATTTATTGAACATCTCGGCCTTATAAAATCGCACTGGGCATTTTTAGCCTCAGTTGTGGTGCTAGTCCCTATAACTACCTTGTTGCTTGTTAGCAGTGTAATTGCGAACTTTAAGGGAAGAGAAAATAATGACTGATTTTACTTTTTCCGCTATTTCAGAGCTACAGCCTAATTTATGGTGGCTAAGTATTCCTTTTATTATTGTATTATTTTTAGCACTAAGGGCCGTAAACCAAAGTATAAAAAACAGCGTATTTAAATCGCTCACTAACCCCGTATTTTTAAGTATTAGTATTATCGCTTTATTACTAATTAACCTAAATCTGCCTTATACGCAATTTGCCTCGCACAGCAAATTATTAAGCTGGTTATTAGAGCCCGCGATTGTAGCTTTAGCACTTCCTTTATATCAGCAGTTTACACACGTACGAAAAAATCTATTACTCATAGTCGCAACATGTAGCTTAGGTATTGTTAACGCAACCGTTGTGGCATTTTTGCTAAGCATATTATTTAATGCGCCTGCGCAGCTAAGTGCATCTGTTGCCGCACTCAGTGTCACAACCCCAATATCTTTAATTGTTACTGAGTCATTAGGGGGGATTAGCTCTCTTGCTGCGGCTTTAGTTATTTTTATTGGTTTACTAGGCGCTTTATTTGGCTTTATGCTTTTTCAACTCATTAATATTTTTAATCACGAATCTCAAGGTGTTGCAATGGGCACAGCTTGTCATGCAATTGGGACTGCTGCTGCTATTGCTGAGCATCCAAAAGTAGGCGCTTACTCCTCAGTTGCAATGGCGCTAAGTGCTTTATTAACAGCAATTATAGTACCGCTGTTATATCCATTTTTAGTCAACATTTTGCTATAGTTGGAAAAATACAACATAGCCCTAACATAGAGCGCTTTATGATCAGTTCTGAAATCGAACAGTTTGAAAAATATTACACCATGCTTACTGAGTATATGGTTACCTACAGTATGCAAATTGTTGGCGCTATTTTTATCGTCCTCATTGGTTTGTGGATAGCACAAAAGCTTGCCAAATTTGTAGCCGCGTTAATGACCCGTCATAACGTTGACATTACGCTTACTAACTTTGTCAGTAGCGTGGTAAAAGTACTGCTAATTGTAATGGTTATAATTATTGCACTTGGCAAAATAGGTATCAGCGTTACGCCATTTGTAGCAGCCATTGGTGCTGCATCTTTAGGTGCTGGTTTAGCGCTGCAAGGAATGCTTTCTAACTATGGTGCGGGCCTTGCCATTATAGCCACTCGACCTTTTGTTGTTGGTGATACTATTGAAGTTAAAAATGTAAGCGGCCAAGTTAAAACAATTGAGCTTGGCTACACTATTTTAATCAATGAAGAAAAAGTAGAAATCACCATTCCAAATAAGCATATTGTGGGCGAAATACTTCATAACTCATTTAGTTACTCATTGGTCAAAGGTGAAATAGATATAGCCTATAGTGCTTGCTCTGATAATGCGATTAGCCTTATTGAAGACGTACTTAAAGCACACGAATTAGTCGCACAAAATCCGTTATCACAAGTGGGTATTGAACGCTTTGCCGATAGCGGTGTTACAATAAGCTACCGATATTGGGTACCTACTACTAAAATTATCGAAACCAAGCTGGCTATTAATGGCGGTGTTTATAAAGCAATTAATAACGCTGATATTGAAATCCCATTCCCTCAACGCGTCATTACTATAAATAAAAGCGATATATAGTCATAAAATCCAGTGGGTAATTCAATATTGAATTACCCACATCAATAAACTTCTTTTACTGCGTAAAAACTCCTTATCTGTTTGTTATTTTATCTGTAATATAAAGACTTGGTTAAAAAAGTCGGCTAATCACTCGCTTTAATTACATAATAACAATAATGAGCCATTATGAATCTCAGCCCTTTTTATTTAGGTGATTGGCAAGTCAATCCCCTGTCAAATACTCTTCAGCGTGCAGAAAAAAATAAACAGTTAGAACCAAAAGCCATGGATGTGTTAGTTCATCTTTGCTTCCAAAAAGGCGAAATTGTTACTACTGACGAGCTATTAGATCAATGCTGGAAAAATGTTGAGGTAGGCGATAACCCGCTGCATAAAACAATTACCCAGTTACGAAAAGCCCTCGGTGATAAAGCAAGTGAGCCCACCTACATAGAAACTATTCGCAAACGTGGTTACCGCGTTATTGCAAAACTTGAGTTTCCTCTGGCTGAAGATATAAAAAAAAGTGAAAACACATGGCAAGGTGGCTCTCCTTTTTTAGGATTAAGCGCCTACAACCCAAGCGATACACACCTATTTTTTGGCCGCAATCAATCTATAGAAACGTTACTCAATAGAATATCGAGCCAAGTTAAATTTGGTCGTGCTTTTTGCTTAATACTTGGCCCTAGCGGTACGGGTAAATCTTCGCTTGTTAATGCTGGGATTTTACCAAAACTGCTAGATGAGCGAGGCTATAACGGCATTGGGGTTATTTCTTATAGCCAACTCGACTTTGCAGATGTTCATAAAAATAGACTTTTTTTAGATTTAGCTTCTGCATTGCTTGATTGGGATATAAATGGCCTTCCTGTATTTGAAGGATTAAGCGCGCAAACACTGGCAGAGCAACTAGAATTGGCAATCGATGGCGTAATCAACGCCATACAAATTGCACTTAGCAAAGCCTCTACACAACTTAAAACACCCCAGTTATTTTTATTTATTGACCGCTTAGAAGTACTGCTTTCTTCTCCTTTATTTAGTAGCGAAACGCGCAGCCATTTTTTATCAGTTATTGAGCGCTTAGCAACCTCTAAAACTGTGATTGTATTTAGTGCGTGTCGTAACGACTTTTACCCTTTAGTGGTTGAACAACCAAGTCTAATGGCAGGCAAAGCTCATGGCGCGCACTACGATTTAACACCGCCAAATCGCCAAGAGCTTCAACAAATTATTCGCCTGCCAGCGTTAACCGCTAATTTAACGTTCTCGAATGACCCAGAAACCCAAACACCACTGGATGAAATATTGTGCGCCGATACAGCTAATAACCCCGATGCATTACCCATGCTGCAATACACATTGCAAGAGCTGTACTTGCAGCGCAGTGATAGTAACGAGCTACTTCACAGTGTTTACACAAAACTCGGGGGTATTGAGGGAGCTATAGGCAAAAAAGCAGAAGATATATTTATTGACCTCAGCAACGAGCAACAACAGCAACTAAAAAGCGTGTTATCACAACTGATCACTTTAAATCCAGATGGTAAAACCATTACGAGCCGCGCTGCCCGCTGGCAAACATTAACGAACACAAGCCAAAAAGAGCTTGTGCAAGCCATGGTCGATAGCCGTTTATTTGTATCGCATTTACAAAATCAAGAAGCCTGTTTTAGCCTTGCTCACGAGGCATTATTACGTCAATGGCCGCGAGCAAAACAATGGATTAATGATCATAAAGATGCCTTAGCAATAAAAAGCCGCTTACAACACCAAGCGCAAAATTGGATAGATGAAGGTAAAAGTAGTGCTTACCTCCTAGCGCCAGGTAAACCGCTACAAGAAGCGCAGCTATTACTAAACGACAAACTGTTTAAATTAGATGATAACGAGCACACTCTTATCAAAAGCTCTATAAAAAAAACAAAAACAAAAATAAGAGTAAAACGGGTGACCGTTGCTTTATTGTGCTTACTTACATTTACCGCGTTATTAATGAGCTTTACTAGTTTTAAGGCCCAGCAACATGCGCAAAAAAAACAGCTTGAGGCCGAAAGCTTACTGGGGTTTATGGTGGGTGACTTTGCCGACAAACTGCGTAGCGTAAAGCGTATGGACTTACTTGATGGTATTAGTAATAAAGCACTTGAATATTTTACAAATCAAACAGACGAATCAGGTTCACTCTTTAGCTTTAGCGATGATAAAGCACAATTTAACAACCGTTTCCAGTACGCACAAACCCTCGAAGCAATGGGTGAAGTAGCTTATTCCCGAGGTAAAACCGATGAAGCCTTTACCGCCTTTGAAAACGCCCGCACCCGCCTTGAGGCATTATTAAAAATACAGCCTAACAATATAGAATTACTAACGCTTGCGGGTGCTAATGCCTTTTGGTTAGGCCAGCTTCATTATGATAAAAGTGATTACGCTGCCACTGAGCCATTATTTAAAAAGTACCATATGTATAGCGAAACCATGTATTCATTAGCAGCGAATGATTTTAATTCCATTATGGAGTTGTCGTATTCACATAATTCGCTGGGATCTTTGTATTTAAAACAATTTAATTATAAAGCGGCAAAACAGAGCTTTACCGAATCACTTACTCTTAAAAACGAAGCGCTTGTGCTAAAGCCCAACAATAAAAACTTATTGCGTGATAAAGCAGATACCCTTAGTTGGCTTGCAAAAACTGAAGGTATGCTTGGTAACTTCAACACTGCAGTGTATATATTGGACAATGCAGTTGCTGTGGTCAAAAAGGTGGCTAATCACTACCCTGATGACGCGAGTCTTTTTTATATGTCAGCAAATATATATATGCAACAAGGCTATTTACTAAGCTATTTACCTGATAAAAAAATGGCCTATTTAAAAGCTCGCTTTGCGAATGAAAATATAAATGAGGCTTTAAAGCAAGATCCAGAAAATAATGAATTTCAACATATGTATTATCGCTCTTTAGCGCAATTAATAATGTTGTCTTATGACAAAAAAGTAGATTCAAGAATAGGAAAAATTATTAGCTTCTTAAAATCACAAGGTTTTAATAGTATCAATTCTATTAATACACAAATTAGTCTGGCTCGCTATTTTATTGACAGAAACTTCCCTCTTAAAGCGCAAGAGTTATTAACAACCCTTGAGAATGATGGCGAATATAAACGTTACATAACCAATAAAATGAAGAATAGAGATAACTTAGCTCCCATAAATATAAACCTGCTCAAAGCTAAATTAGCTTCGACCAGCGAACAGCGAGAGCAATTTTGCGTAAATGCGCTTAAAGCTATTACTCAAACAGTAAAAATAAACCAAAGTATTCACGTAAAGTACCCGCAGGTACAAGCATATACCTGCTTAAACCGAGCAAACGAAATACCAACAATAACAGCAAGCCTGATAAAACTAGGCATTACTGACTTTAAACTATAAATACAAAGGAAATAACATGAATACCACCTTAGAAAAAGTCGATTTTCAAGTACATATTGAGTTTAACGATAAAAAAGAGGCCGTTTTTAGCTATACAGAAAATGGTAAAGCCGTTGACGGCGGCGGTACAGTAAGAGCCGAAACTGCAGGTACTTACACTTTAACTCCTGTAACAGTTGGGCTAGGCTTTTTTTTCACGGGGTCTACAATTACTAATAAAATCGGAACATGTGCCCAAGATTTCAGTTATGAACTTAGTGATAACCGCCAAGCAATCACCGTCACCGATACAGCAAAAAACTCAGGCACTGCATGTTTAATATTTAACGTTGAGTGTAATGATAAACCTTATTCAAGCCCTGACCCACAAGTTATAAATAAAGACAAAAATTAATTATTGATTTTAAATTGCACAAGCATAATTTCCCCAGTGCAATTTATTTATAACCTAACTACCTTTTAGCTAAGCACTGACACACTTCAATAAAAACAAATAAAATCAACAAATTAAAAAAGAAGGTTACCGAAAGGTTTAAAAACCATAAATTAAATAAACTCCTAGACATAAAGTTTCATTAACAATAAAAATGAGCAACACCATGTCTAACAATAATGAAAATAGCAGAGCAAACAACACCGACAACGCTGTATCTGCATTAATGAGCAGCATTTCTAATACCGTTAACAATGAAAAAATAAGCGCAATTATTAATGTCACTAATGTGATGGCCGATGCTATTTTTATTGTTAATGCAGATGGAGTGTTTGAATCAGTAAATCCCGTTGCAGCTCGTTTTTTTAATGTTACGTCTGACTCGTTAATAGGTAAAAAATGGCAAGATTGTTTACAAGAACAGTATCGCGATGACTATCAATACATGTTTGAAAGTTGGAAAAACAACTATCAAACACCACTCAATCATGGCCCGAAAGAAGTTAAAATAATAAAAAACAATGGTAACTGTTTAGATATAGAGCTCTCAATTTCTTGTATACCCGCATCAACTACAAACAATATCCCTCTATTTATTTGTATTATGCATGATATTTCTAGGCATGTTAAAAAGTATAAAGTACTCGAAAACATAGCCAAAATAGATCACCTTACAGGCGTCGCTAATCGCTGCACTTTAGAAAAGGCGATTATTAAAAATTGGCAAGAATGCATAGTAGACAAACAGCCTTTGAGTTTTATCTTGATCGATATTGATTTTTTTAAACTGTTTAATGATAATTTTGGTCATGTAAAGGGTGATAAATGTTTGCAAAAAGTAGCTCAAACAATTGAAGACTGCCTCCCCTCAAAAGATAGTTTAGTAGCACGCTATGGTGGTGAGGAGTTTGCTGTTGTATTACCCCGCTCACATGTCTCAAATGCAGAAATGATCGCAAAACGTATTCAAGAAAAAATACTCAACATTAATTTTAGAGATATTGGTTTGCCAGCGAATGTAAAGATAAGTGTAAGCCAGGGTTTAGCGTGTGAATACGATAATCAGTACAGAACATCTGAGGCATTAATATGCGCGGCTGATACGGCTTTATATAGAGCGAAGTCGGAAGGTCGTAATAAATTATGTATAAGGTGATGTACTAACTATTTGGTATAGCCTTTATCTACTAAAATAAAAAACCGCAATTGCGGTTTTTTATTACTTGAGAAAAGCTTAAATGTCGATTAGCAGCCCTTCGTCTTTTTTAATCTTTTCGATCACCATATAAGTATGATGAGTGCCCACGCCGGGAATATCGACTAAGTCGCCAAGAACTTGTCTATATTCTTCCATATTAGAAACGCGGATTTTTAATAAATAATCATAACCGCCTGCCACCATGTCGCATTCAACGACTTGTTGTATTCTTAGTATATGCTCTCTAAATACCTTAAATACTGCTGTATTTGAAGCAACAAGCGACACTTGAACATGTGCTACTAAGCTTTGATTAAGCTTTGCTTCGCTAAGCTTAGCGTAGTAGCCTTCGATATAGCCTTCTTGCTCTAATCGTTTTACACGATCTAGGCACGGGCTTGCACTCAAATTAACCTGTTTTGCGAGGTTAACATTTGAAATTCTGCCGTTCTTTTGTAGAACGTCTAGTATGGCTAAATCAATACGATCTAGCATGCGTAATCTATTTGGAATTGTCATAACAGAATTTTATGCGGATAAGTTAAATTTATGCCCTGTAAATTATCGTAAAACGCGAAATTTAACCAGCATATTCTGCTGAAATTTAATTAGAATGCACTCACAATATCACTGGTAATTTATTGGTAATTAATTTTACTTTAATTCTTAACACTCCTGAGGGTTGCTTATGTTATTCAACGGCGATTTAACAACGATTTGTCCTATTAGACAAAGAATCCGTGACTTCTACCGCATAGATGAAAATGCGGTTATTGATCATATTTTACCGCTTGCAGAAGTAGGCGTAAAAGCACGAAGTCGTGCCTGGGAAAGAGCCCGCCAGATTGTTTTAAACATTCGTAAAGAGCAAGATGGGCAAGGCGGTGTTGATGCGCTTTTAAATGAATTTTCACTCTCTAGTGAAGAAGGCGTTGTATTAATGTGTTTGGCCGAAGCGCTGCTTCGCGTACCAGACAAAGCAACTCAAGATGTACTGATTCGTGACAAGTTAGCGAAAGGTGATTGGAGCTCTCATTTGGGCAGCAGCGATTCTTTATTCGTAAACGCGTCTTCTTGGGGATTATTAGTTACCGGTAAAATGGTTAACTACACAGACAAAACGAAAGAACAACAGTTCGGCATGCTTAAAAAGACCATTGGTCGTTTAGGTGAGCCAGTTATTCGTAAGTCTGTAAATTTTGCTATGAAAATTATGGGTAAGCAATTCGTTATGGGTCGTACCATTGACGAAGCAATTGAACGTGCTGCCGATACAGAGCAAAAAGGTTATGTATATTCTTACGATATGCTAGGCGAAGGCGCGCGCACAATGAAAGATGCGAAGCGTTACTTTGACAGCTACATGAATGCTATACACTCGATTGGTAAAGCGGCAAATGGTCGTGGTCCAATTAAGAGCCCTGGTATTTCAGTTAAGCTTTCTGCTATTCATCCGCGCTATGAGTTCACTCATAAAGACCGTGTGATGGAAGAAATAGTCCCTAAGTTAAAAGAACTTGCGCTTGCTGCTAAGAAATACGATATCGGCTTTACCGTTGATGCTGAAGAAGCTGACCGTTTAGATATTTCATTAGATGTCATTGAAGCGGTATTTAGTGATGAAGATCTTGGTGATTGGCAAGGATTTGGCTTAGCGGTTCAAGCGTATCAAAAACGCGCTATTTTTGTAATTGAATGGCTAACAGACCTTGCAACCCGTGTTGGTCGTAAAATGATGGTACGTTTAGTTAAGGGCGCGTACTGGGATACTGAAATCAAAACCACACAACAAGATGGTTTAGAGCATTTCCCTGTATTTACTCGTAAAGCAACAACCGATGTTTCTTACAAAGCATGTGCTATTAAAATGCTTGAAGCGCGCGACGTACTTTATCCGCAGTTTGCAACACACAACGCTTACACTGCCGCGACTATTTTAGAAGTAGCGAAAGGCGACAACACCGGTTTTGAATTTCAACGTTTGCACGGTATGGGTGAATCATTATTCGACCAAATCGTTAACGAAGAAAAAATTCAATGTCGTGTATATGCCCCAGTTGGTCAACACGAAGACCTACTTGCTTACCTTGTTCGTCGTTTGTTAGAAAATGGTGCTAACTCATCATTTGTAAACGCGATTGTAGATACAACAAAACCTGTTGAATCATTACTACCAGACCCTGTAGAAACACTGCAAGGCCTGCGTAACAAGTACAATACGCAAATCAAAATGCCAATTGATTTATACGGTGAAGAACGTGCTAACTCTAAAGGCATGGATTTAACCGATATTAACGTTATTACCCCTTTCAAAGAGAATCTTGAAACATGGTTTAATGAGCACTTAATTGAGCAAAGCCAAGTACCAGAAGGCTCATTGGCTGTTAAAAACCCAGCAAATCACAAAGAAATCATCGGCCACGTTAAGTTACAAACTGGCGAAGAGATGAAAGTATTACTGGCTAACGCTGAAGCGGCACTTGAATCATGGTCACAAACACCAGTAAAAGAGCGTGCTAATTTACTGCGCCGCGTTGCTGACATTTTAGAGCGTCATCATGATGAACTAGTCGCTATCTGTATTAAAGAAGCGGGTAAAGTAGCGCAAGATGGTATTGATGAAGTACGTGAAGCGGTTGATTTTTGTCGTTACTACGCAGCGCGCGCTGAAGAGTTATCTAAAGATGAGCGTTTTGAAGCCCGTGGCGTTATTTTATGTATTAGCCCGTGGAACTTCCCGCTTGCAATATTTTTAGGTCAAGTTGCTGCTGCGATTGTTACAGGTAACACTGTAATTGCTAAGCCTGCTGAGCAAACAAGTTTAATCGCCCTTCGTGCCATTGAACTAATGCTATCTGTTGGTTTACCTGAGCACGTTGTTCAACCGGTTATCGCTCGCGGCTCAGAAGTAGGTAAAACAATTGTTCCAGATGAGCGCATTCAAGCGGTTATGTTTACAGGTTCTACTGAAACAGGCACATTAATTTCTCAAACACTTGCTGCACGTAACGATATTCAAGTACCGTTAATTGCAGAAACAGGTGGCCAAAACTGTATGATTGTTGACTCAACGGCGCTTCCTGAGCAAGTAGTTGACGATGTGATCAGTTCTGGTTTTCAAAGTGCTGGCCAACGTTGTTCTGCTCTTCGTGTTTTATTCATTCAAGATGACGTAGCAGATGGCATTATCGAAATGCTTAAAGGCGCTCTAGCTGAGTTACACATTGGCGATCCATCATTACTATCAACTGATGTTGGCCCTGTAATTGATGAAAAAGCACTTAAAAACTTAAATGAACACGTTGAGTACTTAAAAGGTAATTCTATACTTCATTACGAATGTAAAATTCCTGATAATACTCAAAATGGCGCATACTTTTTTGCTCCTCGTTTATACGAAATTAAAGACTTATCAGTACTTAAACGTGAAGTATTTGGCCCATGTGTTCATATTGTTCGCTTTAAATCGAATGAACTTGATGATGTGATGGATCAAATAAATAACACGGGCTATGGTCTGACAATGGGTGTTCACTCACGTATTGAAGAGCGCTGTGAGTACCTTGCTAAAATGTCACGTGCGGGTAATGTTTACATTAACCGAAACATGATTGGTGCCATTGTTGGTGTGCAACCGTTTGGTGGCCGTGGTTTATCAGGTACTGGCCCTAAAGCCGGTGGCCCTAACTACCTACAACGTTTAGTAAAAGAAAAAGCATCACCAGATAACGTACAAATGACTAACCTAACGCCTGACGAACTTGATTTGCACCACTACAGCGGTGCGAATGAGCAAGTTAAAAAGCTAATGGCCAACTCAATGCGCGATGAGAAAATCTGGCGTGCAACACCACTAAACGACCGTGTTTCGGCTGTACGTCAGTTGCTTGCTAAAATCGCGACGGTAGAAATTATCGACGATTTAGCAGACGACTTAGCATTAACATTATCAGAAGCACGTGCACAGCTTAACCGCCTTGAAAAGCACATGCGTAAGTTTACTACCCTGCCTGGGCCAACGGGTGAGTCTAATACACTTCATCTAGAAGCACGTGGTTGTGTAGTGTGTTATGCAGATAAGAGCACATCATTTAACTTCTGGGCATTGTCTATCATCACTGCTATTGCCGCAGGTAATACGGTAATTACTGTAGCGTCTGAGCTGTTTTATGATGAAGCCGTTGCCTTTAAAGATAAATTTATCTCTACAGGTGTTGCAGAAGGTGTTTTCCAAGTAGCTAAACCTAACCAGTTACAAGCTATTTTGGCGCACCCTCATTTAGCCGGTGCGGTAGTTGCTGCTCGCTCGTCTCGCTTGGGCTACTTTAGTCAACAGCTTGCACAGCGTAAAGGTGCTATTTTACCAGTAATTAGCTCTGAGTATTACGATACATTAATCAAACGTCTTATTACTGAAAAAACAATCAGTATTGATACAACAGCATCAGGTGGTAACACATCACTAATGACGCTTGTTGAAGATGATGAATAGTTAAGCTAATGCTTTTTAACTAAAAAATAAAAAAGGCACTGAAAAGTGCCTTTTTTATTAGGTAGTAACGTATATATTTGTTAGCTTAATGAAAGATTAACAATAGAAGTAATAAATTTGAAAATAATTCCTGTAGGTCAGTTACTGCCTGGTATGTTTGTGCAAAGCGTTACTAGACAAACTGGCAGTATTAAAATTAAAAATCAAGGCTGGGTTAAAACTCAGGCTGGTATTAATAACCTAATAAAAGCAGGTATTTTAGAAGTAGAAATCGACCCTGATAAAACCCTCATTGAATCAGTCCCTGAAAAAGCTCCTATTGCTGTACCTGCAACAAAAATAAAGCGTGACCCTTGGCAAAAAACACACAGTGCCGAACAAGAAATGGGAAAGGCAAAAAAACTGTATGACGAAGCTAAAACACTGCAAATAAAAGCATTTAAAGATATTAAAGCAGGCCGCGATATAGATATTGCACCGTTCAAAGAGCTGGCAAGTGGCTTTATGGACTCTGTTTTTAGAAACCAAGATGCCCTAGCCTGCCTTACCCAAATGCGCCAAAAAGATGCTTACCTACTTGAGCACTCTATTAATGTATCGATATTAATGGGGATTTTCGCTAAGCATTTAGGTATAGAAAAAAACATTATCGTTGAACTGACTACCGGCGCACTTTTACACGACATTGGTAAGATAAAAATCCCTGATGAAATACTCAATAAGCCGGGTCGCTTTACCGATGATGAATTTAAAATAATGAAAATGCACTCGCTTTTCAGTAAAGAAATATTAGAAGAGTCTGGCTTAACGGGTATCGCGGTTGATATTGCAGGTATGCATCATGAAAGGCTTGATGGTAAAGGCTATCCGTTTGGTAAAAAGGGCGACGAAATAAGTCAGTACGTACGTATGGCATCAATTGTAGATGTGTATGATGCACTTACCGCAGAACGTGTTTACAAAGCAGGCATGGAGCCAATAAAAGCCTTTAAAATACTAAAAGACGGATGCCCAGATAGCTTCGATCCCGTGCTGCTTAATAAGTTTATTCAATGTATTGGTATTCATCCGGTAGGAACGCTCGTTAGATTATCGAGTCAAAAAGTTGGTTTAGTGACCGAGAGTAATCCCAGTACACCACTAAAGCCTATCGTTAAAACATTTTACAGCGCCAAACATAGTCGCTATACAGAGATAAAAGATATCGATTTATCTAATAAAAAAACCTTAGATACCCTCGAATCAGCGGTGAAACCTAAAGAATATAATATTGATTTAGAACGCTTTTATAAAAACTCAATATTACCCTAAGCAATATTGAGAGCTCAACATTCTACCGAGCTCTCAACATAATAGCTAAACGTTTACTGCGGCCAGTCTTGCAAAGCCTTTAAGCTAAACTCATAACCATCAAAATCAAGTACACTTTGCTCAGGTGTAATCTCTCTTACAGTTAAAGCACCTATGCTCTCTCCTTCATGTAACTCTCGGCCATTTAGCTTGATCCAACGTTTGTCAGCACTCGATGAATAAATATGCGCTTGATATTTAATACTAGGCAACATTGATTGCAAACCATCTGGTAGTAATTCTACAGGCTCAACACGTGATGACGTTTTTGATGCATGGGTAACTTCATAATCCTGATTTTTTTCGACGTCTTGTATAGCTTGCGCAAACGCATTTTTAAGTGTTGTAGGCACCTCATCAAGCTCAGGATCGCTCATCTGTTGAGATTGGTTGTTACCATTAATTGGCTTACCTAGTACTTTATATTTACTCATATCTAGTTGAGCTGATGCTGTATTTTGACTTTGCCCAAATACCGAAGCGTTCTGTGTATTATTTGGATTGTAATTATTTTGTGGATTAAATACTGGCTGATTATAATTTTGAACTGGCATTACTTGTTGCACGTTCTGCTGATTATAACCCGTTGCGCTCGTGACCGGACTCGATGGCATAGGAATATATTGCCCATTAGGCGTTAATAACATTTGCTGTACACCATTAGGTGTTTGCACATGTACAAGTTGCCCTTCAATCGTTGCAGTATTATTTGGAGCTATTTTAGCGGGTTCTAACTTAGCTATTTGCTGCTTATCAACTGCGGCATCTACCTCTTTAACTTGTTCTTTAGGTGACGATTTTTCGCTTTCAACCACCTTAATTACAGCGGGTTCCGATGTGTTTAATAAAGTAGTACCTTGTAACCACTTACCAGTAGTAAACCCACCAGCTACCGCAATAAAAGCAGCTAAGCTTGTACCAAATACTAACGCTAATCGTCTATAACGCTTAAGTGCTTGCTGTTGCTTTAACTGCTCTGATTGCAAGTCGTATTGCTCAGCACTCATATCTGATTGCTGCGACTGCTTTAGCGCATCTAATAAATAAGACATAACTTACCTAACTATAAAATAAATGAAAGCCCAATGCCTACGGCAAATAAAGCAGCGAATGCAAGGCTATATGGTACAAATGACGTTGCTTTGTTGGCCTCATTAACTGGCGCTACAAAATCCATGGGTAATGACTCATGTGCTGATTTTTTTATTATATCGCTATCAACTATCAACTGCTGCTTTGCAAAAGTGCCTACCAAAGCTCGCTCACATACCAAGTTCATTAATCGTGGCACACCACCGGTTAATTGATGTACAGCTTGCATGGCATCCATCGAAAAAATTCCCTTATCACATCCTGCAACATGTAACCGATGCTTTATGTAAGCAACTGTTTGGCCTTGCGTAAGTGGTAATAAATGGTAACGAGCTGTTATTCTCTGGGCGAGTTGCCTTAATTCATTGCGCTTTAAAAGCTCTTGTAGCTCAGGTTGACCAACCAATACTATTTGTAATAATTTTTTATGATCGGTTTCTATATTTGTCAGCAAGCGTAATTGTTCAAGCACATTAGGGGCAAGTAACTGCGCTTCATCAATTATAAGTATGGTGTGCCCACCCGATTTATTATTGGTCTCTAAGTGCTTTTTTATAATATCGGTAAGACTTTTAAGCGTCGCATTATTAGCATCGTAACTAATGTTGAGCTCATCACAAATACTAGCCAATAACTCTAGCTCTGAAAGTGCTGGGTTATGGATCATCGCTACTTGCGTGTTTTCAGGTAACTGCTCTAACATACTGCGGGTAATTGTAGTTTTACCAGTACCCACTTCGCCTGTTAATAATACAAAACCACCGTCTTCACCTAATCCATAGGTAAGGTGTGCTAAGGCTTCTTTATGTCGTTCACTTAAAAATAAGTAATGAGGGTTGGGCGAAATTGAAAAAGGTTTTTCATTCAGGCCAAAATAGCTTAAATACACCGTGATGTTCCTTCGTAATTAAATCACGGCCTATAATGGCAAAAAAACGCACTAAGTGACAACGTTGTAAGCGCTTTATTATTGAAATAACGTAAATTTATGTAAAACAAAAAAATGCAGCGGTTTTAAGGCTGCACTTTCATCTGTCTAATCTTAGTAAGTACTTTATTCTTCGTAGCGAACTAACCGTAAATACACATTACTAGTTTTGGCGTGCAAGCTATTCAGCCCACTATCAAATTGATAAACCCATGCAGAGCTCATCGTGCTCACACCCGATGTATTTGACCAATAGTTTTGAAGCTTAGTACCAAAAAACACCTCTTCATTAATGCTCGGCTCGGTGCAACTGTGCTCTAAAATACTCGCCAACTCTTTAATGTTAGGCATTTGCCAATCATCGTAATCTGCAGTTGTATCATTTTTAGCACCGCGTAGTGCTTCTTGCCAAGTAAGAGAAGGTGTAGAGCCTTCGCAAAGCTGCGTCTCTGTATTATAAATTTGCCCATAACTACAGCGTTGCCACATAAGGCCTGTTTCGGTATCAGACACTGTGCCATCTGTATTTATAGTAAATCTATCTGTCGGCGTTGTGGTATCTGCACCGTCGTAGCACGTTTGCGCCGCTGCAATATTAAAGCTCAAGCTTATAGTTGCTAGTGCATAGAGTAATTTAAATCTCATTATTTTCTCCTAACGGCTTCTAACTAAACGAACATACGCGGTATTTTCTTTTGGATAAGCAAGATCGTTACCATCACTCATATCAATAATGTACGCTTGCGATAAACTTGTACCATCGGCTGCAGTTTGTGAAGTCCAATAACGTAAGTGACTTAATGCACTTTCACTTGGCATATTGGGGAAAAACACCTCATCAATTAATATGCTTTGCCCTTGTTTACCATAATCAATTAAACCTAAAAGCTCTGTATAAGTAGGTAACCGCCAATTTGTACCACCACAAAAATCTAAGTTATTCACTTCGTTTATATAACTTTGTACTCCACAACTCGTATCATCCGGACAAGTTGAATTGGCTGTACTAGTATCGGTAAAAGTAGTATCGCCTAAATCCCAAAAGTAATGATTTTGCCCCTCACGCAAGCTTGTATTTGGCAATACTCCTGAGGATTCACTTTTTACTTCCCATACAAGTCCAGTAACATTATCGCGTATACAGGTAAAGTCACTACTATCATCACCAACTTCATCCGCAAACTGATTAAGTTTAGTGTAATCAAACGCTAAATTACCTTTACCAACCTTATCTAAGCGGTTTGCATAGCTATCGCGTCCAAGTTCAGCATCTTGCGCTGGAAAGTCATCGCTTTCACAGTTAATGCGTTGGGTGTTGTTATAGCACTCACCAACACCACTATCGTTTATAAGCCCAAGCGCTTTTGGTGATACATCAACAAATAAAGAATCTGTATCGGTGCGTCCTTTTGAGTCGGTTACCGTTACTTCAAAGCTCAACGTGGATTCAGTATCTACATCAGAGGCAAAAAATGTCGTTGTACATTGGTCGCTATTACTTAATGTTTCGCTATTACCGGTAAGTTGTTGCCACTTACACTGATAGGTATCGGTGACAGTTTCGCTATTCGTTGCATCAAGCGTTACTTCTTCAAACTCTTCGACATTTTGATCAGCGCCTGCATTTGCATCCACTAGTTCATTTGTTTTATTAAGCGTCATTGAATATTGAGTACTCGCCTCACCGCCTTCATCATCAGTAACTGTTAGCTGCCAAGACAAATTTACGTTACTTTCTAGTAAAGGATGAGAAAAGCTAAGAGTTGACTCATTAAAGCTAGCAATATCTAAATCAGGACCTGATAGCAGTTGCCACAAGTAACTATCAATTTGGCCATTATCATCAGGATCGCTCGACTCAAGAGCGCTCAAAGTAACTGTATCTTTGTATACAGAAGGAAGTGTTTCAGGAGATGTTTGGGTAACAACAGCAAGAGGAAGTTGATTATTAGAGCTCACTGAAATAGAAATGTCGTCACTAACAGCGCTACTACCGGTGCTTTGATAGCTTACTCTTAAGATTATTTCACTATCAGTTTTTACGTCAGGGGCTGTCAATGTTTGCTCAGCACCATCAAGCGGAAAACCTTCTAAGCTTGGGCCGCTAACTTGTTGCCATGAAAACGTACCATCAGCGGGGGAACCTTGTGCTGTGATGGTAAATTCAGTTTTTTCGATAATTTGTAAATCGGTTCCAGCATTAACAGATGTTTCTACAACTGTATTATCGCTATCACCGCCACCGCCTCCACACGCACTCAGCAAACCGCAAGAAATGAGGGAGATTAAAGCAAACGCTTTCATACGCAGCACCTTATTATGTCAAATAATTACTATAGTGTAATTACTAGCAATAAAGATGCCATTAAAGTACTACATATATGTATCTTGATGAATGCGTACAAACAACTTCGTACCGATTTTACTGTAATCTACTTTGTATTCACGCCCATCTAAAGCTTGAATAAATAGTAATTGTTTTTCTTCGCCAAATACATCAGGGCTTCCAACATAGACTATTTCTAAATAGCGATCTTTTGCATCACGGCGGTTTTTAGGTAACTCTTCTTTAAATGGCTCTAAGCCATGTTGAGTCACTTTAATTTTAGGATGAATTTCAGAGTTTACAATCACTAAATCATGCTTTTTATCTTTATGTATTATGGTGTTTCGACCACTTTTTAAAAAGGCTCTCTCTTGACTCATTTTTCTTTCCTACAGTCGCAGCTTAATTATTAATTTGCGACGCTATAAACTGACTAGGCTCGCGCTTCCACTTATTTAAGTTAGCACTAAATGCCCAGATATCTCTATCTAACACACTGGCTGGTAATAATAAATCGTAACCGGTTAACAGTTGAAGGTGCTTAGTCCTGTTAGCAAACATAGCTATAAGACCAGTATAGCTTATCCCTTTATGGGATGTGTAATGTGTATCTTCTATTAGCCATTCTGATGGGCAATTGCCATTTTTGCAATGTTTTTGAACAACTTGCATAAATAAATTACGCTGCTCTATTAATAATTTCCCTGCAATTCGAGGCGCTATGCTTGTTAAAAAGTCATCTATGTCGTTTACCTTTATACCAACCGCATTTAATTCTAAGTAATCAAAGCCATCTTCTACTTTGGGTATACCACTGTGATTAAAGTTACTATGAGGCATACACCAAGCTCCGTACTTATGGTAATAAACGAGCTCAGACTCATTTAATATAAGGCTATGATATGGCTCTTGAGTTTTTAAATATCCAATAAAAATAGCGGCAATACACAAGCTCACTAAAAATATTTCAAGTATGCTAATCTCACCCGGCCTCAGTAAATTAAACAACATAATGAAAACTAAACCAATTGCACCTGCAACAAGCACTTCAATTGCGTTTCGCGCACCTTGTGCCCGAAACTTAATGACATTGTTAGATTTATCCATATTGGTAAAACACCATATAAAAAACAAGCATAATAACAGCCCAAATTATGACCTTTCTTGTTGTTATACATAAGTTACAGGTGGTTTTAAATTTCATACATTACCGCTTTTTCCTCAACAAAATAGGAACAATGAATAAATCTTATTTACTTTTACGCTTAACGCACAAATTTATGAGACACATAACCGTCTTTTCCCGGTCTTATTTCGTACAATACTTACAATTCATTTTCAGGTATGAAATCAATGTACTCAAGACAATCAGGTAAAGCACTTTTTCCATTTATTATTACGTTACTTCTAATATTTAGCGTTTATTTATATCTACCCGCTAGCCACGGCGAACAGGCCGATTTATCACAAATGTCTACTCAAGTAACAGCTCATACTGTTACTTCTCAGGAAAACGCAGTGATGATAGAAGCGATCGGTAGCGCGCGTGCAAACCAAGCAATCTATATAAAAAGTGCGCAAAACGATTATGTCACAGATATATATTTTAAAGACGGCGACTTAGTCAGTAAAGGACAAAAGTTAGTACAGTTACAGAGCCAACAAGAACAGCTTGCCGTTAAAGAGCTTGGCATTAACTTACGTGAAGAACAACGCCAGTTAGATCGCCTAACCGAACTTTCACGCTCGCAATCAACGGCAAAGTCGTTACTTGAAGAGCAGTTATCTCGTGTTGATGCAACAGAGGCCCAACTAGAAAGCGCTAAAACTAAATTAAACGAAATGACTATTAGTGCGCCCTTTTCAGGCCTGTTAGGTAAGCGTGAAATATCAATAGGTGCTTACGTAAGTAATACAACAATAATCACAACACTTGATGATATTAGTATTATTAAAGTTGACTTTAAAGTACCTGAAAAATATTTAGCACAATTAAATATGGGCATGAAAGTGCTTACGCAAAACGATGCCTACCCAGGACAAACATTTAACGGCAAGGTAACGCATATTAGCTCGCGTATTGATTCGGTTACTCGCAGTGTTGAAGTTACAGCAAGTTTTGCCAATAAATCAGGATTACTTCGCCCTGGTATGTTACTAAATACAGCACTTGAGCTAAGCAGCAACCAAGCTTTAATGGTGCCAGAAAAAGCGGTTATACCTTTGCAAGACAAACACTTTGTTTTTCAAATTCAAGATGGGATAGCTAATAAAATTGAAGTGCATGTTGCTAGCAGAAATAATGGCTGGGTTGCTATCGACGAGGGCCTAACTGATGGCGAGCAAATTGTTACTGAGGGGCTAATAAAAATTCGCTCTGGAAGTAAAGTAAGCGTAAAGGGGTAATACGTGAAAATTACAGATACTAGCGTCAAGCGCCCCGTTTTTGCCATTGTAATTAATTTACTGCTTCTTACTTTTGGACTGGTTGCGTTTACTATGCTGCCACTTCGTGAATACCCGGATATTGAAACGCCGATTGTAAATATCAGCACTGAATACACAGGTGCTTCTGCCGAAATTATAGAAACCAAAATAACGCAAATAATAGAAAATCGAATTTCAGGTATTGAAGGTATTAAAAGTATTAACTCATCGAGTCGTAATGGACGTTCAAACATTACCATTGAGTTTGATATTAACCGCGACATAGATGCAGCATCTAACGATGTACGCGAACGTGTAGCACGTGCACTTGATAGTTTGCCCGATCAGGTACGCCCGCCAGAAGTATCTAAATCAAATAGTGATGAAAGCCCAATCGCCTGGTTTGTATTAAACAGCGAAACAATGGACTCGTTACAGCTCTCTGATTACGCGCAGCGTTTTATTGTTGACCGCTTAGCCGTAGTAGATGGTGTATCTAACGTACGTATTGGTGGTGAGCGCCAATACGCCATGAAAATTTGGCTTAACCGCCAAGCAATGGCCGCACGGGGTATTACCTCAAGCGATATAGAAAACACACTTCGTACAGAAAACGTTGAGTTACCTGCTGGCGAAATAGAATCTATAGATCGTGACTTTACCGTGCGTACTGCCCGTAGTTATAAAGATCAGCGCGATTTTAAAAACCTGGTAATTAAACGTGGTGATGAAGGTTACTTAGTACGTTTAGGTGAAGTTGCCGATGTACGTTTAGAAGCTGCCGATGACGAAAGCTTATTTCGTGGTAACGGGCGTAATATGATTGGCTTAGGTATTGTAAAACAAGCTAAAGCAAACACACTAACCGTAGTAGATAACGCACGCAGCGAACTTGAAAAAATCAAACGAAACCTACCTGAAGGTACCACAATTCAAGACAGCTACGATTCGTCTGTATTTATTAAAGAGTCTATTAATGAAGTTTACAGCACACTTGCCATCTCTATGGGTTTAGTCGTACTCGTTATATTTTTGTTTTTAGGCAATATACGAGCAACGCTTATTCCTGCGGTCACCGTACCGGTCGCACTTGTTGGTAGCTTTATGTTTTTGTTGGCAATGGGCTACTCAATTAACTTACTCACTTTACTTGCCTTAGTACTGGCCATTGGTTTAGTAGTAGATGATGCCATTGTAATGCTTGAAAATATTCACCGTCGTATTGAACTGGGTGAGCCGCCGTTACTAGCTGCATTTAGAGGCGCGCGTGAAGTAGGTTTTGCCATAGTAGCAACCACGCTTGTACTTATATCTGTGTTTGTGCCATTAGTATTTATGGATGGCCGTATAGGTGCATTATTTACTGAGTTTGCTATGGCGGTAAGTGCTGCCGTATTTTTCTCAAGTGTTACAGCACTTACTCTCGCACCGGCTTTGTGTTCTAAAGTACTTAAAGTATCAGACAAACCAAATAAATTTAGCCAATGGATGGACCGCCAGTTTACTAAAATTGAAGTAAGTTACCGTAATTCACTCTCCACCAACATAACCCGTAAATGGGGTTTAATGGTGAGCCTATTATTAGCTGGCTTTGTTAGTTACTCGTTGTTTTTACAAGTTCCTTCTGAGCTAACGCCAAAAGAAGATCGTGGTACGTTCTTTATTATGATGAGCGGCCCTGAGGGCGCAAGTTACGAAAATAACGCCGCTAATATGGCTAAAATTGAAGAGCGCTTAATGCCTTATTCGCAAGCAGGTGAGCTAAGTCGCGTACTTGTTCGAGTACCTGGTTGGGGTGGCAGCGGCGGTGTTGCGATTGTGGGTATGGCCGATTGGGATAAACGCAAACGCTCAACGTGGGAAGTAATGGACGAAATAAGCGGTAAAATGCAAGAAGTTACCGATGTTCGTGCATTTGCCATTATGCGCCGTGGTATTGGCGGTGGTGGTTCATCTCGCCCAATAGAGTTTGTGCTTCAAGGTAATGATTACGCTCAACTAGCCGATTGGCGTGACCGTATAATAAAGCGTGCTGAACAAAACCCTGGTTTAGTAAGAATCGATCATGATTATAAAGAAACCTTCCCGCAGTTTTTAGTCAGCATAGATAAAAACAAAGCTGCCGATTTAGGCGTTTCGGTATCTGATGTAGGCCGTACACTAGAAACAATGCTTGGCCAGCGCCGTGTTACGACCTTTATTGACCGCGGTGAAGAATACGATGTGATTTTAAAAGGGACAAAAGAAGATTTTACCAATCCTACTGATATTTCAAATATATACCTTAAATCACGAAGCGGTGAACTAGTTCCACTTGATAGCCTTATCAGCTTAAAAGAAGAAGCAACAGCCTCGCGCTTAAACCGCTACAACCGTATGCGCGCAATTACATTAAGCGCCAACTTAGCTGATGGCTATACACTTGAGCAAGCGCTTAACTTTTTAAACGAAGTAGCCGCGCAAGAAAACGATATAGATGGCGCAGTAGATTACAAAGGTGAGTCGCAGCTTTATTACGAAGGCGCATCAGCGATGACCTACGTATTTATACTTGCACTTACCGTTACCTTTTTAGTACTTGCTGCGCAGTTTGAAAGCTTTATGCACCCGTTTGTCATTATGCTTACCGTACCGCTTGGTTTAATGGGCGCTATGTTTGGGCTTTGGGCTACAGGACTTACCTTAAATATTTACAGCCAAATAGGTATTGTCATGCTCATAGGCTTAAGTGCTAAAAATGGTATTTTGATTGTAGAATTTACTAACCAATTACGCGATAAAGGCGTTGAGTTTAGTGAAGCAATACTACAAGCAGCTACCCAGCGCCTTCGCCCAATAATAATGACCTCACTAACAACCGTTATGAGCTCTGTTCCCTTGGTTTTTGCTTCAGGCCCCGGCGCTGAAAGCCGTATGGTAATTGGTGTAGTTGTGTTTACAGGGGTTATTGTATCTACCCTGCTGACTCTTTTTGTTGTACCTGCTGCGTATTATGCTCTATCGAAAAATACACAGTCACCTGAGTTTTTACAACAAAAGCTGAATAAACAAGCTGCTGAAAAGCCTTTCGAAGAGATCTAATCTCTTTATTGCGCCGTAACCTTGTTGTTGCGGCGCATACAATTTATGCTCGCCTTTAAACTCCATATACATTTTAGGAATACTTATGAGCTCAACAACGCAAGTAGCAACATTTGGTGGCGGCTGTTTTTGGTGTATAGATGCAGCATTTAGACGTGTAAATGGCGTATTAGATGTGAGTTCTGGCTATACCGGTGGCGAAACCGACACCCCAACCTATAATTCTGTATGCTCTGGCACAACTGGGCACGCTGAGGTTGTTAAAATTGAATTTGATACTACTGTAGTTAGCTTTGAAACACTTTTAGCAATGTTTTTCACTTTGCATGATGCAACACAATTGAATCGCCAAGGTAACGATATAGGCACACAGTACAGAAGCGTTGTTTACTATCACGATGAAGCCCAACTAAAGCAAACCAATGAAATGATAGCTCAACTGCAAAGCCATGTGAGTGAGCCAATTGTGACAGAAGTCAGCCCTGCCACTACGTATTATCCAGCAGAGCATTATCATCAAGATTACTATAACGAAAACCCACAGCAGGGTTACTGTAGTATTTTAATAGCACCTAAATTACATAAGTTTGAAACCGTCTTTAAAGAGTTCTTAGCTGGCTAGCTAATTTGAGTAGTTAAATTGATTAGTTAAACTTAGCTACACATTAAAAAGCCCGACATAAGTCGGGCTTTTTAATATTAATAAATACCGTTAAAACTGGTAGCTTGCGCCTGCAAAAAAGCGACGCTCTGGAGTGTTGTAGTAATACACTTGACCCGTTGTAAAATCAGTATTTGAATCAACAGCGTTATACTCTTTATCAAATAAGTTTTCTACACGAAGCGAAACTTCAATATGCTCATTTACTTGATAATTACCCGCTAAGTTCCAAAGCGTGTATGATCCTAAACGCGTCACAGCACCTTGTCGGTCGCTACGGTATTGCATGTCTAAGCTTGCATCAAAAGCACCAAACTGTTTTGCAAGTTCCCAGTTAAAAGTACGTTTAGCAACATTACGTAACTCTGCGCCCGTTTCTTCGTCTTCAGCGCTTAAGTAAGCAAAGTTAAGGTTGCTATCAAAACCAAAAAACTGCTGAGATAAGCTAAATTCAACCCCTTCATAACGTGCTTCATCGATATTAGCTAATGCAAAGTTTGCATCGTAATCAATTTTATCTTCTATATCGTTTCTAAATATTGCAACATCAACTTGCGCAATATCAAAGTCCACACTCAAACCTAACTCACGGTTTACTGATTTTTCAGGCTGTAAATCAGGGTTACCATAAAGTGGGAAATATAAATCGTTAAATGTAGGGGCTTTAAAGCCAGTACTTTGGCTTATACGAAATGTTGCATCTTCAGATAAATGATAACCTGCAGCGGCTGTATACGTTGTTTCGTCGCCAAATTGCTCGTCGTCATCTTGGCGAACAGTTAAATTAGCCAATACTTTATCTGCATCGTAGTAAGCACCTACAAACACGGCAAGTACATCTCGGCTGTCTTCAACAAATAGTTGCGAACTATGAGATACATCATCGTTGTACCAATTGATACCACCACTAATGTTAAGCTCATCAGATAATAGGTATTGGCCGTTATAATCAATTTGTGTGCGTTTAGTTATAAAAGTACTTGTTGTTGGTCCAACTGAAAAATCAACATATGTATTGTCTGAATCATCCGTTGCTAGCGCTAAATCAATACTGTGCGTTTGGTTAGTGTAGTTTTTACTCCAACCTGCAGAAAGCTGATAGTTTTTAAAATCATCTCGTTCAATCGTACTGTCGGCTGGGCTAAAGCGGCTGTCGTAATCTGCGAAACCTTCACTGTATTGACCTAATAACTTAAAGTCGCCGTAGTGTGCATCAGTATAATTTACTTTAAAACCAAGATTTTTATTTTCATAGCCATCTTCATCTGGTGCTACGCCTTGCAGTACATCAAAGTTATCTGTTTTTTCAAAGCCTGCATTAAATGCTGTTGTTATATCGCCTGATTTTACAGAGCCTGCCACTTGATAATTTTGGTAAGAATCAGAACCAAACGTAGCACTCACAGATAAGTTATCTGATTCACGCGTTATAATGTTAATTACGCCAGCAAGTGCATCAGAGCCGTAAACAGCCGCGCGAGAACCCTTAATAATTTCAATGCGTTCAATACTATTTAAAGGGACATTATTTAATGCTTTTTGACCAAGTGTTGCTGAGCCTGTACGTACACCGTCAATCAAAATTAGCGTATCGCCAGAGCCAGTACCACGAAGTGACACACCTGTATTTTGGCCAAAACCACCGTTTGGATTAACCTGAAAACCAACTCGCGTGCTTAATAAGGTTGGTAAATCGCGTACGTTGCTTGCTTCTATTTCTGCACGCTCAATAACATTTACACTTGCTAAAACGTCATTGATTGATTGCTCAAATTTATTAGCTGTAACGGTTATTTTTTCAATTGATTGCTCTGCGCCAGACACAGAAAATGAAAGCGCAGCAGAAATAGCAACGCCTAAAGTTGTTTTGTTTAACATGATGTCCCCTACCTTTGCCCACCGCAAAGATTTAAGTAAGTAAGATTGCATCAAGGCCGGTCTCCGGACTCAGTAAGCACATCAAAATATGCAATACTTTACCGTTGCGGGGGCAGTGTTGGGCTTGTAGTCATCATGAAAACGCACCAACTTCCCGATTATCCTGCTAAAAAAATCATTACATGAAGTGGCTAGCAAGCACCTTGAAAATATGTCGCTATTGTGAGTATTTTGTTTACAAATGTCAATGGACGTCTATACAGCTAAAAACCTTTAAAATGCAGTTAGGGGCTAGTATAGTTTGAAGAAACTCCATATTTATCAAGTAGCTTCTGAAGTAGTATTTGTGCAGTAGGTAAGCTTAGTATTTCATCCATTTTATTACTAGTGATCTTATTTGATTTAGAGTTAACTAAAAAGTGCGTTTTATAAACGGCATCTGGTACGTTACTTTTATAGAGTAAATCCATATTAAAAGTATTTTGATTTTTAAAATATTGGTAAGCAATATTATTTAAAACACCTACTTCCGCGCGCTTTAATAGCAGCATTTTAACCACATTGAATTCATCAATGGTTAAACTTACCTGATGTTCCTCACTTAAAAATTCGGCATCGGTATTAAATCCAGCAAATTGATACGAGTACCCCAATACCCCAACCTTTGTTAATGACGTAATGTCGTCAAAGTAAGCTTGCTCATTTGTATTTTCTTTAAGCGTATAAAGCTCATTTTTGGTAATGGTATAAAATTCGGTTTTTTTAATATTCTCTTGCGCTGATTGTGGGATCCATTGCAGTGCCATTAAAAATAAAACATCAAAATTATTTTTTTCAACTGACAAAGCAAGCCTTTTTACAGGTAGAGACTCAAGTACGAAGTTAAACTCCTGCTGTGCGCCGTTTAAAATCTTAATAAACTCAGGAGCAAAACCCTGTTTTTTTTGCGCATTAATAATAATGGGAAAGTAGCCATCTTCAACCAGTACATCAATATCAACTGTTTTTGATAAGCTTGGTTTGGTAAATGTAAGCAAAACAAATAACAAAAATAATTGATGACGTTTCATTTTAATACCTTCTAGTGTGAAGTACTTAATTGCATGTGATTAAATATAATAGCTTAAATATCAAAAAGGAGATTAATACATACGGGAGTATCTAGGCAATAAAGAGGGATAATAGTGAGATATTTAAAAAGAGTAAGTAGCTTCAATCTGTCTGTAAGTATAAACAGATTAAAGCATGCTTAATTTAAAACTATTTATTAATTAATCGCGGAAATTTTTAAACTGAAAAGGCTGACCTAGCTCAGCACTGCGCACTACTTGCATAGCCTCTTGAAGATCGTCACGTTTTTTACCCGTTACACGTACTTCTTCGCCTTGGATAGCAGCTTGAACTTTAACTTTAGAGTCTTTAATGGCTTTAACTACTTTTTTAGCCATGTCCTTTTCGATACCTTGCTTTAAGCCAACGTTACGAAATACATTTTTACCTGCACGGGTAATATCTTGAAGCTCTAAGCTTGATACATCCATACCACGCTTAGATATTTTGTTAGCTAAAATATCAAATAATTGCATAACCTGAGAGTCTGCTTCAGCTTTAAGCTTAATTGTTTTGTCATTTAGCTCAATAGATGCATCAACGCCTCTAAAGTCAAAGCGAGTCTCTAGCTCACGATTTGCATTATCAACTGCGTTTTTAGCTTCGTTCATTTCTACTTCAGATACAATATCAAATGAAGGCATTGGTTTGCTCCTAACTATTTAATCTTAATTTTATGTGGCAATTATAACGCTAAAATTATAAATCTTTACATTTTTCTGCATCTTGTTCAGGTGCGATATTAAATTAGTTTGATATACTTGCGCCTCTTTTTTAAGCGATTTTAGGATTTGTCGTGACAAGGCGTGTTTATCAAGCAATTTTTTTAATCAGCATAGTAGCTTTTACCTTTTTATTTGCCAAAGAAATAAAAGGTGGCGTTGTAAATTTATTTCCTCATGTTGATAAAGTCGCCCATTTTGGGATTTTTTTTATACTAGCCATAATAATGGATAAAGCGTTTAAGCTTCCTTTATATGCGCAAATACTTTTATTGGCAGGTTATGGCGCCTCTATAGAAATAATGCAAGACGCACTTCCATATAGGCAAGCATCACTCGGTGATTTTTTTGCTGATTTTGCAGGTGCCGCAAGCTACTTTTTACTTAGAGTAATTTTTACACCTCGAAAAAAGAACCCATATGGCTAATATTTTAATTGTCGGCGATGGTGCTATTGGCTTATTGATGAGCCACTTTCTAAGTGCGTCGCATAATGTCAGTATTTTAACTCGTAAAAACCCAACAAACACTCGCTTTTACAGCAGAGGAAAGGGTGCATCTAAAAAAATTGACGCACAATTTATTGCATTAAATCAGCTAAATAAAGCGGCTGAATTTGATGTTGTTTTATTTACCGTTAAAGCCTTTCAAGTACTTGATGCATTTACACAAATAAAGCCATTTTTACCAAATCATTGCTCTGTTGTACTTTCGCATAACGGAATGGGTAATGTTGATGAGGTAAATAGCCAGCTAAGCACTCACCAAGCACTCTACTTTTTAACGACAAGCATAGCGGGCTTTAAATCAAACCAATACATTGTGCAGCACACTGGTGAGGGACAAAGTGTTATTGGTGCTTGTAATGAATTAGCTTTTCAAAATAGCGCGCCAATAGCTGATATTTTTAAAGTAATACCCAGCCTAAAGTTTACTAATAACATTCAGCAGCTTCGTTTTGAAAAACTACTCGTAAATATTGCCATTAACCCATTAAGCGCTTTAAGTAATGTAAAAAATGGTGAGTTACGCGCACCTAAGTACAACGCTATAATTTTTAATGCACTCACTGAAGCATGCAATATAGCAAACGTACAAGGGCTTAATATTCCATTGATTAAAGCACTTAATACCGCTTATAAAATAATGGAATTAACGTCTGACAATTACTCTTCAATGCAGCAAGACGTAGCGCATTGCAGAGAAACTGAAATATCAGCTATATGTGGCTATATTAGCCAACAAGGTAAACTTCACGGTATTCCTACACCTTACAACGATGAGTTGTTTGTTAAAATTCAGGCAAAAAAAAGCGTGGTATAAACCACGCTTATATTAATTCTTAACTTTAAGACGACAAACCTTATGGGCGGTAAACTTTTACAGTTTCAAAGCCTTGTTCGTGCAGCATAAGTGCCTGTAGTTGGCTCATTACGCCTCTATCACAATATAAATAGTAGTCAGTGTCTTTTGGTAAATCACCAAACTTAGTCGCCAGACGGAAGAACGGTAAATGAACCACTTCAACACCGTCGATTGCAAGCGGTGCAGCTTCTTCTTCCTCTGGTGAGCGAATATCAACTACCACAGAGCCTACAGGCAAATCAGCAACCGATTCAGCTTCTTTAAGTTCTTGTTTGGCTTCTACGTCAATATCACGCACGTCCATTATACGTGCGTTGTTTACAACGGTATCAAGTACATCAAAGTCGAACTTTTCTTCTTCACCAAGAATAACGTCTATTTTGGCTTTAACCGTTGGCTTTTTAGAAATAACACCACAGTATTCAGGCATTGTTTCTGCCATTTCAGCCGTACCAATTTGGCGAGCAATATTAATAATTTCTTGCTTATCGTGTTGAATAAGCGGGCGTAAAATAAGCGTTTCAGTAACACGGTCAATCACGCTTAAATTCGCTAATGTTTGACTAGATACTTGGCCAATACTTTCACCAGTGACAAGTGCCTGAATGTTTAACTTTTGCGCAACTACACTACCCGCGCGCATCATCATACGTTTAAGTACAACACCCATTTGGCTGTTTTCAACGTTTTCTAAAATTTCAGCAACAACAGGTTCAAAATCAACCGTTACAAATTTAACTTTATGTGTAGAGCTGTATTTTTTCCATAAGTAGTAGCTTGCTTGCTTAACGCCAATTTCGTGCGCTGCGCCACCTAGATTAAAGAATAAAAAGTGTGTGCGTGCGCCTTTACGAATCATTTGGTAACTTGCTACACCAGAGTCAAAGCCACCCGACATAAGCGAAAGCACATCTTCTTGAGTTGGCAGAGGAAAACCAGCCATACCAAAATGTGTATGAGAAACAATGTAAGCTTTATCGTCTTTTACTTCTAAGCGTATTGTTACTTCTGGGCGGCTAAGCTTTACGCTTGCGCCTTCAATATGCTGATTTAATCCACCACCAACATAACGCTCTAAATCAGTTGAGGTAAAATCGTGTTGCCCTATGCGCTTAGCACGAACACAAAAGGTTTTACCTACAATAGTATGACCAACTAAAGCGATGGTTTTTTGATAAATATCATCAAGAGTTTCGAATTGTGTTTCGGTTACTTCAATAAATTGAACAATGCCAGGGATGCGTTTAAGGCTATCGATAAAATCAAGGCGAACTTGCGCGTCTTCAAGTTTTGTAACAACTGAAATGTTATCCCAGTTATTTCTTACTTGTACTTTTTCGTCAACACGGCGCAATACAATTTTAATGTTATTTTCTAACACTTTAGTAAAGCGTTTACGGACTGAACGGCTTTTAATGGCTATTTCAGGATGTAGTTTGACGATAAATTTAAGCATAGTTCACTCTTAGACTGCGGGAATTCGCGCTCCCAGGCATTTGGCGCGGGATTATAGCAAAAAATTCAGCGCCTAGGAAACAGCCTATTACTATCGATTAAACTACAGCTAGGGCCTGTTTATCTTTCGAGGTTAAATTTGCAGCAGTGTGTTTGGTATTTAGGCAAGGCAGAGCCTATGTAGTGTGGTTATTCCCCATAAATAGGCGATAACGTAGCATAAATACCAAACAAGCGCTGCCCAAAGGGTTTAGCCTAGGGGCGATTAACTCTTTGTTGCTTGGTTTTTACTTAGCCCACTAGGTTACAAACCTCGCGTCGCGATTTAATCGCCTCTAGATTGAACAAATTTTAATCCTGAAAGGTCAACAGGCCCTAAGGCTTGTTGCGCTAATTCAGTATATTTTTCACGTAGCAGGTTCATTTTATCAATGCTTTTATCGGTACTGTACGCTCTAAATAATGTAAGTACTTTTAAAATGCCATGATATATATCTTGCTCAGCAAGCGTACCACTTGGCCTACGGGCTTTAATATAAGGCGTCCAAAAACTAACCGTTAACTTTAGTGTATGTGCTAAATCAATGACATCTTGCTCATCAATAGCAATCATTTCACTGTCGCGAAGTCCTAAAATAATTTTACGAACTTGCTCTAACAACTCTAACTGAAAATCAATATAAGCTTGTTTTAAATCAGCATCTCTAGAGAGAATATCCCCGAGATTATCGTAAAAAAAATGATAGCGCCACATCAGCTCAAATAACGAATCTAGGTAAGCCGTTAAATGATTAAATGCATCATCATCTTTATTAATAGGTTTAAAGTGAGTATTTAAATGATCGCGATACAGCGCAAAAATATGACGGATAATGTCTTCTTTATTTTTAAAATGATAATAAAGATTACCCGGGCTCATCCCTAAGTTTGATGCAATATGATTTGTCGTTATTGCACGCTCACCATTTTCGTTAAACAACAAAATACTGGTGTGTATTATTTTATCCTTGGTATTCATATGCTAATACTCAAATTATCTATAGGCTACATTACACTCAAAAGAGGTAAACAGTATAAACAAATATGAATCATTAAAACACTCCCACCATGGACTGACCTGTTTAAAGAAAGTAAGTGTTTATATGCTTTTTTAGCTAGGCTGCTTTGTGGCATAAACACTGTTAAACTAGCGCTAAAATAATAAATAGTGAACATTATGAAAGTTATTGCAATTTACCCTGGCACCTTTGATCCACTAACTAATGGGCACACAGACCTTATTCAACGTGCAGCTAAAATGTTTGATACTGTATTAGTTGCGGTTGCTAATAACCCAAGTAAAAAACCCTGCTTTAACCTTGAAGAACGTGTTGAGCTTGCAAACTCTATTTTAAGCCACATAGATAATGTTAAGGTGATTGGTTTTTCTGGTTTATTGGCTGACCTTGCACGCGATCACAATGCTAATGTGCTTATTCGCGGTATTAGAGCTGTATCTGATTTTGACTATGAATTTCAATTAGCTAACATGAACCGCCGCCTGAACCCCGACTTAGAAAGTGTATTTTTAACACCCGCAGAGCGAAATTCATTTATTTCATCAACACTCGTTAAAGAAGTAGCTCGCCACAATGGTGATGTAAGCGAGTTTGTAGATCCTGTAATTGTTAAAGCTCTAAAAACTAAATTGGGCTGTGGTGCCCAATAACACTTCCCGAATTAGCGCATAACTTGTATGCGCTAATTCGGCTTTTGTATAGATGATTTTAATTTTTTAATTAACCAAACAAGTTTTAGCAAATCTTTATTGATAATTAGTATTAGCGCCATAGTGATATCAATAATAGGCATAAGAAAACCATACAGCATCCACAACCACCAAAAATCCCAATTGCCATAAAGAGTATTATCAATATACATCCCCATAAACAGTGAGGCATTGATAGCAAGCCCTACAATAAGATAATAAAATCCGTACGGTATTTTACGTCCTAAAAAAATACGCCACATAAAAATAACGGCAATTGTTAGTACATCAAATATAAACAACTTTAAATGCGGAGCCGCAGTAGTTATGTCCATAAACAAACTAAATGTATACGAAGCCATCATAATAAAGCAAAGGTGAACTCGGCTTTTATCTTGCTTATTAATAGCCGCTGATAGAGTGAATAAAAAAGAAAAAACAAAAAGCCATGTAATAAATATTCCAAAATATTCGTTAACTGAATTTAATTGCCAAAATAGCTCCTCCATTTTATTCAACCTTTTTATGAGTGTTTTTTATACGATTAAGTAAATGCCGTTTTAATGCAACCAAACCTAAAAAGTCTTTATTAATTAGGAGAACTAAAAGCATCGTTAAATCAGAAATTATTTGCCCTATTACATATAAGGCCCAAAACCACCAGTAATCCAAATTTCCTAAAACAATACTGTCGTAGTGCATTCCAAAAAAAACAAATGCGTTAAAGCTAAGTCCAACTAAAAGATAATAAAAGGCTACGGGGAGGTTTTTACTAAAGTATATCCGCCATATAATCAGAAAAAACATAGTTACGATATCAAATATAAAAAGGGTCAAATGGGGTGTGTTGCTCAAGGGATCCATAAAAATACTTGAGGTGTAAGATACCATCATAATGAATGCAAGTTGTGTGCAGCTTTTGTCAGACTTGTTAATGCTTGCAGACAAATTATATAAAAAAGCGAGTACAAAAGACCATGTAGTAAAAATAGTTATATAGTCGTATAAACTAGCCAGCTGCCATAAAAAATCATGCATTGCGTGACCTTTTAAATTTTTCAGTTAAAAATTTAGTAAGCTTAACTAGACCTAAAAAATCTTTGTTAAAGATAAGCGCTAATGGCATTATCAAATCTGTAAAGTACATACCAAATACATAAACGTTCCAAAACCACCAATAATATAGAGTACCTAAAATCTCTATATCGTAATGCATAGCTAAAAATAAAGATGCATTAATACTCAGACCAAACACAAGATAATAAAATGCGTTAGGAATTGGGCTTTGGCTGTAGTACCTAAACGTAAAAATAATAATTAGAGTTACAATATCGAAGTAAAAATAGTTTAAGTGAGACACTATAACCATATCGAACAGTGTACTTAAGGTGTACGAAATCATCATAATACCAGAAAGGTACATTGTATTTTTATAGGGACTGTTTATGCTTGCTGACAAATTATAAAGAAATGCAATTACAAAGAACCATGTAATAAAAATACCTACATAATCTCTAATCGCTACCAGATCCCACAATATGTCAGCCATCATGCCCCTTTATGAATTTATTATTTCGTAACCACCCTTTTAGCTTATACAAACCTAAAATATCCTTGTTTATGATCAACACCAATGCCATTGTAAAGTCGACAAAATACATCCCAAAAATATAAACCGTCCAAAACCACCAATAGTAAAGGGTACCTGCAATTTCAATATCGTAGTGCATACCTAAAAATAAACATGCATTAATAACAAGCCCAACAATTAAATAGTAAAAAGCAATTGGTATAAATTTTTTATATATGAATCGCCAAAGTATAAGGGCGCTAATAGTAGCAAGATCATAATAGAAGTAATTTAGATGAGGATTTTCAATAAGTGGATCCATAAAAAGACTAGATATATATGAGACCATCATTATAAATGAAAGATGCGTTCTACTTTTATCATTTTTATTAATACTCGCTGATAAATTATATAAAAATGCGATTAGGAAGAACCATGTAAATAGTATTGCTACGTTATACCCTAAATCTACCAGAGCCCAAAGTATGTCAGCCACTACTATTATTCCTTTTCATAATACTATTGTGGAACCATGTTTTAATTGCAGCTAATGCTAAAAAATCTTTGTTTATAAAAAATATAGCTACCATCATAAAGTCGGCTAAATTAACAACAATTGAATAAAATGACCAAAACCACCAAGGTTCGTAATTTTCAAAAATATATACATCTAGATGCATACAAAAAAACAAAAATGCATTTACCGTTAGGCCTAATAATAAATAAAGAGATATAAAATTTTTAGTTAGGAAGTATTTAAAAGCAATGATGAAAAAAATTGTTATCACATCAAAAAAAAAGAGTTGAATGTATGATATTTGCTCTATATCTATAAAAAGGCTAGATGAATAAGAAAGCGACATAACCAACGATAACCAAACCGCTGTCTTATCTGATTTATTTATGCTTATAGCAAGTGAGTATAAAAATGCCATTAAGAAACCCCACTGTACAAAGGCACCTATGTACAATGAGACGATTGGACTAACCAAAAATTCACTCATTATTTTACGACTTTTTCAAGTTTAATTTGAAGGGTTTTAAAGGTAGCATCCGTAAAATGTTTCGATTAAGGACTAATGAAAGCATCATGAGAATATCTATAGTATTGATCCCTATCGAATAAAAACTCCAATACCACCAAGGCTCAATATTATATAAGACATATAGATCATAGTGCAGTATTAGGGTAAGTACTGCATTTATCGTTAACGAAATTATGATGAAGTGAAAAGCTGCAGAACGTTGGAGCACTTTGAAGTACTGTAAAGTTAACAGAACTAAAATTGTAATGAAATCATAAAGCGCCCAGCTTAAATATAAATTTTCTAATAAGTTTATATAACCACTAGAAATATATGAGCAGAGCATAAGCGCAGATAGATATACTGGAGACTTGTTTTCTTTATTTATACTGGAGGCCAAACAGTATAAAAGGGCCATTAAAAAGCCCCATTGAGAGAAAGCTTCTACATAATCCATTAAAGATTCAGTGACGTACATTTTAGTTACGTTGTTGGTTGTGTTTTTCTCGATTTAAACAATCGAGTTAATTTTCTTTTTATACCGTGTAGACCTAAAAAGTCTCTATCTACAATGAGAGCTACGACCATTAAAAAATCAATAATATTTACAGAAAACTGATAAACACTCCAAAACCACCAAGATTCAAGATTTTTATTAATATACACATCTAAATACATCAATAAGAAAAATATAGAATTAACAGAAAGACCTATAAGTAGGTATAAAAATGAAGGTGTAGTTTTTTTAATAAATAAAAATGCGATAGCTAAGCATAAAATTGTAGATAGGTCGTAAATTGCCCAATCAAAATAAGTCGTATCGTAATATGAAAGCCAAGTAAATATATAATCTGTTGCAGTATAGGAAATCATCATAATGAATGAGCTGAGCAATAGTGTGGTATCCCTTTTAACATCTAAGCTATATACAAAGATATTAAAAAAGAATGCCATCAAAAAAGCCCACATTGAGAAGGCTGACAGCGAAAACAAACCAAAAAACTCAGCTAAAAACATTCAATACCTTGTATTACTTAGGGCGAGTACCTGAACCACCTGAAAGGATTGCAGCGCCACCACGCTGTAAATCAGTACTCGCAGCAGTCATCGCCTCTTGAGAGAAGCTTACTGTATCAGATTGCAGGGTTTTAGGGCTAGCAGTTTGTTCCATTGCAGGCTTTAATTGTTGTGTTTTGTTGTATGCTTGCATTTGTACTTGGCTATTAGCTGAAACTTGCATGTGATTGATCCTTGTAAAAGTTTTAATTATATTTGGTGCAACTTTTAACCACATTATTATGTAGATAAATGCATCACCTGTTTAAAGTAGTGATAGCTATTTTGCTATCTACTTTATACAAAGCAACCAATGTGCCAACTTTTTTTGACACCTTAAAATTTACTCAAAACATACTTATATAATCAAACCAAACAGCTCCGACCAGTTTACTACAAACATAAAAAAACGCACAGGGATAACCGTACGTTTTTTGTATCCAGGGATTTTAAGCTACGTATTTACACGGGATCTCCGCACGTGTACTTAACTTCAAAATATATTCCATTGCTACTTCGTCACAATTTTCTTTACGAAGGCAAAGTTCACAATCTTTCATTACTTTTTCAGGCAAAGAGTCTTTGCTACAAAAAGTAAAACGTTGTTGTTCAAAAAAATCTGGTACGCGTGTTAATACAATAACTCGGTTAAGTGCCAATTTTTTGGCTTTAGTAAGTAGATGATCTACAAGCTGTCTACCCTGCCCCGACACTTTACTTTTTGGGTCTATACCCAATGAGCGTATTTCAGCAAGGCCGGTATCGTAAATGTATAACGACGCACAGCCCGACACTTTTCCATTTATTTCTGTTACTGCAAACTCGTTAATAGAGTGCACCATATCGCTTTTTGCACGAGGCAGGTTTTCACCTACCGTTGCCCAATGCTGTATAAGCGTGGCAATTGCTTCTACATCATCTAAATTTGCATCACGTACCGTTATTTGCTGTTTTTTTTTGGCTTCTTTAACAGCATTCGTTACTTGTTCAATAGACGTCCCACCAAGGGCTTTACGTGCTTTTATACATGCATCAATTTCAAGTACTGGGTAAACATCGTCTTCAAATACAGTGTTTACTGATTTGTACTGCTCAAGCGATAGCTCTTCAAGCGTTTTACCTTCGCTAATCGCAAGCTGTACAAGTACACCTACAATGTGATGCCCTTCTCTAAATGGCACACCTTTAGCAACTAAGTAATCAGCAAGTTCGGTGGCATTTGCATGCCCTCCTTTTGCTGCAGCAAGTGTCTTATCGCCATTTACTTTAACGCCTTTAATACATGCTTGCGCCATATGAATACATGCAAGCCATGTTGGCATAGCGTCGAATAGCCCTTCTTTATCCTCTTGCATATCTTTATTGTATGCAAGTGGCAGCGCTTTTAACGTCATCATCATAGCGCTAAATGCACCAAACACACGTCCGGTTTTACCGCGAATAAGCTCGAGTGCATCAGGATTTTTTTTCTGAGGCATGAGCGATGAGCCTGATGTTACGTTATCAGCAAGCTCTATAAATCCGGCTTCACCCGAATTATAAAAAATCAGATCCTCTGACATACGAGATAAGTGAATCATCGAAATAGACGCACAACTTAAAAGATCTAAAACAAAATCACGATCAGATACACCATCAAGGCTGTTTTTTGTAGCCGCTGTAAAACCTAGCCCATGCGCTAATGCTTGGCGATCAATCGGATAAGCAGTACCTGCTAATGCACCACTGCCTAATGGGCAAAAATTCATGCGCGCTTTAGCATCTTGCAGGCGGCTTTCATCACGCTCTAGCATCTCTACATACGCCATACACCAGTGGCTAAACAATACTGGTTGTGCGCGCTGTAAGTGCGTGTAACCTGGTAATATTGTGCCAAGCTCTCGCTCTGCAAGCGCTACAAACTCGCCTTTAAGCTGTGCAATAGCATCTAGTAAATGGTCAGCCGTATCACGGCACCATAATCTAAAGTCGGTGGCAACTTGGTCATTACGGCTTCGGCCTGTATGTAATTTTTTAGCTAAATCACCTACTTTTTCAATTAGAGCTGCTTCAACATGTGAATGAATATCCTCTGCACCTGAAGTAGCTACCGCTTGTGGATCTGCTTTAACTTCTTCAAGCAGCTCATTTAATGCAGCCACTAATCTTGTGTGCTCGTCACTTGAAAGTACACTTACCTGTTCAAGTGCACCAGCCCATGCCACAGAGCCAATAATATCTTGCTCTGCTAACTGGTAGTCAAAGGGAAGAGAGTCGTTAAATTGCTTAAACGCCTCATCTGGACCCGTAGAAAAACGTCCGCCCCATAATGCCATGAAATCTCTCCAAACCCTGTAGTGCCCGTTTTATAAGGGGCGTAATAAATTACTTTTTAGCGAGTGCTGAAATTCTGCTTGAAAGCGAGAATAAACGAATAAAGCCTTCAGCGTGTGATTGGTCGTACACATCATCTTCGCCAAATGTAGCAAATGCTTCGCTGTATAAGCTATTTGGTGACTGCTTTTGAACTGCAGTTACTTGGCCTTTGTATAGCTTAAGTACCACTTCACCTGTTGCCACTTTAGAAAGTGCTTCAGCACCGGCTAAAATAGAATCTTTAAGAGGCGTAAACCAACGGCCGTCGTATACTAAATGCGAGAACTCGCCACCGAGTACTTCTTTCCACTTACGGCTTGCTTTATCAAGCACTAGCTCGTCAATGGCTTGAAGCGCTGCCATAATGACTGTACCGCCTGGCGTTTCATAACAACCGCGTGACTTCATGCCAACTAAACGATTTTCTACAATATCAACACGTCCAACACCATGAGGCGATGCAATATCGTTTAATTTAACTAAACAATCGTAAGGTTTAAGCTCTACGCCATTTACAGCAACCACTTCGCCTTCAACAACTTTTAATGTTACTAGTTCTGATTTATCTGGTGCTTGCTCTGGAGAGTTAGTCCAAGTCCATACTTGTTCAGTTGGTTGACACCATGGGTCTTCAAGCTCACCACCTTCGTGCGAAATATGCCATGCGTTAGCATCACGGCTATAAATTTTTGTAGCAGATGCTGAACACGGAATGTCACGCTCTGCTAAGTAATCAAGTAATGATTCACGGCTCGATAAGTCCCACTCACGCCATGGCGCAATTACTTTTAAATCAGGGGCTAGTGCTGCAAAACATGATTCAAAACGAACTTGGTCATTACCTTTACCAGTACAACCATGAGAAAGTGCATCAGCACCTACTTTACGTGCAATTTCAACTTGTGCTTTAGCAATAATTGGGCGCGCCATAGAAGTACCTAATAAATAAGTACCTTCGTAAATTGAGCCCGTTTTAAGCGTTGGGTAAATGTAATCACTTACCATTTCATCTTTTAAGTCAACTACGTAACATTCAGATGCACCAGAGGCAATTGCTTTAGCTTCTACGCCTTCAAGTTCTTCAGCGCCTTGACCTACATCGGCAACAAACGCGATTACTTCACAGCCGTAGTTTTCTTTTAACCATGGCACGATAGCCGACGTATCAAGACCACCAGAATAGGCTAAAACGACTTTTTTAATTGAACTCATAGGTGTTCCTTAACAAAATTTGGATTTAGTAATGTAACTAGCAGAGCATTTTGCGCATGCATGCGATTCTCTGCTTGTTGAATGATTTTTGATGCTGGACCATCCATTACCTCAGAGGTAATTTCAAATTCACGGTGTGCCGGTTGGCAATGTAATACCGTAGTCGCACCTGTTTGATCTAGCAATGCCTGGTTTAATTGATAAGGCATGTATTTTTCTTTTACTTGCTCAAGCGGCGTTGTATCACCCATTGATACCCATGTATCTGCGTATACAACGTTTGCACCAACTGCAGCTTCAACTCTATCGCTCACCATGACTGATGCGCCATTCATTGCTGCAATTTGCTCTGCTTTTTTAAGTATTTGTGAATCTGGCGAACACCCTTTTGGTGTTACAGCAACAAAGTCAGTACCTAGCGTTGCGGCAAGTAACATCAATGAATGAGTCACGTTATTGCCCTCACCTAAGTAAGCTACTTTAAGCTGACTCACATCGCCATGTACTTCTTGAAGTGTTAAAAAATCAGCAAGCGCTTGGCAAGGGTGGTACAAGTCACACAAGCTATTTACCACAGGTACCGATGAATATTCACCTAACGTGGTTAATGTGCTGTGCTGATTTACACGCGCCACAATACCGTCGGCCCAAGTAGAAATATTAAGTGCAAAATCTTTAATTGATTCACGTGCACCCATAGCGCCATTTTGCTGATCTAAATAAACAGCATGACCACCAAGGCGATTAATACCTATATCAAACGATAAACGTGTACGTAAACTTTGTTTTTCAAACAATGTTACGATTGATTTACCCGATAATACTTGGCTGTATTTTTCTGGCTTTGCTTTTATATCTTGCGCTAACTTTAATAAATTAAGTGCGCCTTCTTGGTCTAATTCTAAACCCGTTAAAAAATTCTCAAACATAATAAACCTATGGTGTAATCTTTGTTCCGACATGCTCGCCTTGCAGCAGAGCAGTTAAATTTTCTGGCTTTTGCCAGCTGGAAATATACACACCGCGTCGTAAATGTTGGGCAGCGTGAAGGCTGGTCTTAACTTTGACCTCCATCCCGCCCACAATTACTCCATCTGTAATTAAAGTATCAATGTGTTTTGTGTCAAGTTGATGTAACGGTTGTTTATTTGCGTCAAGTACCGCTTCTACATCCGTCATAAAAATTAGTTCTGCATTTAAATTACTGGCAATAGCCGCTGCAGCTTCATCTGCATTTACGTTGTACCACAAGCCTTGTTCATCAAAGCCGATAGAGCTAACAATAGGTAAACGAGAAATTCTAAGTAAATCATTGATGATAGAATCGTCGTTACTTGTGCATTTACCCACTAAGCAAAGCGCTTTTAATTTTTGGGTTGCAGTCACACCCGCCTCAAAAAGACTTAAGCCGACAGGCTTATGCCCTGCGCTTATAGCTTGAGTCATTAATTGTTTATTAGCGCAACCTGCAAGCGCACCCACTATATAAGGCATTTGCTCTGCTGGACTAATACGTAAACCTTGGTGTTTAGCACTAGCAAAACCCGCTTGCTTTAGCCATGTATCTACTAAAGAACCACCGCCATGAACAATGACAAACTCATCATTTTTTTGCTCGCTTAGCACGTCAAATAACGCTTTTGCTGCATTTTCTGTATTAAGTACTGCACCACCGAGTTTAATAACCCACGTTTTTTTACTCATTTAAAACGCTCCTTTTAAGCCCGTAGTGTGATCTAAATTCATAGAAATATTAATACACTGCAAAGCTTGTCCAGCAGCGCCTTTTAATAAGTTGTCAATGGCAGACATTACAATTAACTGCGTGCCTTGTTGCTGCCAACCAATATCAACAAATGGTTGCTTAGCAACACCTTTAATTGACGGTATTTTATCGCCTAACAAACGAATTAATGGTTCGTTAGCAAGCACTTGATAAGCAGATGCAACGCTTTCCTTGGTAACGCCTGGCTTAAGTTGTACATAAATAGTTTCTAATATACCGCGCGGAAAGCTACCTAGATGCGGTGTAAATAATACTTTGTGGCCAAGGTGTTGTTCAATTTCAGGACCGTGGCGATGGTTAAACAAACCATAAGGTGCAAGCGATACCTCACAAAAATGTGTTCCTACACTCGCTTTACGCCCGGCACCCGTAACACCCGAAACGGCATTAATAATAATACTTTCGCTGCTCAATAAGCCTGCTTGTTTAAGCGGTTTAAGTGCATTGAGCGCCGCTGTTGGGTAACAGCCTGCAACAGCAATTAGCTTTGCGTTAGCGATAGCATCACTGTTCCACTCTGCTAAACCGTAAGCCGCTTCATTTAAAAGCTCTGGGTGTTGATGCTCAAAACCATAATAAGTAACGTAATCATCATTATTTGCTAGGCGATAGCCACCAGATAAATCAAATACTTTTTTACCCATAGCTAAAAATTGAGGCGCTAAATCAACACTTACTTTGTGATCGGTACATAAACACACATAGTCAGCATCACTTTGAATGTCATCAAAAGCTGATGCACTAAGAGGAAGTAAAGGACAATCTAGTAAGCCAAGGTGCTCTGGGTATAAATCACTTAGTAATTTATTTTTATCTAAGCTACCCTCAGATACATAACAGCCTGTTAAGGTAAGGTTTGGATGATTAGCAACTAAGCTTGCTAACTCTGCGCCGCTATAACCGCTTGCGCCAATAATAACTACATTCATTGATTACTCGTTATTTTAAAATTTACTGCTAAATATATATGTTGTTCGCTTAAACTAGCTAAGACGCTAAATTAAGACTTAATTTAATGAATTTGTAGATTATCGTCGCATTATTTTCATAGCTTTACTTTAATATATTTATGCTTAAAAAGTGAATTGATATTCATCATAAATACTTTTATATTGTTATGCAATTAAATTGAATAATAATTTTGGATTTTTTTATGCCTTTGCCTTCGTTTATTTCTATGTATCAACAATTGATTGCAGCCCCTTCTATTAGTGCAATTGAAGACAGCTTGTGTATGAGCAATAAAAACGTAATTGAACTCCTTGCGAGGTGGTGCGAAACACTCGGTTTTACGTGTGAAATTATTGAATTAGAAGGAGGTAAAGGCCGCTTTAATTTATTAGCAAAGCGTGGAAAAGGCGATGGCGGGTTAATGCTTGCGGGCCACACTGATACAGTGCCTTTTGATGACAGCCGCTGGAACCACAATCCGTTTGAACTTACCGAACTCGACAATAAATTGTACGGGCTAGGAAGCATTGATATGAAAGGCTTTTTTGCTTTTGTATTACAAGCGATTAGTGAACTTGATGAAAAGCAGCAAACTCAACCTATTTTAATACTCGCCACTGCCGATGAAGAAACAACTATGGCAGGTGCACAGCAAATATGTAAGCACCCTAATTTAAAACCTGCACGCTGTATAATTGGCGAACCTACTGATATGACGCCAGTATTTATGCACAAGGGCCATATGAGTACAGCAATAAGAGTGGTTGGTCGCTCTGGGCATAGCTCAGATCCCGAACGTGGCCTTAACGCCATTGAAGTAATGCATAAAGTGATCACAAAATTGATGATCTTAAAAGAGCAATTAAAGCATAAGTATTCAATAAATCACTTTAAAATTCCTTATCCAACATTAAACTTAGGTAATATTCATGGTGGCGATAATGCGAATAGAATTTGTGGTTGCTGTGAAATGCATATAGATATGCGCCCATTACCAGGTTTAAGTGTACAAGAACTACAAGCATTAGTGCTTGATGCAACAAAAGAGATAAATCAGCAATACCCAAATGCGGTGAGCGTTATTGATTTACATGAACCAATCCCGGCGTTTAGTGGTAGCACCGACAGTGCTTTAGTTAAAATGGCTGAAAAAATAGCGGGGCAAAAAGCGGTCGCAGTAAATTACTGCACTGAAGCGCCGTTTATCCAGCAACTCGGTTGTGAAACAATCGTAATGGGCCCAGGCTCAATTAACCAAGCGCATCAGCCTGATGAGTTTTTAGCGATGGAAAAAATAAAACCATCACAACAAATAATCACCAATATCATAAAAGCAAACTGCTTTAGTAATCAGAGTTACTAACTGCTTATAACAACACAAAATAATAAAGGCGCCAATTGGCGCCTTTATTAATACAAAACTAAGGCTTAATCACCTTTAACTTCTAAGTTAATAAACTTAACTAGCTCTTCAGGTTGCCCTACTAGCATCATAACTTGTTGGTTAATTTCCATCATAGTTTTACCTTCAGGTAGCTTTGCAGACACACTGAATGAATTTAAACCTTTAGCAAAGCTTGTTAAAGCCTCTGCAATATTTTCAGTTACAGGAGCCTGTTGTAACTGCTGCTCTAGCGTCATTTCCATCTGCTCTAGCGTCATGCCTTGCTTTTCAAGCTCGCTTGATAGTAAATCTTTTAACTTACCTTGGTTATTTAAGGCAAAGCTAACATTGCGCGGCTCTAACTTACTCATTGCTTGCATAACAAGTGTTTGCTGCTGTAACTCTTGCTCATAAGTAAGTGGCTGGTTACCCGCTTCTTGCTGCGCTTTACTAATCGCTAATGAAGCATCCATTAATGCTTTTGAATTAGCCAAGCCCATATCCATATTAAAACTAACAATGTCTTTTGCATCAAGCTTAACTACTACATCACTATTGCCAGACTCTTCATCGTAATCAAGTGATGAATGTAAGTCGTAACTTGCCGACGCGAGCATTTCGTTTGTATCAGCAGGTAATTTTGAAACAAAGTCTTTATCAAACTGAAAGCTTTTTACATCAAATGATGTATGCGGTGATATTTTATCTGGCTCGTAACCAGTTATTTCAATGCTTTGAATATTAGCAACATTGTCGCCCTCTGGGCTTATTACTTCCATGTTTGTTATTTCTACGCTTTTTGAAATAACACTTGCCGATAAACCAGCGTATTTAAATGTAGCGCCAGTTTGCTCGCTTACTAAAGCAAGTTGCTTATCTACTTCTGCACGCACTTCTTGTGTAGCTAAATAATTTGCATAGCTCACGCCACCAACGCCCGCAGCTACAATCGCTGCAACTATTACTAACTTTTTCATGTTATTTCCTTATTCTATTCTTTGTGTAAACCGAGTTTTATTAAGAGTAACATTACACATTAACACCCGTAAGTATTAATTAATTAAACTAAGCAACTCATGTACTGTTTTAACTGGGGTAATTTTAGCGCCCAGCCCTTCCATCGACTTATGGTAATTACGAAATGGAATATATATTTCTGTAAAACCATGTTGTGCCGCTTCTTTAACACGTGGTACGCCACTGTCAATTGGGCGTACATCGCCATTTAAGCTAAGCTCACCCATAATACACGTGGTACGAGGCACAACAAATTCGTTTAAGCTGCTAAGTAACGCGGTTACTAATGCTAAATCAATACAAGTTTCTGTTTCATCTATTCTTAGGCCACCCACAATATTAAAAAACGTATCGTGGAATATTTTGGTTTTAGTGTGTTTTCGTAATATGCCAGTCAGCATTTTTATGCGGTTCATGTTTAAACCAACGCAAACACGCTGCGGAAATTCCGCCTCGGTTTCGGTAGTTAAACATTGAATCTCAAGTAGTAAATTTCGATTACCTTTACGGATACAGGTAATTGTAGAGCCTGGCGAGTCGGTTGTAGACCCCGATAAAAATATTTCGCTCGGGTTATCAACACTCAACATACCACGTTCGCACATTTTAAAAATACCAACAGTATCAATATCACCAAAGCGGTTTTTATTTGCCCTAAGGGTTCTAATTTGCCCATCGTTGGTGTCTATGTGTAAAAGCGCATCGACAATATGTACAAGTGTTTGAGGACCTGCTATTTCGTTATTTTTATTTACATGAGCAATAATGAACATGGTTACATCATTTTGCTTACAGTATTGAGTCAATGCTTGGGCGGCACTTTTTACTTGCGAAGGGGAACCTGGGCTACCATTTGCCGTTTCGGTTACAACCGCTTGAATAGAGTCAATAACAGCAAACTTAATTTTATTTTTCTCGAGCTCTTCAATGATGGTTTCAACACTGGTTTCTGAAAGTAAATAAAGCTCGTCAGGGTTATAGTTTAACTTTAAACGATTTACCCTGTTTTTAAACTGCGATAATGACTCCTCGGCCGTACAGTAAAGTGACGGCATACGTTGTGACATTCTCGCTACTAGGTCAGATAGCAATGTTGTTTTACCAGCACCTGGATCACCCGAAATTATATTAACAGAGCCGGTAGTTACACCACCGCTTAGCACACGATCGAGCTCGCCAATTTCTGTCAGCTGTTTTTCTGCCTCTGACGTAGCAATATCATTAATTTTTTTAGAGCCGCCACCAGCACCGCCAGCATAACCACCTACATTTGCTCGAACTGACGCTTTTTTACTCTGCCCTGCTGAAGGTTTAAATTCTGCTAATGTGTTCCACGCACCGCAGCGGCATTGACCCTGCCAACGTGGGTAGTTCATGCCACATTCTGTACACACAAACTCTATTTTTGCCGCTTTAGTCATTTATAACCTTATCTACGATTCTCTAATTTTAAAAACATTTACTGTTAATAACTTATTTTGCCACTTCAAGCATTTACTTAGCAACAAACTCTTGCCTGCGTAAAAATCTAGCGTCACAATCATTAAATACACATGGTGTTTCTTTTTAGCTATAATTTAGGGCATACTTTTTGCTTTGAAATAGTTTAAAGTAACTTGCCAACAAAATGGCATATAACACATAATAACAAGAGCTAAACAGTAGTAACTAAAATAATTGTACCTATATTAATAACATAGCGCGATTTAACGTTTATTGAACTTCTAATAAATGGACTTAACAGTATACCTACTTTTTCAATTAGACGGTGATGGTTTTATAAATGGCTGATGACATAATGCTCAAACACGAAGACCTCGTGAATGAGTTAAAAACATATTTAGGCAATGCTAAATTTGACCTAATTTTCAAATCAAAAACCGCTGGGTTAACCAAACCTGAGCAATTTTTGATGAAAATGGAAATGTCACGCTTATCTCAGCCAGTGGCACGCTTTGTTGATCTTCGTGGATTAGTGACGGGCCAAGTAAAACCGTATGAGCATAACGGTAAACAGCACTTTATGGATGACACAGCCATTGAAGTGTTTGAAAAAGCACTTAAACAGCATGGTGAATATACTCTAGCCGTTTACGAAGCCGTAATGAATACAGAAAATAACCACCGCGTATTACAAAAACAAGCCGCCGAAAAATCAGAACTACAAGAATCAGAAAGTAACTTAAGCACTGAAGTAATTAAGTTTGCCTCTTACGAGAGCCGCCGTGAAGAACGGATGAATTACTCAATAAAAGTAACTATTGATTACAAAGATAAAAAGAACATTGCTGCTAGCACCTCAGATATATCTTTAAGCGGTTGTAAAGTTAAGCTTGCAACGCGCTACTCTATAAAAAAAGGTGAACTAATAGCAATGCGCTTGGTAGGCCTTGAACAAGACTTTGAACTTGGCCTAAAAAACGGTATTCAATACGAGGTTGTTGCCGTTGAAAATATCTCTCGTGAATACAACCACATTCGCTTAAAACGCACTTATATCGAAAATAACGATGCCTTTAATGACTTTTTAGAAAGCTTTATTCACGGTAATAAACGTCGTTATAAAGTAAATTTAGATAACACGCTCGATGCTGTAGTATCAAAGGGATATGAGCAATACTACATCCCTCGTGTAACGTCTTTATATGTATTTTTAAGCAAAAAAGATGAACAGTATTACCCAAGCCTTAGCCTTACTACTGAAAATAATATTTTTATCCAGCGCTATTTTACCGATGAAAGAAAAACACCGTGTTTGTACAATATACTCAATCATCAGCGCATTACACAATTACTAACCCAAATTACCGCGGTCAAAGAAGATTACCTCTATACATTTACACATATATCATCGGGTAAAATTTACTATTACTCTGCGACACGAACTGAGCTAAATAATAACCCTAAATTACGTGATCTATTTTTAGGTTTTGGTAGCCAAAAAGAAAGTTGGCAGTGCTTTAAAATACAAATAATGCCAAGTCATCCAGATGATTCTTTTATACCGCTTTCATTACCTAATAGTGCTGGCGCTAATATTGAAAAACTCAACAAGCCGCCTTCCCCTCGAGTTAAAGGCCTTATAAAAGACGTTAAATATATTGTTGTACTTACAAGTATTGGCAATAAAACAGAGCAAGCAGATTATAAACAACTTACTTTTGATAAAGCGTTAGTAAATCAGCTTAAACATTTTGGCCACGCAAAACATAAAACGCCACCTTATTTAGATATTGTGCCACTTGAATACGTAAATTTACGCTCGCATAAGCGCTACCTTTATAAAACACCGGTTAGCGTCACTATTAATGATGAAGTATTTAACGGTTATACACGTGACTTTTCTGTAATGGGTTTGCAATTAGAGTGCGAGCAACCAGTCACATTTAAAAAAGGTGATATAGTACTTTTAACATTTCCTGAGCTTCAAAAAATAACTAAAAAGCATAAACTTAGCGAACTAAAGTACGAAATAATGGCCATTAGTAAGTCATTCACTACTATTAACCTAAAAGCGAATCGTGTTGCTGATTTACCCCATGCTGGCGTGACTTTTTTCACTCAGTTAATAGAAGGGAATAAAGACAAACTTAAAGTATCTGAAGAAGCGCCAAAAGTAGAAGGCTTATCTACCGCACTTAGAAATATGGTTACAAAAAGTGTATGCCAATTTCCGCTGTATTTACACAAAGAAGCTGCACACTTTAAAACAGGTGCAATTGGTTATGGCTTATACGCCAGTCCTATGCATGTTATTTTGCAAAACTTTGGCTTATTAGGTAACAAAACTGACTTTTCGAGTATTCTTACCGAAGAGCAAATTATTAATGTAATAACGCCTAATATTAAAGATCGCAGTCGCCAAGATGCACCGCTTGCTTTTACACTCGCTATTAATTTCGACCCTCGTAAGGGTAAAATTGAAGAAGCTATTGTTAGCCAATGCGCTTTAGGTGAAGACTACTCAAGCTTTTATAAACAAATTAGTAAAGGCATTACATCACAACTTATATTTGTGATGCGTTTGTATATTTCGCGCACAGGTCGCCCCGATACTGACTACCTATCAAACGAGCTAAAATACGTAAGCCAATACGCTATGCATAAAGCAAAAGATTTAGAGGAAGCTTTATGGGCTGTTGCGGGTGTGGGGGACGTAGTAGATATAACTGAAGAAGCTCTAAGCCATTTAGAGCTTAAAAAAGAGCAAGTTGAACAAATGGGCCGCCGTAAACTAATTTGGTTAAACCGCTTACGCTAAGCGGTTTAACTTAAACAACTTTAAAGAGCGGGCTCTTTATCTAACGGAATGGCCAACATATACAACAATTGTAATAATGACCCTTCACAAATAGCCGCTTGTGCTTGCTCAACTACTTTAGGTTTGCCATGCACTGCTACACCTAGGCCAGCTTTTGCCATCATGACTAAATCGTTTGCGCCATCGCCAATAGCAACTGTTTGCGACTTCTCAAGCCCTAGTTTATGTTGTAACGACTCTAGAATAATTGCTTTTTGTTGTGCATCTACAATTGTACCCAGTACTTTACCTGTTAGTTTATCGTCTTTAAACTCGAGTACATTAGCGTGCACTTCATCTAAATTAATAAGCTCTTGAACGCGCTCTGCAAACGGTACAAAACCACCTGATGCAATTGCTAAATACCAGTCATGCTGTTTTAGAATTTGACACAGCACTTTAATACCCGGCATGAGTGGCAATACACTTTTTAGCTCTTCAATTAAGCTTTTTTCAATACCAGCCAGTTTAGCTACGCGCTGATTTAAACTCTCGCTAAAATCAAGTTTACCCGCCATTGCAAGTGCGGTTACAGAGGCAACTTCGTCGTAAACATCCGCAAGGCGTGCTATTTCGTCTATGCACTCAATAGTTATTGCAGTTGAATCCATATCCATAACCAATAAACCAGGCTCATATAAATTAGGCGCAGTAGCAACTTGCACTAATTGACAATCTAGAGTGCTTGAAAACTCTTGTAGTACTAACGGGTTTATAGCTTGATCGGAGTTTTTCGCGTAAAAACACAGTGCTGGAGCTAACCCTAAATCTGGTTGATATTGACATATAGCACTGACTGTTTGGTTATGCGTAGCTAAAAAATCAATAATGCTAACAATGTGTTTTTCTTCAAAATCACCCGCAAATGCGATGCTAAATAACCCTAATGCTTTGTTTGGTATATAATCAAGAGGTGTAAATACACCACCACTATAGCTAAACCATTTATTTAGAGTTAAGTGTTGTAATGGTTGCTCAGCAGCTTGCTGTGCCATGTTGATTTGCGACATGGGATCTCCGTGTTTATTTTTATTTTCCTGATAATTGGCATATCATAACTGGTATTCTCAACACTAAATTCGCCATCAGGTGGGGTTTAAGGTTATAGTTAGTGTAGTTGTAACATCAAATCAAAATGCTGTCAGTAGCATAAACGGTGACTATGAAAAATAACCATATTAAAAACCCTATTACTGCTTCTCAAAGAAAACGACTTGTTCGCTTAATACTAGCGGCTGGTTGTTTTGTATTACTAAGCTGGGTAGGTGTTAATAGTAGTTTTCAGAGTCATCAGTTACTTTATGATAGTGCCGATAGCACGGCAAAAAGCCTCACTCAGTTTATGGCTTTAAATGTTAAAACACCGCTTATTGAAAAAAACAAACCACAGCTCAACGCCATTTGTAACGATATAAGTAAAGATGAATTTGTACTTTCTGCGACTATTTATGATCAACAAGGCATTTTAATTGCTAGCAGTGACAATTGGCAGTCACATCATATTTATGGACAACTCCCTGACTCTACACCGGGTATTAGTAAACTAAAAACACCTTTTATGGAACCCGTGATAAGCGATGATGACCGCCCTATAGGCTTTGTGTCTGTTACTTATTTAACTCGCGCCGCAATATCCGACAGCCATAATCATTTTCATGACTTAGGTCGACAGGTACTATTAATGCTAGTGATTGCATGTATTTTTACGTGGCAGTTAGGGCGTGGATTAAAACGTTGGCAGGTAAATCGCTATATGCAAAAAACATCTGAACAAGAATCGTAAAGCTGCTTTGCAAGCGTCCCTCTTTTACTATGTGGCTTTAAATCACATAACGCGTTAAATACATCAGGTATATGTAATGGCGTGTTAACTTCACCTTGATGACCGCTTAACGGCATTGAAGGTGAGTCGGTTTCAAGCACTAAGTGCTCTGGCTCAATAGCAGCAATAACAGCGCGTGTTTTAACTGCGCGATCATAGGTAATAACGCCGCCTATGCCAAGCTTAAAACCCTGCTTAATATAGTACTGCGCTTGTTGAAGTGAGCCCGAAAAGGCATGAATCACTCCCCCGTTTTTTGGCTTACACCGCTTAAACGATTGCGCAATTAAATCATGGCTTTGCCTATGATGCACAATGAGCGGTAAGTTAAGCTCATTAGAAAGCCCTATTTGCTGCTCAAATAAATAAGTTTGTTTAGGAAGGTTTTCAATACTTCGATCAAGCCCGCACTCCCCAATAGCTACCAACTGATGCTTATTTGCAGTCGCGAATTCAAATAACGCTTCTATGTGCGATTCGTTATGTTGCTCTAAAAAGTAAGGATGTAGCCCTGCGGCTATTTTTATACTTGGGTAAGTTGCTTTGAGTTTTATGAGAGTATGTGATTGAGCAAGCGTAATACCCGGCACAACAAACTGATTAACTCCCTTTGCTACACACTCGTTTATGAGCGATTCACGATTCGAATCAAACTCGCTAAAGTCGAGGTGGCAATGAGAGTCAATAAATTGCACGGTTACTTACTCATCTATTTATTAAGGGTTTAAGCGTGTAATTTGCCAGCTGTTATCTGCTTGGCGCTGATACATAAAACGGTCATGCAAACGATGCGCCCCACCTTGCCAAAACTCAATTTTAGTGGGCACTACACAATATCCGCCCCAAAAATCAGGAAGTGGTATTTCACCTTTAGCAAACTTATTTTTCATGTTGGCGAAGGTTTCCATGAGTACTTTACGTGATGACACCGGACGACTTTGCGCTGACGCCCACGCAGCTAATTGGCTTTCTTTAGGACGAGATAAAAAGTACTTTGCCACGGCAGATGTAGGTAATGGTTTAGCCTCGCCATACACAATAACTTGGCGTTCCATGTGGTGCCACGGAAAGTGCAGCGATATTTTGTTATTACCTTTAAGCTCTTGCGCTTTACGCGAACCTGTATTGGTAAAAAATACAAAACCGTTATCATCCAAATGCTTTAAAAGCACAATGCGCTGTGAAGGCTGACCTGTTTCATCAACAGTTGCTACAACCATCGCAGTTGGGTCGGGTAACTGGCTTGCCACTGCATGCTCAAGCCATGTTTCAAACTGCTTAAACGGATCATCTTGCAAGTTATCTTCGCTTAACGCGTCTTGCAGGTATTCACGGCGGATATCTTCGAGTTTCATAACAAGTCCTTTAAATAAAGCCTTAGAAAAGAGCTTAGAGTAGCGAGCTTAAAACAATGGATGTTGAGTAGTAACAAATATTAAGATTCAGGTGTATTCGATAGCAGTAAACATAGAGTCTCAGGTGTATCGTTGGGTTTCGTTTCACTCAACCCAACCTACAACGTAAACTACACAACTCAGATATCTGCAAGTGTAGGAGTCCTAGCAAGGCGGTAAAACTATTTATGCCAAGGAGCATACGGTTTGTATGTGACTTTGGCTAAATAAACTTCTTAACGCAGCTAAAGCGAACTACACAACTCAGATATCTGCAAGTGTAGAAGTGCTGACAAGACGGAGTGCTTTTTTATGCCAAGGAGCATACATTTAGTATGTGACTTAGGCTAAAAAAGCACGACAACGCAGTCAAAGCGAACTACACGCAGCAGACGGTTCACCTAAGTAGTTTAGCCTAAGACAAGGCGTCCAACCTGACTTATCCCTATGAGCATACGGTTTGTATGTGATTAGGGTAAGTCGGATTGGATAACGCAGTATTAGGTTAAAATACGACGGTGATTACATTTGCTCCATAACTTCAATACCTAGCAAATCCAATCCCGTTTCTAATGTTTTAGAAACCAAATTACACAACACTAAACGGCTATCGCGCACGCTTGGCTCTACGCCCTCTTTAAGTACTGGGCAGGCTTCGTAAAATGTCATGTATAAGCTTGCTAGCTCATATAAGTAACCACATAGTACGTGCGGTGTTGCTTCGCTGATCATTAAATCAAGTACTTCTTCAAGCTGTAGTAGCTTAAGTGCTAGCGCTTTTTCTTGAGGCTCAATAATTGCAACATCTGAATTTAATGTAGCTGCATCAACGCCTGACTTACGGAAAATACTGCGTATACGTGTATAAGCATATTGTAAGTAAGGGGCGGTTGCGCCTTCAAAGCTTAGCATGCTGTCCCAGTTAAAAATGTAATCGCTGGTACGGTGCTTAGAAAGGTCGGCGTATTTAACTGCGCCAATACCTACTTTACGTGCAATCTCGCTGCGATCGCTATCACTTAAATCAGACTCACGTTCAGCTAGTTTTGCAGCTGCACGGTTAATTGATTCTTCTAATAAGTCAGCAAGTTTTACTGTGCCGCCAGTACGTGTTTTAAATGGTTTGTTATCGGCGCCCATCATGGTGCCAAACGGGCAAAACTCGTAACTTGTTTCGTCTCGTAATAAACCTGCTTTACGCGCTGTTAGCTCTACTTGATTAAAGTGTAGATTTTGACGTGCATCTACAAAAATTAAGATACGATCAGCACCTAATTTATTTGAACGGTAATCACATGCCGCTAAATCGGTTGTTGCATATAAAAAGCCACCGCCAGATTTTTGTACGATAAACGCAGATGGTTCACCATCTTTGTTGGCAAGCTCATCTAAAAACACAACTTGCGCGCCTTGCGACTCTACTGCAATATTTTTATCTTTAAGTAGGCTAATAATGTCGTTAAGTTCTGCGTTGTATGCGCTTTCAGCCATAATATCGGCTTGAGTAAGCGTTACATTTAAACGCTTGTATACTTCTTCAGAATGCTTAACTGAGGTAGCTATAAACAGTTTCCAAAGTTTTTCACAGTGCGCGTCGCCGCCTTGTAATTTAACAACGTAATTACGTGCTTTATCTGCAAAGCCTTCTTCGTCGTCAAAGCGTTTTTTAGCATCGCGGTAAAAGGTTTCTAAATCAGCAAGCGCTACAGAATCTAAATCTACACCTTGGCTAATTTGATCTTCTAAATGCGCGATTAACATACCAAATTGCGTGCCCCAATCACCCATGTGATTTTGACGTACAACCGTGTCGCCTCTAAATTCAAGCGCACGCACAATTGAGTCACCAATAATGGTTGAACGTAAATGGCCTACGTGCATTTCTTTAGCAAGGTTTGGTGATGAATAGTCAACAACCACTTTTTGCGGGTTAGCATGCTCGTTTACAGCAAGCTTTGCATCACTGTTAGCGGCTTGTACGCTTTGCGCTAAAAATTCAGGCTTTAAATGAATATTAATAAAACCTGGGCCAGCAATTTCAGTCTTTTGAGCAATATCGCTTACATCAAGATTATCTATAATTTTTTGCGCAAGCTCACGTGGGTTGCTTTTCATTTTTTTAGCCGCGCCCATAGCTGCATTAATTTGGTAATCACCAAATTGTGGACGTGTGCTTTGTGTTACTGCTGGGTTTGTGTCTTCAGGTAAGCCTGCGCCAGCCATAGCTGCAATAGCTTTTTCGATTAAAATAGTACGAATATTCATGTTTTTACCTTTATAAGCCCACCAAAGCAGGCTTTCTTTTAATTCTTTGAATGAGTTCTAGTTTTCGCGTGTATGGTTAAACGTTACTTCTGGGTAACGCTCTACCGATAAGTTAAGGTTTACACGGCTCGGCGCTATGTAAGTTAAGTTATCGCCACCATCGAGTGCTAAATTACTTTCGCACTTGCGTTTAAATTCTTCAAACTTTTTAACATCGCTGCTTTCTACCCAGCGTGCTGTATTTACGTTTATACCTTCGTAAATAGCATCTACGTTATATTCAGCTTTTAAACGTGCTACAACCACATCAAACTGAAGTACACCTACTGCGCCCACAATTAAATCGTTGTTTATAAGCGGTCTAAATACCTGCACAGCACCCTCTTCAGAAAGCTGTACTAAGCCTTTTAATAATTGCTTTTGCTTAAGCGGATCGCGAAGACGAATACGGCGGAATAATTCAGGCGCAAAGTTAGGGATACCGCTAAATTTAAGTTTTTCGCCTTGGGTAAATGTATCACCAATTTGAATTGTACCGTGGTTATGCAAACCAATAATATCGCCAGCGTAAGCATCTTCTGCTCGCTCACGATCGCCCGCCATAAAGGTTACCGCATCAGAAATGCTCACTTGCTTGCCAATTCGCACGTGATTCATTTTCATGCCTTGGCTGTACTTACCCGACACAATACGCATAAATGCAATACGGTCTCGGTGTTTTGGATCCATGTTTGCCTGAATTTTAAATACAAAGCCGGTAAAGTTTTCTTCAGTTGCAACAACAAGTCTGTCTTCAGTTTCACGTGGTAATGGCGTTGGTGCCCATTTAGTCAAACCATCTAAAACGTGGTCAACACCAAAGTTACCGAGTGCAGTACCGTAATAAACAGGCGAAAGCTCACCAGCTAAAAACAGCTCTAAATCAAATTCATTTGATGCACCAATAACAAGCTCAAGCTCGTCACGCAATTGCACGGCTAAATCTTCACCAATGGCAATATCTAGCTCAGGGTTATCAAGACCTTTAATAGTACGAACTTCTTGAATTTTATGACCTTGACCTGATTTGTATAAAATAGCTTCGTCATTATGAATATGGTAAACACCTTTAAACTCTTTACCACAGCCAATCGGCCATGTAATAGGTGCACACGCAATTTTCAGTTCTGTTTCAACTTCGTCTAACACTTCCATCGGGTCGCGAATTTCACGGTCACATTTGTTCATAAATGTAACGATTGGTGTTGTGCGTAGGCGTGTTACTTCCATTAACTTACGAGTACGATCTTCTACACCTTTTGCTGCATCAATTACCATTAAACACGAGTCTACTGCGGTTAATGTACGGTAAGTATCTTCAGAGAAGTCTTCGTGTCCTGGTGTATCTAGTAAGTTAACCAAAGCGTCTTTATACGGAAACTGCATTACAGAGGTAGTAACTGATATACCACGCTCTTTTTCCATTTCCATCCAGTCAGACTTTGCATGTTGGTTAGAACCACGGCCTTTTACAGTACCGGCTCGTTGAATCGCTTGTCCGAATAACAATACTTTTTCGGTAATGGTTGTTTTACCAGCATCCGGGTGAGAGATGATAGCAAAGGTACGTCGTTTATTAATTTCACTAAGGAGATTTTGATCTGCCATTAAAAAAGTTCTTTTAGTTTGTATACGGATATTATCCACTTTAAGTATGCTGAGCTTTCAAGGCTTAAATAATACCAATTGCATTAAATTAGCGTTCTATTATAGCGATAATAAAATAGCGCAATAACAAGGCGAAATTATCACATAGACTTATTCTCTATGAATAATTTTTAACGTAGTTAGTGAGTTATTTAATACGCTAGAACGATCTTGTTTTAATAAAATTGGTATAGAGCAACCTCGAAAGCTCAACACACCATCAGAAAAGCCCTAAATTGGCCCTTCACATGCGATCCGTTATGTTAATCGTAATTGAAGACTATTTTCGCTGATCTTGGCCTTATAAACAATCAATGGTTGGTTATTAGCTGATCTTTTTTATTAATATGAATTTTGGGAAGCCTAACTGCAAATGAGGTATAAAAAAATCAGTAATAAGCCAAATAAATAGAATCAGCACACAATACACCAAGCCTCTGCACACCATTAGAATTTTTAAGCCTTGCTTGAGAATATAACCTAGTGGCCCGGCTAACAGCCCTGCGTTAACCCACTGGTATTTATAACTGAGAGTAAATTAGAATATTCAATTTTAAGTGATAGCATTTATCCTTAAAAAAATGACTTTAAAAGATGTAAATTTATGTAAACTTTTTTGAACAATAAAATAACGGTTATAAGCATGTAACTTATTAAATTAAAATAACTTAATAAAATAAAAAAACACCAATACAGAGCTAAATACCATGCAACTACTGATTGTAATTTAGCCACCAAGACCGCCACAAGCTTGTGTAATAAAGTCGTAACGCATATTATTGATAGATTGCATGGAGGATAAGTCGTTTGGTCATGAAAACCAGTAAGTTAAGTATTAGATTATTATGGTATATAACACCCCTTGTTATTCTACCGCTGCTATTTTTAGGTGGCTTTACGCTCACCAATGTAACTAATTCAACACAAAAACAAGCTGATTTAATTATGAGCCGTTTTGTTGAGCAACAACAGCAAAAAATATTTAATTATATCGACTCTTTTCACTCTACAGCAAAACTACTTTCAACCTCGCCAGTACTTAGTGATTTTTTAGCAAACGACATTCGTGCCAACGGTAACTACACCCGAAAACTTGGCGCGCTTATGGATGTATTTGCCAGTTACAGTGAAGCTTATCCCGATATAATTAGCATTAATTTAGTTTCAGCCAGTGGGAAAAGCGATGCCTACTACTCTAACAACCTAACAACAGCGCCTAAAAGCTACCCGTTTTTTAATCAAGTATTGCAAAGTAATTTAAGTAAACAGCAATTTATGATTCAAAAGGATGATGGCACCACTAGTTTATATTTTATTCAACGAATTTATAGTGTTGATTACTATTTAAAACGACCACAGCAGCTTGGTTTTATTGTAATACATATAGAACCTTCAATACTAAACTCTAGTATTTTAGAAGCGCCATATAACAACACGCTTAATTTAATGTTGACTAAAGACGGGAAAATTTTATTTAGCTCCGATTATAATATGCGAGGCCAATACATAAGCGAGTACGAACTTAATCAAGTGCACGACCTCGCTGATATCGGCATGCTTTCAACTATTGAACTCTCAAGCATAGACAAAATAGAGCGAATGATTTTTGCAGTGCAAATGCCCGGCGGATATTATTACGTATCGACCATTCCCAAAGGGGTGCTTTATCAATCAGGTAAAGCCATAAGTTTAATAACAGGCTTAATTGTTATTATTTCGGTGATCACCCTGCCAATATTAATTTTTGTAGTGGTCCGCAATTTATTACTTAACCCAATTGAGTTACTCGGGGCTGCGAGTCATCGTGTTGGTGATGGCGATTTGTCGGTGCACTTACCAGCTCATACAAATGATGAAGTAGGTGTTTTATTTAACGACTTTAACCACATGGTTAATCAAATAAGGCACTACCAACAACAGCTTGAAGAATACAAACACCACCTTGAAGATAAAGTGGAAAGTCGTACCCAAGCACTTGAAGCTATGAACAGCCAACTTGAGTTAGCTATTGGCCAAGCTGAGCAAGCTAATCAACTTAAGAGTCGTTTTTTAGCCAACATGAGTCACGAAATACGCACGCCGCTCACGGCCATTATGGGCTTTACAGAGCAGTTACTACATAACGATAAAGTAGCGAATGACAAACAACACCTAAGCACTATTTTACGTAATTCAAAACACTTACTAGAGTTAATAAATAACATACTCGATTTATCTAAAATTGAAGCTGAAAAGCTGGCTGTTGATTTGTCAGCGTTAAACGTAGTGCAGCTTGTGCACGATATTGAATCAATTATTCAACCACTGGCACAAGAAAAACAATTAACCCTTAATATCGACTATCAACTGCCGCTCCCCCGCACCATTTATAGTGATGTGACCCGCTTAAAACAAATACTTATAAACATTGCTAATAACGCCGTTAAATTTACCGAAAATGGGAGCGTGTCTATTTGTGTGCATTATTTACAAGCAAGTCAAAAGCTAGAGTTTGTAATTAAAGATACTGGTATTGGTATGTCTGAGCATCAAATAGAACGTGTATTTAAGCCGTTTGAACAAGCCGATGCCACAACTACACGTCGTTTTGGTGGTACAGGTCTTGGGTTGTGTATTTCTAAAAACTTAGCACTGTTACTTGGTGGCGATGTAAATCTTGAAAGTGAAGTGGGTGTAGGTAGCCGAGTTACAATTAGGGTGGCATGTCAGCTCTCTGATGATCAACCCATGCTTGAATTTTTAACGCAAGACAGCCAGTTAATACCAGAGAAAGATCCTCTCTTATCGTTTGCAACCAATAGCTTCGACGCCAATATATTAGTGGCTGAGGATAACCCAGATAACCAACTATTAATTAAATTATTACTGCAAACCTGGGGTCTTGAACCCGATATTGCCAGTAATGGCGCACAAGCTGTAGAAATGGCGCTCGTAAACGACTACCAACTTATTATTATGGATATGCAAATGCCTGTAATGGGCGGATTAGAAGCGACTAAAATGCTTCGTCATGCAGCGTATGATGGCCCTATCATTGCCCTTACTGCCAATGTAATGAACCATGATATAGGCACTTATCTAGAAGCTGGTTGCGACAAAGCACTGGCTAAACCCATTGATAAAGATGCTCTGGAAAACGTACTCGTAAGCTACCTGCATCTTGAAAAAGATAATCAAAATAAATGGGATAGCCTATTAAAGAGCGAAAAGTTTCAGCAAATTGCCGATAATTACTTAGCTAACTTACCTACATATTTAGAAGAAGTTAAAGCTTTGCAGCATTGTGATGATTGGGAAGCATTAAGAGGCATAGCGCACAGTGTTAAAGGCAGTTCTGGATGCTTTAACTTTGATGAAATTTACCATAGCGCTGCGGCACTTGAAGAGAACTTAAAAAGTAACAATAAAGTACCAAGAGACGAGTTGGTAAATGATTTAATAGCAGCCATTGAGCAAGCAATTAGCGACAAAGTAACCTAAAAAGCAAACTTACAAAACGGTACAAATGCAGTACTTTAGCGGCTCTATATTTTAAATGCTAATTACCGACTTTAATTATGAAAAGTTTAAACCTAGCGCCATACCCATTAAAATAGCGTCTTCAAAGCCATTTTTAGCAGGGTTATCGCTTGGGTAGTAGTTTTTACGCACTGACATCTCAGCAAAGCCTGCGCGCTCGTACAGCGCAATAGCACGCGTATTTGATTCGCGTACTTCTAAAAAGAGGTTTTCAGCATTTTGCTGCTCACCATATTCAATAAACTGCGCTAACAACTGCCTTGCAATACCCTTACCCTGGTGACTTGGTGTTACACAAATATCCATAAGTGTAAAATCAGGCCCTGCTTTTTCACCAATATAAAAACCAATCATGCTCGCCTCATCAAATGCGGCAACATTAAAATAGCGCCCACCTATACATGAACCCATTGTATTTAAAGTCCACGGATGGCTATGACACGCTGTTTCGATGGCCATTAATTGAGGTATTGCAGTTTCATCTACTGATTTAAAGTTTATCAAGGTGTTCACTCATTAAAGCCCATAAAGCACGCTTCTCAGAGCCGTTGAGCTGTGGGGTTGGCAATGTAAGCTTATTGTCGTTTAATTGCATCTCACTGCCCTGCACAACGCTATTTATAATAATAGGCTCTGCACTGAGTTTAATGTCTGCAAGTAGTTGCTCATTTAGCGTTAAAGAACTAGCTATCGTGCTTTGCGATAAAGTATTAGCTTGATCATTTATTTTTGGACAATAATGCTGATTGAGTTCAAGATTTTCTATATCAAAAATAGCTGCGTAACGTGGATGCATAACAACTCAGTAGATTAGACATTTGAACAATATAAGAAGTAATAAAAACGATGTAAAGAAGAAATGGCAGGGGCGGAGAGATTCGAACTCCCAACCATCGGTTTTGGAGACCGCTGTTCTACCAATTGGAACTACGCCCCTGCAATGACGACGAATTATAGAGAAGTTTCGCCAAAGGTAAAGAGAAAAATCACTCTTTTAGTTTAACTGCTTTTTAAATAAACAAAACGGCGAATTAGCATGCTAATTCGCCGTTTTTTAATCACTTAAAATTAGTTAATTAAAACTAAAATTAATTATTCCCATTCGATAGTTGCAGGTGGTTTACCTGAAATATCGTAAACAACACGAGAAATACCATCTATTTCATTAATGATACGGTTTGATACCACACCTAAAAACTCATAAGGTAAATGTGACCAGCGCGCTGTCATAAAGTCGATTGTTTCCACACAACGAAGTGATACAACCCAATCGTACTTACGTGCATCGCCCATAACCCCTACCGATTTTACAGGTAAGAATACAGTAAACGCTTGGCTTACTTTATGGTAGAGCTCAGCTTTGTGAAGCTCTTCGATGAAAATCGCATCAGCGCGGCGTAATAAATCACAGTATTCTTTTTTGATTTCACCAAGTACACGCACACCTAAACCTGGTCCAGGGAAAGGGTGACGGTAAAGCATGTCGTACGGTAAACCAAGCTCTAGGCCAATTTTACGTACTTCATCTTTGAATAATTCACGTAATGGCTCAACAAGGCCCATTTTCATGTCATCTGGTAATCCGCCCACATTGTGGTGAGATTTAATAACATGCGCTTTACCAGTTGCAGATGCCGCTGATTCAATTACATCAGGATAAATTGTACCTTGCGCTAACCATTTTGCATTTTTAAGCTTTTTGGCTTGCTCATCAAATACATTAATAAACGTATGACCAATGGCTTTACGTTTATCTTCTGGGTCTGACTTACCCGCTAGATCATTTAAAAACTGCTCTTCAGCTTCAACTTTAACAATATTTAAGCCAAATTTATTACCAAACATGTCCATTACTTGTTGGCCTTCGTTTAAACGAAGTAAACCATTATCAACAAATACACATGTTAGTCTTTCGCCAATTGCACGGTGAATAAGCATAGCCACAACCGATGAATCAACACCACCAGAGAGGCCTAAAATAACTTCGTCATCGCCAACTGTTTCTTTAATACGCTCGATAGCATCATCGATAATTTTTGCAGCAGTCCACAATTTTTCACAGCCACAAATATCAATAGCAAAACGCTCTAATAAGCGCTGACCTTGATGCGTGTGTGTTACTTCTGGGTGAAACTGTACACCGTAAAAACGTTTTTCTTCGTTAGACATTGCAGCATGTGGACAAGTAGATGTTTTAGCTGTTGTTGCAAAACCAGCTGGAATATCCATTACTTTGTCGCCATGGCTCATCCATACGTCGAGTATGCCGTTGCCGCCATCGGTAATGCTGTCTTCAATTGCATCAAATAATGCACAGCTGCCTACTTTTTCTACTTGTGCGTAACCAAACTCTTTTTTATCAGAGCTGTGTACACTTCCGCCAAGTTGAGCTGCCATTGTTTGCATACCGTAGCAAATACCTAGCACAGGCACGCCTGCATTAAATACATACTCAGGAGCGCGCGGGCTGTTTTCAAGTGTTGTTGATTCTGGACCACCAGAAAGAATAATACCTTGTGGGTTGAACTCGCGGATTTGCTCTTCAGTCACATCCCATGCCCAAAGCTCACAGTAAACACCAATTTCACGCACACGACGGGCGATTAATTGAGTGTATTGTGAACCAAAGTCTAAAATGAGAATTCGTGAATCGTGAATATCTTTGCTCATGGAGTATCTCGTAAAGTCTGATGCTAAATGCCGTTTGTTAATGTAAACGACTAAAAAGAGGGCTTGCAAAGCAAGCCCAGTATATTAAATTAATTACGCTGCTTAACCTAAGCGGTAATTTGGTGCTTCTTTAGTGATTTGCACATCATGGACGTGCGACTCACCCATACCTGCTGAAGTAACACGTACAAATTGTGGTTTTGTATTTAGCTCTTCAATTGTTGCACAACCCGTTAAGCCCATAGCGCTTCGTAGGCCGCCCACTTGCTGATGAATAATCGTTGCAATAGGACCTTTGTAAGCTACGCGACCTTCAATACCTTCAGGTACTAACTTGTCTGCTTCGTTTGATTTTTGGAAGTAACGATCTGATGAACCTTCTTTTTGATCCATCGCGCCCAATGAGCCCATACCACGGTAAGATTTGTAATAACGGCCTTGGTATAATTCAACTTCACCTGGTGCTTCTTCAGTACCAGCAAGAAGTGAACCCACCATTACACACGATGCACCAGCAACAAGTGCTTTAACAATATCACCAGAAAAACGAATGCCACCATCAGCAATAACAGGAATGTCGCGACCTTTTAAGCCTTCAACAGCATCTGAAATAGCGGTAATTTGTGGAACGCCACAACCGGTAACAATACGTGTAGTACAGATAGAACCTGGGCCGATACCTACTTTAACTGCATCCGCTCCCGCATCAGCAAGTGCAATCGCACCTTCAGCTGTTGCTATGTTGCCTGCAATAATTTGTAAGTCTGGGTACTCTTTACGCGTTTTAGTAACACGGTCAATAACACCTTGAGAGTGACCATGCGATGTATCGATAAGTAAAACATCAATACCCGCTTCTACTAATGCAGCAATACGCTCATCAGTACCTGCACCAACACTTACAGCAGCACCTACACGTAAACGACCTTGGTCGTCTTTACATGCGTCAGGTTTGTCTTGGGCTTTTTGGTAATCTTTTACTGTGATCATGCCTTTAAGTTTAAATTCATCATCAACAACAAGGATTTTTTCAATGCGGTGTTCGTGCATTAAGCCTAAAATTTCTTCGCGTGCTGCGCCTTCTTTAACGGTAACAAGCTTTTCTTTTTTAGTCATAACGGTAGAAACAGGCTGTTCAAGCTTAGTTTCAAAACGCATATCACGACTAGTAACAATGCCTACAAGCACATTATTGCTATCGGTAACCGGAAAGCCTGAAAAACCTTTTTCGTGCGAAAGCTCAATTGCATCTGCAATTGTTAAATCGGCAGTAACCGTTACAGGGTATGAAACAATACCTGCTTCGTAGGTTTTAACTTTACGTACGTTTTTCGCTTGTTCTTCAATAGTCATGTTTTTATGAATAAAACCAAGACCACCTTCTTGCGCAAGGGCAATAGCTAAACGAGCTTCTGTAACAGTATCCATAGATGCTGAAATAAGCGGCAAGTTAAGTTTGATACCACGCGTTAAGCGAGTTGAAATATTTGCCGTGTGTGGCAAAACAGTAGAATGACCAGGTACTAAAAGTACGTCATCAAAGGTAAGAGCTTCTTTAGCGATTCTAAGCATTTTGGCAACTTCTCACATGTGGATCTAAGATAAGGAATTGCGGCCAAATTTTAACAGCGTTGTTGGCATGAGTAAATAATATTTCGCAAATATTTATGATAAAGTAGTGCAATAAATAGTTTTAGGTTGTTTTTTATGTTTTCGAAGCCTTCGCAGGCGGTTTACACCGTTTCACGCCTTAATAGAGAAATTCGCACAATCCTTGAGCAAGGTTTTGCATCTTTAGTGCTCACGGGCGAAATTTCTAACTTTATTACCCCTGCATCCGGGCATTGGTATTTTTCGTTAAAAGACGATAAAGCACAAATTAAAGCCGCTATGTGGCGCGGAAATAATCGCAACCAAAGCTACCGTCCTGTAAATGGCGCACAAGTTACAGTAAAAGCGCGTGTATCGCTTTATGAACCTCGCGGTGACTACCAGCTTATTGTTGAGCATATGGAACCCGCAGGCGAAGGTCAGCTAAAACAAGAATTTGATGCGCTTAAAATGCGTTTAGCCGCCGAAGGATTATTTAGCTCTGCTCACAAACAGCCATTACCCCAAAATATTAATCGCATTGGTGTTATTACCTCAGCAACCGGCGCTGCTATAAAAGATATTTTAACGGTACTCAAACGCCGTGCACCGCAGCTAGAAGTCATCATTTACCCTGCTATGGTACAAGGCAAAGAAGCGCACGTGCATTTAATTAACCAAATTGAATTAGCTAATGCTCGTGATGAAGTAGACGTACTTATTTTAGGGCGAGGCGGCGGATCACTTGAAGATTTATGGTGTTTTAATCACGAACAGCTCGCCCGCGCTATTTTCAAAAGTGAATTACCGATAGTAAGTGCGGTAGGCCACGAAATAGATACCACTATTAGCGATTACGTTGCTGATGTTCGTGCAGCGACTCCATCAGCCGCAGCTGAGCTTGTAAGCCCAAATACGCAAGAGTTACACAACAAAGTAACGCAATTAGTTAATCGTTTATCTAACGCGTTTAAGCACGGAATTGCCGACAAGCGCGCACTAGCAACGCAGTTACAACACCGCCTTAATTTATGTCATCCGCGTAATCAGCTTAATCAAAAATCACAACGTTTGGATGAGCTAAGCATTGCGCTGCAACAGGCGATGCGTAATCGTTTATACCAACAAGAACGCACACTCAATAACTTAACGCCGCGTTTAATGCGCCAATCACCCGATAAAAAACTCGCTACAGCAAGCCATCAACTTTCGCAATTACAGGCTAGGCTAAACCAAGCTATACAGCATCAGTTACAGCAAGCGAATAATAGCTTAGCACTGCAAGCAAGCAGGTTAGATTCAGTAAGTCCGCTTAATGTTTTAGCGCGCGGTTATAGCATCACTAAAACACAACAAGGCAAAGTGGTTAAATCTGTGGGGCAAATTAAAACAGGCGATGTTTTGATTACAGAGCTCGTTGATGGCTCTATAGAATCACAGGTTATACCTGTTACATAAAGTTGGTATTACTTAAAACTCTGTACTTAGCAACAATTTAAGCTCGCTATCGCTTGATGTGGAGGTAGTGCTTTTAAATTGTTGCCAAAACTCTTGCTTCATCAACTTGTCGTTTAGTTCTCGCCATTGAGAATTATCAAATGTGTCGTTATCAGCGGGTGCGGCTAGTTCAAATTCACATATCGTCGTTTTACATTTTGCACTAACAACATCGGGTATAATCGCTAAATCAGCTGTTAATAAAAAATCTTGTAATGCCATTTCAGTACGATAAGCCCATTCTTCGTCACGCGTTTGCTTTTCAAATTTATCACGTAAGATCTTCTCAAAATCTGAAGGACCTCTCATTTGCTTTAAAATGCTTTTAACTGTCGCTTTCTGCTCAGCGAGTTGCTGCTTAAGCTGAGTTACTTGCTCTTCTAAAGGTAGTTCATCAAGCATTTGGGTTTCTGAATAGGTTGGAGGCGTATCTTCAGCGGGCTCTATACTAGCGACTTGCTCAGGTACTGCAGAGTCTGCATTACTTAATACCTCATTACTTTGTTGTTCAGTATGAAGCTTTTGCTGTTTTTCATAACTTGGCTGCGACTTAACAGATTCTGGATGACTTGAAGCTGCATTAAAGTAGCCCCAAGTTAAACCTACACCCGCAATAAACCCAATCCCTAGAGCCAATAAACTATTCTTGTTCATGTTAATTCCTTTTAAGTTTTATGATTACTTATAGCATTGCACTCGTGTGCGATTCGTTTTCAGGCTCAGGATTTGCTAAAAAGTTTTGGTTCATACTTTGCGCCGGACACTCACAATCCGGTCGACCAATAATTTTAGCGGGTACGCCAACAGCGGTTGTGTGTGGTGGAACATTGCTAAGTACAACTGAGCCCGCACCAATTCGTGCGCCCTCACCTACTTCAATATTACCAAGTACTTTAGCGCCAGCGCCAATTAATACGCCCGCTCTAATTTTAGGATGACGATCACCCTGCTCATTGCCTGTACCGCCAAGCGTTACAGATTGCAAAATTGATACGTTATCTTCAATTACCGCTGTTTCACCAATAACAATACCGGTTGCGTGGTCAAACATAATGCCTTTACCCACTTTACATGCTGGGTGAATATCGACCCCAAACACTTCAGAGTTACGGCTTTGAATAAAGCGCGCTAGCTCTTTGCGGTTTTGTTGCCACAAGCAATTAGCCAAACGGTGCGCCTGAATAGCATGAAAACCTTTTAGATTTAATATAACCGTAAGATAGGTTTCTGATGCAGGGTCGCGGTCTTTTACCGCTTTAATATCCTCAGCAACAAAAGATAGCATACGGTCACATTTTACAAATGCTTGGTCAAACAGCTCTCGGATAGTAAATGCCGATACCACCGCATCAGCCAACTTATTAGCAACAATAAAGCTCAATGCCGAACCTAAACAATCATGATTCAAAATGCATGAATAAACATGACTTGCTAATAATGGTTCACGTGTTACTACATCGTTAGCTTCGTCGCGAAGCTGTTGCCAAATTGCATGACGCATAATACTGCACTGCCTTAAGTTGATATAAAATAGCCTTTTCCCAAGTCTAACGGATTTAAAGCCTAAGGTGTTAATCCCTTAGTTATTTGTTCTGGTTATTAGATATAACTAGGGACGATTAACTCTTTGTTGCCTACACGGATGTAGATAAGAGGCGTGAGCAGGACGCGGAAGCTTTGTTCGGTTTTTACTTATTCTTACAGGGATGTAAGTCAGTAGAATAACGCAGGAGCAGTTATCGAGCCCACTAGGTTACAAACCTCGCGCCGCGATTAAATCGACCCTAGATTGAACAAATTTCAATCCACAGAGTTCAACACGCCCTAGCACCCAGAAATGATATTTCAAATACGTACCCATTTTTTAGATTAAGTTATACGACAGTAGCTAAAATTACCAATACATACTTAAAATATAGTAAATTAATAAAAATCAAAAGCTAGCAACATACGAAAGCTCACCTGTCATATGAAAAAATACGGACTGACGTACAGCTGACGGCGTAAAAAAAACGCTAAATTAATTAGGATTTAAGCTAAGTTTGTTCATTATACCGAGCTAAGCTATATTTAGTTTTATTGATTTTTTACATAAACAAATAGAAATGAGGAATTCAAAATGAGTGATGACTCTGAATTAAAAAATAAAGAAAAGCGTGGAATAAATATATTACTTCTCATTAGTTTAATAATTATGATTATTGGTATTGCCATCAAAATATATGATGCGCGTTTCATTAATTAAAGGACCCTACTACAGAGTCCTTAAAGATATAAAGTGCCCCATAAGTTAGGGCACTTTCCAACCATTAAAAACCACTTAAATTATTGAAATACTTTTTCAACTTTTACCACTTCAATATTTTTTGCAGGAATTGCTAATTTATAATCGGCAATCACTTTATCCTCAGCAACCAACTCAGCAGGTTTATTAGTGTTATAAACCATTGGTGATGTTCGCTCAGACGCTAAACGTTTCTGCATATCAGCGCCGTCTGCGGTTATAAACACATATTGAACATTGTCTGTTTGTAAGTTTACTTTAATAACGCGATTTACATCAGCAAGCGTTAGCGTTTTAAGTTTGTTAGTTACGTAACTTACAAAGCTATCTGTGTTGTAAAATTCGCTATCAAGCGCGTAACCTAATTGGCGGTTTTGACTTGCCACCATTTGCGGCACAAAATTAATTAAAAAGTTACGCGTAGCTTCAAAGTCGTCTTCGCTCATACCATTTTCAATTAGCTTATCTAGCTCAAACAAGGCGGTACGTGTGGCAAAGTGCGCATCGTTATTAGAGCGAAGTGGGCGTAACCACACTTGAAATATTTGCTCAGAGCGCCCTAGGTTTGCATCAGGCTTGGTTTGAAACATACCACGTGGAAAGTATTCAATGTATGCGTAATCGCCATAGTTCATGCCGCGAGTTTCACGAATGCGCTCATATAAAAAGCTGTTAGAACTACGGTGCTCACCAAAGTACGAACGCACAAGCCAAAGGGCTGTCCAGTCTTCGCTACTTCTTATTGTATCAATAGGAAAACCAAACGATACCGCTGTCGATTGCGCCGACTTTTCTACAATAGTTGCATGATGACCTTTAAGCGCTGGTGCATCAGGAATACTTAAACGGCTTTGCTCACCTTTTGGTAGCGTTGCAAAATCGCTCATCATTTTAGCTTTAAGTTTTGCAGGCACAGCCCCAATTAAGCCAACCGTGAGTTTAGATTGCGTAAGCTCGCTGTTATAAAACGCTTTAACATCATCTAACGTCAACGCTTCTAAATCCGAAATATCACCGTAGTTGTAGCTTTCGTAAGGGTGATTTTTGTAAAGCGCACTGTATAGCACTTCTTTGCCTAGCTCTTCATCGTTAGATGCTTTTAAGCCTGACTTAATGCCGTCGATCATTTCTTTTTTAAGGCGTTTAAAGTCGTCATCTCTAAAACCTGGATTTAGTAATTGATCGCTCACAAGTGTATACCACTGCGCCGCATTATCTTTATGAATACGCCCTTGAAACGACAGCATTTCTTTATCTATTTGATAGCCAAAGCTACCCGCAAGCGGATAAAGTGCTTTTTGAATATCTTTATAGCTTGTCGCCTCTGAGCCACCTTGTGCAAGCATAGCCGCAGTTAACGCAGCAACACCTTTTTTACCTTGTGGGTCGGCAGCCGCACCGGTATTGAATAAAAAGTTAACATCAATTAATGGCGAGCTATTCGTTTTATCAAGCACTTTAAATACAGGTGCCGCAGGTGCTTGTTTAAGCTTTGCAGTAAGCGCATTTAAATCAACTTCTTGCTCAAAACTTGGCGCTTTATCAAGTGCCGACATCGTTAATGTGGTACGTGCGTTATCAGTAAAGTATTTATTAGCAACGGCTTTAATATCTGCGCTGGTAATGTTATCTGCCGATTTATACAGCTGGTTTATAACCTCAGGATCGCGCTCAAAATGCATGTAGCTGGCAAGGGTTGATGCAATCGCTTGCGACGAATCTAAGCCATTAATAAAGCTGTATTTAAGGTTCGATTTTAAATCACTCAACTTTTGTTCATCAACAAGCTCAGTGCGTGCTTTTGCATAAGTGCGGTTAATGGCATCGCGCGCAGTGGCTAAATCGTCTGCGTTTTCTACTTTAACAAATACGTGTAATAAACCCGGATCTTTAGTCTCAGGGTTATAGGTAAACATTTGGCTGGCAATTTGTTTGTCGACCACTAGCTCTTGATATAAATCTGAATTACTTGAAAAATAAAGCTGTGAGATTAAATCAAGCGCCGCTCTGTCTTTTTTAGCAGGCTCCCACGCAGCGCCTTTGTAGGATACAAGTAACCAATGCCCTGGTAGCGCTTCATCTTGCTGGTGCAAATATTTTGGTGCTTGTTGAACAGGCTCTGCTTTAATGTCAGCAACATAGTTACCCTTTTTCCAGCTGCCCCAATGCTTTTTAACCATTGCCATTGTTGCTTGTGGCTCTACATCGCCCACAATGACAAGTGACACATACTCTGGCTTATAAAATTTAGCAAAAAATTCTTTACCGTACGCCATTTGGTCAGGCATGGCTTCTATGTCTTTAAAAAAGCCCATAGTGGTGTGTTTATACGTGTGCTTATCAAACGCTTCTTCGCGTACAGCGCTTAATAATTTACGAATTGGGCTCGCGTTGTTTTTTAAGTACTCACCTTTTACCGTTTGTGCTTCTGTTCTAAATTGCTCTTCGGTGTAGGTTAAGTTTTGAAAAATATCAGCTTCAAGCTCAAGTACTTTATCAAGATGCTGCTTTGAAAAGTTTAAATGGTAGTTTGTAAAATCGTTTGTTGTATAAGCGCGGTTATCAACACCTGAATTTTTTAATATGTCTGAATACACATCTTCAGGGTATTTTTGTGAGCCTTTAAACATCATGTGTTCAAAAAAGTGAGCAAAGCCTGTTTTGCCCTCTTCAACTTCGTTACGCGATCCAACCGATACCGGAATTTGCAGCGACACTACATCAGGGTAATCGGTTTTAACAACCATTACACGTAAGCCGTTTTCTAGCTCTTCAATTAAATAATCTTGCGAAAAAACACGATCATCAGCTTTATTTACTTGTTTTTGTTGTGCTGTTGTTTGCGTGCTTTGGTTTTGTTGCATGGCGCAACCCGTTAACGCCAGCGATACCGCTAAGCTGGTTGCTAATAATTTAAATTTCATTGTTGTCCCTTTTTAAATTGAGCAAATTTGTTGTCAGATTTAACACTAACTCACCCTCGATTATGCCCCAAAGCCAATAAATATAAGAGCCCCAAGGGAATTTATTATGTAAACAACTGTGTCAATTATAAATAATGGGAACAAGCACTATGAATAAACATCATGTTAGTTGAAAAACTTTCACTAAATAAATCTATCTAGACGTCTAAATGGCTGCTATATTAAATCCATCAAAACAAACTTAGCTGGAATGAGGATTATGGCTTTATCACTAAAAGAGAAGATAGTGGACACCAACCAAGGTGTTTATCTTATTGGTACTACCCCGCCTAAAATTGGCACCGATAAAGCGCAATTAAAAATCATTGCAGAAAAGCTATTAGGTCGCTTACACGAAATTGAATACGACGGCGTGATAATTTACGACATTCAAGACGAAAGCAGCCGAACTAATCAAGACCGTCCATTTGCGTTTAAACAAACCGTTGATCCGCGTGAATACAGCCATTTACTTCGTAATTTATCTGCACAAGATGTAATTACTTATAAAAGTGTGGCGCAGCGTGGCGTAGGCGAATTTAAAGATTGGCTAAGTGAAACTAAAAACGACTACGATTTACAAAATGTTGTATTAGTAGGTAGCCCGTCATCAATAGGCGATATAAAGCTAAGCCTGCCAGATGCTTATAAAGCAATGGCTGAGCAATCAGATGATTTCTTTTTAGGTGGCGTTACGATTGCCGAGCGCCATTCAAGTAAACGAAATGAGCACGAACGATTAATAGAAAAAACAGCACAAGGTTGTCAGTTTTTTATATCGCAAGCTGTTTACGATGCACAAGCGACTATAGAGCTAATTACTAGCTACGCACGTACATGTAAAGCACAAGGGATTACACCTCAACGTATTATATTAACGTTTACCCCGTGCGGAGGCGAAAAAACCTTAGAGTTTATGCAATGGTTGGGTATCTCAGTGCCAGAGGCAACTAAATGGCGCATGCTTGATGCAAACAATACATTAAGCGAATCAGTCCGTATTTGCCGCGAAAACCTCGACTTAATACTTAAAAGCTGTGCGCATTTAGATGTACCGCTGGGCTTAAATATTGAAAGCTTAACAAACCGTAAAGAAGAAATTGACGCGTCAATTAATTTATACCGTTTATTAAAAGCCATTATGGAATTGAACCTTGCGGAAAAGCTAATAGCTTAAAAGCTAGGTTAGAGCTAATTAACACCCTTCTTGGCAAGCCTCATGGCTTGCTTTTTTATGTCCGTTCTTTGAAAAATTAATTAATAAATACAAGTGAAAATTTGTAGCTTAAGCTATTTATTGAAGGTGTTTTTGGTTATTACTCTCAAGCCTTTTTAAGGCAAACCCCATAGAGGAGCACATAACACCAAAAATTATCCCCTCATTAGATATAAATCTAATGCTAGGGACGTTTCAAATAAGCTTATTATTGCTAAGGAAAAAATAAAACCCATCGCAGAAGAAACCAACCAAGTTTGTGTGGCATGAGTCATGACGAACCTCCTTTTATTATTGTGCTTTTTTAGCGAGCTTATACGCTTGTTTATTTTTATACATTGCGTGGTCTGCATCATTTAATAGCGCTTCAAAGGGCTGCTTTTGTTTATTAGTAAAACTATAACCAATACTAAGCGATAAATCGCAAACGTCTTCTTTGAGTAAAGCTTTTGAATACTCAGTCGAAATTTTATCCATAATGTAGTTAATTTTACTCTTATCGCTTACTTGCATTACTGCAACAAACTCATCGCCACCTAAGCGTCCTACTATATCAGCATCTCTTAAATGCGTTTTTAGCGTATCTGCCAATATAATTAAGGCTTTGTCGCCCACCTCATGACCAAAGGTGTCGTTTAATTTTTTAAAGTCGTTTATATCAATAAACAAACAGCATACGTCAAAGCCTAAACGTAGCGCTAAGTTAAGTTTTTGCTGGGCTAATAAGTTAAGTGCTCGGCGGTTATAAATATTCGTTAATGAGTCTAACATGGCTATTTCGCGCATTTGCTCATAGCTATACACAAGCGCTAGGTCGTCTTCAATCAAATCGCGTAGTTGTTCTATGAGTTCAAAATATTCATCGGTATAGCTTGTTATTTTAGTGTCTTTTAAACATAACGTGCCAAACACTTCGCCTTCAGGCCAATGAATAGGTAAACCTAGGTAGGATTCAACACCGTCTTCAACTACTTCTGGTAGGGTATTCCATGTATCGTTATTACTTGCATCATTAACATATAATGTATTGTTAGTTTCAGCTACGTGGCGACAAAACAGAGGTGTTTGAGGAGGAAGTATAGGATTGGTCTCAAAGTTAGAGCCACCTTCGTTACTTCTAATAACAACGCGATAGCCTTTGCTTGTTGCCTGAACTATATAACCAGACGGGGCTGAAAAAAGCCCCGTTATAAGGTCGATTGTTTTTTGCCATTTATGCAAAGATATTTGGCCATCAATACCAGAAAATGCCCATTGATCAATTTCAAACATTGCTTTACCTCGGCTATTTAGTAGCTCCAGTATAGGCAAAAAAGCAAAGTAAAAGCTATTATTTACGACGTCTGCTTGGCTCTCTTTTACCAGTGATGCGTTTTTTATCGCGATCTTTTCGCGACTTGTTAGTATTTTTACGATTATCTTTTGGCTTTTTATTAGGATCTGGCTCGTAACCTTCTAACCACTGCGGCGTTAAACGCGTATCGAGTAGTACTTCAATTTCTTCTAGCAGCCATTGCTCATCAAGACTTACCAGCGACATAGCAAGTCCTTGTTCACCAGCACGACCTGTACGGCCAATACGGTGCACGTAATCCTCGGCAATGTAAGGTAGTTCAAAGTTAATTACGTATCTAAGTGTAGAAATATCTAAACCACGCGCAGCTACATCGGTTGCAACAAGTACGCGTGTAATACCTTCTTTAAAGTTTTGCAATGCACGGTCGCGTGCGCCTTGCGATTTGTCGCCATGGATTGATTCGGTTTTTAAACCGTCTTTACACATTTCTTTAGCAAGCTGATCAGCCATTTGTTTTGTGCGAGTAAAAATAAGCACTTGGCGCCAGTTTTTCATACCAATCATGTGCGATACAAGTTCGCGCTTACGATCCTCATCTACAGCGTAAATAACTTGCTCTACTTCAACGGCTGCTGAGTTACGTTTATCAACTTCAATTAGCTCTGGGTTTTTAAGTAACTTTTTACTGAGTTCAAACACGCTGTCATCAAACGTAGCTGAAAATAGTAAAGTTTGGCGATCGCCCGGGATATGTCGCAATATACGTCTAATTTCATCAATAAACCCCATATCAAGCATGCGGTCAGCTTCGTCAAACACTAAGGAGTCTACGCTTGAAAGTACCACACTGCCTTTAACTATATGATCAAGCAAACGCCCAGGTGTTGCCACTATAACTTGCGCTGTTTTAAGTGCTTTTATTTGAGGGCCAATACTTGCGCCACCATAGGCTAAAGCGCCATTGATATTAGTGCCTTGTGCGTACTTTTCAAAGCTTGCAAATACTTGCTGAGCAAGCTCACGGGTTGGCGTTAAAATTACAACGCGGGCAAGGCCTTGCTCATCTTTTTTAGGGGTATTTAAAAGCTTATGTAATAAAGGTAAAACAAAGGCGGCGGTTTTACCCGTACCTGTTTGCGCGCTGCCCATTACATCACTTCCGGCTAAAATAGGCGGAATAGTTTTAATCTGAATTGCGGTAGGTTGAGTGTAATTATTTTGCTCAATCGCTGTTAATAATAACGGGTCGAGATTAAGTGATGAGAACGTAGTGGCAGACATAGGCTTAGCTTTAAAATAACAAAGAGCGCTATTGTACGCATATTACTGTACTGCGTAAATTAACCAGTCCAGAAAAGTATTTAATCGTGGTTGCTCACTTTCACTTTAGCGCTAAAAACAATAAAAAAGGCGCTAAATAACAGCTGTATTTAGCGCCTTTTATAATTTGCTGTAGCTTTAAGCTGGCTTTAGTGTCGCTTTACGCTCGTTGTAAAACGCTATTAAATCGTCAACTGTTGCTTGGCAGTATTCGCGTATACCCGAAACTACCATATGCTTTTCACCACTACCTACTTTAACGCCGTTTTCTAACAGGTTAAAACGTAGTGTAATTTTTCCGCGCTTACCGGCATACTCAAAACTAGGCTCTGCAAACTCAAGTTCTGGTTCTGTAATATCAAGATTATCAAGGTTGATAAGCATTGATTCGTAAATAATCATTGGGCGAGCAGGGTTAATCATTACCTCTTGCTTACCCATTAATGGAATAATTACATGCGGGAAAGTAGTACCAGAAAACTCAACATAATTTTTTATTAGGCTATTAGTCAGTGCTGGGCATTGGCTGGTTTTACCTTTGCGCTTTACCTTTAAAATAACTTTTTCGCCATTGGTTACATCAAACTCATCAGCCCCTTCAGGGAAGTTAAGTTTGGTGTTTTCATCAACCATACCGGCAAAAGTAAATTCCATTTGTTCACTAATACCGTAGCGGTCTAGTACCAATGAAAAAAGTAAGTCTCCTGGCGCGCAAAACTTTTTGGCATCTTTGTCGTGAAGTGGATTGTAATCGTCAGCAACGCATTTAGCGAATCGACAACCTTGCTCACGAGAGATAGAAACATAATCAGCATGCTGCTGAAAAAAAGGACTTAACATAGTTTGTTCACTGCTTAAACTGCTTATAACCTATCTATATTACCAGAAAAAAAATACTGAGAGGTCGAATCTGTTAGATTAGTTGCTAAATAAAACAGAGCAATAAAAAACAATGACCTTTTATTTATTAGCGCTATCAATTATATGTGTTTTTCCGTATTGCAAAATATCAATAATGCGACAACCCCTTTGGCACTACTTACTAGCTTTAAGTGTTGTAAGTGCATATTTTCAAGGTTATATAAATTTATATGCTCTGCTGAGCACTGGGCTTTACGTTGTTTTATACTACTGTGTGCTAAATACAAAGCAGGCAATAATACGCGCTACTTTAAGTACTGTGTTTATAGTTTCCTCATTAGCATTAGCACTTCATTGGGTGCCTGGTTTTAATAACCTCCCTATTGTTATAAACGAGCGTATTACAAGCGATGCGATTGCATTTACTCTTTATGCTAATTTTGATAAAGCTATGGCGGGTTTATTTCTTTGTGCTTACTTTTATTCGAATAAAAAAGCTTTAAAAGCAGACTCTAATAAAGCGGGCCCATTAAACGTTAAACAAGCCAGTTTAATAATTATTGCTACTGTTTTAGCTGCGCTCACTGCGGCTTTAATGCTTGGACTTGCAAGCTTTAACCCTAAGGTTCCTGGCTTTTGGTTAGCCTTTATGGCTATTAATCTTTTATTTACCTGTGTTGCCGAGGAAGCTTTATTTCGAGGTTTACTACAAACTAAGCTTAGCAAAATAATTACACCGACCCGTTTAGCAATACTTGCCCCTGTAATTACTGCAGGTATTTTTGCTTTGGCACATTTTGCTGGAGGAATTAACTATGTATTGGTTTCATTTATTGCAGGCTTGGGGTATGGCTATGTTTTTTATAAAACGCAGCGCTTAGAGTGGGCTATTTTATGCCATTGGTTGGTTAATGTTTGCCACTTCTTTTTGTTTACTTACCCGATGCTCAATAAAATCTAAATACATTTACAAATGCTAACAATTTACTTAGTAGTAAACATTGCCCGCATTTGATTTTGTTAGTAATTTACTATTTCAAATAATAAATTAAGGGACTAATAAATATGCTACGTTTTATAACGGCAATAACAGTGCTCGCCACAATAACGGGTTGTTCAAGCATGACTTATCATACAGATATAGACAACGGCGTTTTATCTCAAGAAATTGGCACCTACATTAATAAAAGAGATTTACAGCAATTTTATAGCGATCAAGAAGCACACGAAAGTGGCGCAACACTTTTAGGCCGAATAGAAGCTGAAAGCTGTGATGGCGATGGACTGGGCAGCAATAATGTAAGCTACAATCGCTCTAAATCAAATGCTATCGATTTACTTAAAGCGGATGCCATGCGCAAAGGCGGAAATGCTTTTACTATTAATTCTTGTAGCGAAACGTCTGTATCGTATTGCGACCTATCTGTTTTATGCACCGGACAGGCCTACGACTATCAATAAGTAAAAGTGCAAATTATATATTAAGCGCAAAGCTAAGTAGTACGCGCTTTCCAGACTCGATTTTAGATACGCTGTGTTCGTACTTATCGGGTCTAAACAAATACACGCGATTAAATAAATTTATAATGCATTTTGAGCATTTAAATACCCCACCTGTTTTAGGTTTTTCTAATACAAAGTTGAGCTTGTAATAGCGCCCTTGCTGCACAGGGTCAATATGGTTCATTACGCTGTGATTAGTTGGGTAAGTAACAAGGTTTATCGAAAATGTATTACTGCTAAAAATAGCTTTGTTTTTAACGGTTGCAATCATACTGCCTCCTATGAGTTTACATGCCTTATTGTATCATTGGGTTGAGTACTAATACTTTAGTTAAACAATATCAAAATGCCATGTCATATAGCTAAACAACCTGACACAAAAAAGCCGAACTTATTTTACTAAGCTCGGCTTTTAAAAATGCATTATTTAGCAATTATGCACTTGGGTATTCGCGGTACGCACGCTCTATATTTTTAGCCTGCTTTTTAGAAATACCTAAATGAGCAAGTGCAACACGTAAACGAGCACGTGATAAGTCAGACCCCAATATTTCCATTGCATCAAGCACTGACGTACTTGACGTTTTGCCAGTAATTGCGACAAATATTGGCTCTAAAAAGTCTTTAATCTTAAGCTCGTGGAATGTTGCAACTTCTTTTGCAATTGCAAAAATAGCGGGCTTTTCAAAGCTACGTAAACCTTCAAGCTGCCATACAAAAAATTGTAGCGCTTGGCGAATCACGTTTTCGTCTGCTTTGCCGGCTGTTAATAGCGCATGATCGTAAGTTGGAATACCACCTACAAAGTGCCCTGCAAGCTCAACCATATCCGACAGCGTATTAATACGTGTTTTAACTTCTGGTAATATTTTAGCTAACATTTCGCCATTAAACTTCCAATCAACAAAGCGCTGAATTAACTGCTCGTCGGTTAGATTTTCGCGGATCCACATGCCGTTTAACCAGCTTAATTTATCTACGTCGAATACTGGACCACCAAGCGATACGCGCTTCATGTCGAAGTTTTCAATCATCTCGTTTAACGTGAACTTTTCACGCTCATCAGGCATTGACCAACCCATACGGCCTAAGTAGTTAAGCACGGCTTCTGGCAGGTAGCCCATTTCTTTATAGTAATTAATAGACGTTGGGTTTTTACGCTTAGACAGCTTTGATTTATCTGGGTTACGTAGTAATGGTAAGTGACCAAGTACCGGCGCTTCCCAACCAAAATCTTCATAAAGCTTTAATAGCTTAGGCGCTGAGTTAATCCACTCTTCACCACGGAAAATATGACTAATTTCCATATGGTGGTCGTCAACTACGTTCGCTAAAAAGTACGTTGGAAAGCCATCCGCTTTTAAAAGCACTTGCATGTCTACGTTTTCCCACGGGATCTCAATTTCATCACGTAGGTAGTCGTTAAACTTAAATGTGCCTTCGCTTGGGATTTTCATACGTATAACGTAAGGTTTACCTTCAGCTAAGTTTGCTTTAATTTCTTCATCTGTATGGTTTAAACCACGACCGTCATATTTAGGGCGTAGGCCTTCTGCCATTTGCTCTTCACGCATTTGATCAAGCTCTTCGCTTGTTGCAAAGCAGTAAAACGCTTTACCATCATCAACTAACTGATGCGCGTATTTTTTATATAAATCGCTACGCTCAGATTGACGGTAAGGACCAAATTCGCCACCCACATCAGGACCATGATCCCACTCAAGCCCTAACCAACGTAGGCTATCCATAATCGCAAGTTCAGACTCTGGCGTGCTACGTACTTGGTCTGTATCTTCAATGCGAAGTACAAATTCACCGCCTTGTTGTTTAGCAAAACAGTAGTTAAATAAGGCGATATAAGCGGTGCCAAGATGCGGGTCACCAGTTGGCGACGGGGCAACACGGGTGCGAATTGTCATGGTATATTCTCTTTAAATAAGTGAGATAATAAAAGTGGTTTATGCAGCTACTTTGTTTAAGTAAGCAATAATATCGTTTGATTCGTACAGCCATTGTACTTGGCCGTTTTGCTCTATACGCAGGCAAGGCACTTTAACTTTGCCGCCTTGTTCTAGTAGCTCTTGACGATATTGCTCATTGTCTTTTGCATCACGCGTTTCTATGTTTAAGCCTTCGCGTTTAATGGCGCGACGTACTTTTACACAAAACGGGCATGCTTTAAATTGATACAGTTTAAATTGTGAGGTTTGCTGATCAAGCTGTGCTTGCTCGTCGCTTGCACGCTTTTTACTGCGAGGAGTAAATACAAAATTAAAGAATAAGATTATACAACCTAAAAACCAACGAACTAATTTCATGTTCTGTGCTCTGCTTACAACAATTTAAGGAGCCAGATTTTAGCACAAATTTACAATCAAAAAAGTGTAATACTGCGAGAATTACACTCAAGTAATTTAATTTACTAAAAGTGCTTCTATAGCAAGACCATATCATCCCTATGAAGTACTTCTGCGCCACTATCGTAATCGAGTAACTGGCCTATTTGACTAGAATGCGCACCCTTTATTTTATTTACCTCGGTGCTACTAAAGCGCGTTAAGCCCCGTGCAATTACTTGATTTTTATTATCTATTAAATCAATTAAATCACCGCGTTCAAAACGTCCAAATGCATTAGTAACGCCTTTAGCAAGTAAGCTTGCGCCTTTATTTTGAAGGGCGCCAATAGCACCTGCATCTATAACAATTTGGCCGGTACTTTTAGGCCCAGCTAGTAACCATTTTTTACGGCCATCTTTTGGAGCGGTGAGTTTTAAAAAACGCGTGCCTGGTAACTCGTCACTCATGCATTTTAAAATAACGTTTTTACCTGCGCCTTTAGCAATAATAACTTCAACACCTGCGCGCCTTGCAATGTCGGCGGCTTGCAGTTTAGTCGCCATACCGCCGGTGCCTAAATTTGTACCACTGCCACCAGCAAGTTGTCGCAGTTCATCGTTTATATGTGTTACTTCACCAATGAGGGTGGCATCGGCGTTTGTGCGCGGATCGCTGGTAAATAGCCCTTCTTGATCGGTAAGTAGCAGTAACTTATTAGCATTAGCCAAAATAGCGACAAGTGCCGATAAATTATCGTTGTCGCCTACTTTTATTTCGCTGGTAGCGACTGCGTCATTTTCGTTAATGATGGGTACAACGTCGTAATTTAATAACGCATTGAGTGTATCGCGGGCATTAAGGTAGCGCTCTCTGTCGTCTACATCAGCGCGAGTAAGCAGCATTTGTCCTACATTTATCCCATATAAACCAAACAAGCTCTGCCAAATATGAATAAGTTGACCTTGTCCAATTGCAGCAAGCATTTGTTTATCAATTAAGCTTCTGCCACAGGGTTTTAATAGTTGTTCGCGCCCAGCAGCTACCGCGCCGCTCGATACTAAAACAACCTGGTGACCTTGTTTTTTAAGCTCGCAACATTGGCGTACTAATTCAACCATGTGTGCTTTATCTAGTTTATCGGTGCCGCCAGTAAGTACGCTTGTACCAAGCTTTACAACTATTACCTGTTCCCTTTGCATGTGCTTTTTACTAATCATTAATTAAAGATGAATTAATTTATACCAGCTCGGTATTTTTGAACAAGTTAAAAATATTCATGCTAGGATCTGATTTTATTAAATTATATAAATTACTCTCTATGCCTGCCAGTTTGTGTTTAATTATTGCCACCTTTTTATGGGGCAGCTCTTTTATAGCGCTTAAATATGCCATTGCCATTTACGACCCTGCCTTGGTAATATTTTTACGCATGCTCACCACGTTAGTTTTGTCGCTTTGTTTATGGCGCTACGTTATTCGGTTTGAGTATTTAAAAGGTGACTGGAAGTATTTAGTGGGTATGTCGCTTGCTGAGCCTTGCTTGTACTTTTTATTTGAAGGCCATGCAATGGAATATACATCAGCCTCGCAGGCGGGTGTTATTGTGTCGTGCTTGCCTATAATTATTGCGCTGCTTGCCTTTTTATTACTTAAAGAATACATAAGCAAAGCCATTGTTGTTGGCTTTACGCTATGTATTGGCGGCAGTATTTTACTTACGCTTCTTTCACCAAGTACCGACCAAGCACCTAATCCGTTACTAGGTAACTTTTTAGAGCTTATGGCTATGGTGTGCGCTGCATTTTATACCGTAAGTATTAAACATTTAGCTAATCGCTACTCGCCCCTGACTTTAATTGCACTTCAAGGTATTAGCGGCAGCTTGTTTTTTGCACCGTTTTTGTTTTTTATCGACCTACCAAGCGAAAACCAACACGACTTAACCGCGCTTATGAGTATTTTATACTTAGGTTCGTGTGTAACTCTTGGCGGGTATGGCATGTACAACTATGCAATTAGTAAAGTATCGGTATTAACCGCTGCTGCGTACTCTAATTTAATTCCTATTTTTACACTTATTTTGTCAGCTATTATTTTGGGCGAAGTGCTCAACGTTTGGCAATGGCTGAGCATATTTGTGGTATTTATTGGTGTAATGGTAAGCCAGCGCCATCAAGAACTTGTGGTTGATATACCGCTTAGTGAATCGGGCGAAGACATTTGCGCAGATACAAGCAATCTTAAATCAGTACCCGAGGCAAGCGAATCAAAAGGGTAACAGGTAAGCAAATACAGCCCAGGTGTTTGTAAAAATGTATTTTGGGATTGATGAATAACCTCAATCCCCGTTACTTTATAATTTTGTATCACCCCACTTTGCAGTTGCAAAGTAAACGCCTCCCCCACTTTGGCGTGTTGTAAAAATGCAAAATGGGTGTCGTTATGCCCTGCTATTAGCGCGCCTTTTTCGTTTCCAAATTCTTTTCCGCCAAGCTCCCCTGCGGGTAAAAATTGGCTCGGCGCAAATGCTAAATTACGACCACTCGCTCCAGCCAATACACTTAATGTTTTATTATGACTTGGCCAATCAAGCTTTGCAGTAACGTAGCTGTCGGCGTAATACCACGGCCTTACTTTAATCCCGGGTAATTTAAGCGCCTCTTGCCATGCTTGTTCAATTAATACTTGAGCAAGCCACGCTTTTGCCTGCATATAAGCGCCGTGCCCAAATAATCCAAGCCCAGCTATTAGTAAGCCCACGCTTAGCCACCTTTTCATTTACGTGCCCTGCTTAATTTAAATGATCGGTTTATTTTAAGAGCACCATAGCCGAGTAATAAAATACAGCCTAGCAATATATGTAATCTGCTTTGCCCATCGGTTTGTGGTAAACGCATTGCCATACCTTGTGGTACTGCATTACTAGCTTGCGCCGTTTGCTCTGCCGCTTCTTTTATTTGAGTTTGTTCAATTGCTATAAAAGCAGTAAACGGGCTAAGTAATTGATGAGTAAGTGCAAGCTCTTGTACTTCATCTTTAACTGTATTTTGCTCGTTGTATAAAAGTAATGACTTAATTTTTTGGCGCGCCCACAGTTTTGCTATACCTTGAGCGCTTGAGCTATTTTGTGTACTTAATTTAATACTTAAAGGCCCTTGTGCTGTTTGCCCAGCAAGTACCACACTTTTAGCATTATTAAGTTTTATAGCGACCATGATAGGCTCGCCAAAATATAAATCAGGTAGTGGTGACGGCCAAAAATCTAAGTTGTTACCGCTTTCATCGCTTAGCGCCAAATTAGTAATCGCAGGATGTGCAAGCTTATCAAACAACTGCTGCATTTTAGGTTGCACCTCGCTTGTGCTGCCTATAAACGTAAATGAGCCCTTACCGACATCTGCCGCTCGGCGCATAAAAAAGCTGTTAGGTGCGCTGCCAATACCCACTGTAAATAAGCGGCTATCACCTAATTTATTTTGAATATTTTTAAACAATACATCCTCATTACTAACGCTACCATCAGTTAAAAATACAACTTGGCGTACAAAACCATCAAACTCGCTGCCATCAAGTACGGCATTAAGCGCACCTTGTATTTCTGTGCCGCCGTCGGCTTCTAGGCTATAAATAAATCGCTCTGCACGGCGTAAATTAAAGTCACTGGCTATAAGTGGTTTATCGCTCATTGGAGTCACTATGTTGTCAAAACCAATTATGTTAAAACTGTCGTCGCTATCAAGTAATGACAGCGCATAAAACAAGGCTTTTTTAGCTTGCTCCATAGATTGCCCGTGCATAGAGCCTGACGTATCAACTACAAATACCATTTCGCGAGGTAAGCGCTGAGTTTGTGTAAAGTTATCCCCCGGTGGCATTAGCATAGCAAGCCCGTATCGGTCACCATTTTCAAACTGCTGAGTAAAAAATGCGGCTTGAGCTTGCTCTTTTTGCAGCGGTTTAAACTCAAGTACAAAGTCGCGATTAACTGCATTTGTCTCATTTAACGCTATTTTATATTGTCCAAACGCGGTGTTTTGTACATCAACATTATGAAATTTAGAATTGATATCAACCAGCTCTAAGCCTACGTCTATATCAATGTTTAAGCTAAATTGGCTGCTTGGTACGTTATCATTTTGAGTACTGCTTTTAATACTGTAAACAGGGCTTAACCATCCCGTTGGGAGCGGATTAACATGCGCTTGATTTTGAGTATTAACTTCACCACTAATCGCGTGATAACGCGGTGTAATAGTAGTAGGAAATCTAATAGCAAATGTGCCGCTGCTGTAGTCAATTATTTCTTGATACTCAAGCTCAATTACTACTTGCTCACCAGGACCAATATTTGCCACACTCGTAATAAACATATTGGCGCGTTGCTGGCGTACAAGGGCCGCTTGCTTGCCTGCTTTTTTAGCCTCCTCGTATTTTTTTTCGGCCTCTACCTTTTTATCAATTTGGCCTTTAATAACTCGCTCACCTATACGCATTGTCATGGCGTGCACAGCGCTTTCATCTGGCAATGGAAAAACGTAGCGCGCGTTAACTGCAAACGGGTTTTCGTTTTGATAGGTTTGCGTAACTACAACATGATTAATTAGGCCAGTTAAGGTCATATTGGCGTCGCTTTTTAATATTATTGCTGGGCCTGCTGGCGCACCATTGCTATCAAAAAGCTCTAACTTGGGTGATTGCGCATGGCTTTTAAAGCTAGCTAACAGCACAATCGCTATGAATATAAAAATGCTTACTTTAGTAAGCATTTTGGTTGGTTTACTCAATTTAAACATAAATCACTCCATCGAACGCTTAGCTTTACTTAGATTCAGTTAGTTTTAGTTACTCGCCGTTTGGCCATTTACACTATTCATTGAGCGAGTGGTAAGCGTTACGCGTCTATCAAAAAAGTTATCTTCCACCGTGTTGCTATTAGCCAATGTTTGCTGCTCGCCAAATGCCTGCGTGCTTAAGCGTTTATGGCTCACGCCGTGTTTTATTAAGTAGCTTTGCACGGCATTTACACGCGCTTTAGAAAGTAAAAGATTAGTTTGCTCATCGCCGCGCTGATCGGCAAAGCCACTTAAATCAAGCGCGAGTTGTGGTTGGTTGTTTAACAAGGTAACCAGTTGGTCTAACTGCAGTGCAAAATGCGGGGCAATAACACTTGAACCTGTTTTAAATTGCACCGTCATCGCCAATAAGTTATTAATTTGAACTTGAGTTAACTGCTCATTTTGATTGGCAAGCACTTCTAGCTGTTGCTCTAACATATTATTGTGGTTAAGCACGTGTTGGTAATCGCTGGTTTTTTCTTTCATAACCGTAATTGCACGCTCTTGCTCTGCAATTTTGTTATCAGCTACTTTTGAATCACCTATTAAACCACCGGCAAATGCCCCAATAAACGCACCTATTGGCCCGCCTACTACGCCGCCAATAATAGCGCCTGCACCTAGCCCAATAGCCGTTTCTTTATGGGCTTCTTTTGATGGCGTGTTAGATGTTGAGGCAATTGCTGGAGTACAAAAACTAGCAATCAGTGTTAACGCAATTAATGTCTTCTTCATGATTTGATCCTTAAACTTACTTTTTAATTTGTGATGTTTTGTTTTGATGGGTGTATTAAAACAAGTTCAAGTGGCAATAAAGGGGAGCAAAAATGGCAAACTGCTGAGCAATTGTGGCAAAAAAATGGCAATTGCCTTTTTAACCTTACTTAGGTTAAGAACTTCGATATAGTGCACAGCAGAGGCAATAGGATAATGATTAGAATGAAAAAAATAGCCATCATTGAAGATGAACCCGCAATCCGCGAAAACTACATAGAAATGCTGAGCTTACAGGGCTACCAAGTGAGTGGCTTTGCCGATCGCGCCAGCGCTGAAGCTGCATTTAAAAATGCCCTGCCCGATTTAGCCATTGTTGATATTGGCCTAGGCCATGAAATAGATGGTGGTTTTTTACTGTGCCAAACATTGCGATCGCTTTCTAAAACACTGCCTATTATTTTTTTAACCGCCCGCGATAGCGAAATAGATACCGTATGCGGCCTGCGCATGGGCGCCGACGACTACCTAACAAGTGACTATGGTGTCAATTCCTAATTTCAAACCATTTTAGGATCCCACATGACACCATCCCTCACCATAGAA
>NZ_JADYWQ010000019.1:0-90078 GCF_015864725.1 Pseudoalteromonas sp. NSLLW24 | reverse complement strand
ATTGCTTTATATTGTTAAAGAACGTTTTGAGTCGCTTTAGCGTCTCAAGGGATGCGAATAATACACCCTTTATTTTTTGAGTCAACACTTAGTTTTAAACTTTCTTTTGGAAGATTTAAAACCGAAGTTTTACTTAACACCCTGAGTTGTTCGTGCCTCGCTATGCGTTGGCGTTTCCCGTCTCAGTGGGGTCGCATTATAGGGAGATCCGAAAACAGATCAACCCTTTTTTGAAGAAAACTTGAAATAATGTACTGTTCGCTGAGTATTTGAGCTAAACGCTCAAAAACACAACTAAACTACCATTATTAATAGGTTCTTATAGCTATTTGAAATGAAAATTATGATAACTACTAACAGGTAGAGATATCTTTCGATCACCTATGTGGAAAAACTAACCAATAGAGTAAGAGTCGTATTGCTATAAATCATTTAAATTAATCAAAAGCGGATAATTGGATTGATCAGGCTATATTTTACATATCTAAGAAGGAAGTTTGCATGGGCCATAATGGTTAACTTTACTATGAGGTTCTTCGTACCGGTATATAGATAAGAGAGCCCACGTTATATTTTCTAATCAGATCTATAAGTAAAAACTTCGTTAGGCTTGCTTTAATTGTAGCTCAATTCGCAGCGGTATTATTAATAGCTGTAAATCACATATATAGTGGAAATGATCTTTGACTAGAATCTGATAGGCTATTTTGAATGAATGGTAAGTAAAGAGTAATTAGGTAGAGCTATTAAAGCAGCTGTCAAAACAACTTATCAATTCGTATATACTCACAATAGAAGGTAATTACTGGTTCATATAGTTTGACAAATTTTAGGCAAGAAAAAGCCGAGCATAGGCTCGGCTTTTAGGTTTCTTTAAGACTTACTCTGCAGACTGTGCGTCTTCTTGAACTGCTTCGCTAGTCGCTGGGCGACCAACTAGTTCAATATAAGCCATTGGTGCATTATCACCAGTACGGAAGCCACACTTAAGAATACGAGTGTAACCACCTGGACGATCCGCGTTACGTGGACCGATTTCACTGAATAATTTACCAACAACTTCATTATCACGCGTGCGAGCAAACGCTAAACGGCGATTTGCTACACTGTCAGTCTTAGCCAGTGTGATTAAAGGTTCAATTACACGACGTAACTCTTTCGCTTTAGGCAAAGTAGTTTTGATGATTTCATGTTTCACCAAAGAACCTGCCATATTGCTAAACATCGCTTTACGATGGCTACTGTTACGGTTTAATTGACGACCACTCTTACGATGGCGCATGACCCTATCCTTCTAACTAAACTAATATAGTGATTTAGATTATTCAGCTAAACTTGCAGGTGGCCAATTTTCTAGGCGCATGCCCAGAGAAAGTCCACGTGAAGCTAGCACGTCTTTAATTTCAGTTAGAGACTTCTTACCTAAATTAGGTGTTTTAAGAAGCTCAACTTCAGTGCGCTGAACTAAATCACCGATATATTGAATTTGCTCGGCTTTCAAACAATTTGCTGAGCGTACTGTTAATTCAAGGTCATCAACTGGACGAAGTAGAATAGGATCGAATTCTGGCTTCTCTTCTTTCTCTTCTGGCTCAGTTACATCACGTAAATCTACGAATGCATCTAATTGCTCAGCTAAGATAGTAGACGCACGGCGGATCGCTTCTTCTGGATCTAAAGTGCCGTTTGTTTCCATATCAATGATTAACTTGTCTAAATCTGTACGTTGCTCAACTCGAGCTGATTCAACCGAGTACGCAATACGTTCAACTGGGCTAAATGATGCATCAAGCAACAATCTACCAATTGGACGCTCATCGTCATCAGAGGATAAACGACTAGATGCCGGCACATAACCACGACCGCGTTCAACACGAATACGCATGCTGATCTCGCTGTTATTTGTAGTTAAATTACAAATAACGTGATCTGGATTAGCAATTGTTACATCGCCATCGTGCTGAATATCAGCCGCAGTAACAGGGCCTACACCAGATTTAGTCAGGGTCAGAAAAACTTCATCTTTGCCTTCTAACGTTACTGCTAAACCCTTAAGGTTTAATAGTATTTCAATGATGTCTTCTTGAACGCCTTCTTTCGCGCTGTACTCATGTAAAACACCGTCGATTTCAACTTCAGTTACTGCACATCCAGGCATAGATGAAAGTAATATACGGCGTAAAGCATTACCCAGAGTATGACCAAAGCCACGCTCTAGTGGTTCTAAAACTATTTTAGAACGCGTTGGGTTGATAGCGTCGATGTCGACTAACCTTGGTTTTAGAAATTCTGTAACAGAACCCTGCATGTTATCCTCTCTTAACTCTTAACTTTACTTAGAGTAAAGTTCGACGATTAGTTGTTCATTAATGTCCGCAGACAAATCTGAACGCTCAGGTAGGCGCTTGAAGCTGCCTTCCAGTTTCTTACCGTCAACTTCAACCCAAGTCGGCTTTTCACGTTGCTCAGCCAACTCTAGAGCAGCGATGATACGTGCTTGTGTCTTAGACTTCTCACGGATTACAACAGTATCTTCTGGAGTAATTACGTATGAAGGAATGTTCACAACACGACCATTAACTAAAATCGCTTTATGGCTTACTAACTGGCGTGCTTCAGCACGTGTGCTAGCAAAACCCATGCGATATACAACATTGTCTAAACGTTGCTCTAAAAGCTGTAACAAGTTTTCACCTGTGTTGCCTTTAAGGCGAGCAGCTTCTTTATAGTAGTTACGGAATTGCTTTTCTAATACACCGTAGATACGACGTACTTTTTGCTTTTCACGTAATTGTAAACCGTAATCAGATAAACGACCTTTACGGGCGCCGTGCTGACCAGGTGCAGTCTCAAGTTTACACTTAGAGTCGATAGCTCTTACGCCGCTCTTAAGGAACAGGTCAGTACCTTCACGACGACTCAGCTTGAGCTTAGGGCCCAAATATCTTGCCATGTTATTTCTCCTAACCTATTGTTAAACGCGACGTTTCTTCGGTGGACGACAACCATTATGTGGTATAGGCGTCACGTCAGTAATGTTGGTAATACGGTAACCAGCAGCATTCAAAGCACGTACAGCAGATTCACGACCTGGACCTGGACCTTTGATGAAAACTTCTAGATTTTTTAAACCGTATTCTTGAGCAGCAGTACCTGCACGCTCTGCAGCAACCTGAGCAGCAAATGGTGTAGATTTACGTGAACCACGGAAACCTGAACCACCGGCAGTAGCCCATGATAGTGCATTACCTTGACGGTCGGTAATCGTTACAATAGTGTTGTTGAAAGACGCATGAACATGAGCCATACCATCAGCAACTTGTTTTTTAACCTTTTTACGACGAATTGGTGTCTTAGCCATAATACTATCCCCTTATCGCTTAATAGGCTTACGAGGACCCTTGCGGGTGCGCGCGTTAGTCTTAGTTCTTTGACCACGTAGTGGTAAAGAGCGACGGTGACGTAGGCCACGATAACAACCAAGGTCCATAAGGCGCTTGATATTTAAAGTAACTTCACGACGAAGATCACCTTCAACAGTGTACTTGCCAACTGCATCACGCAGTACGTCAAGAATTTCGTCTGAAAGTTCACCGATTTTTGTGGTTTCGGCGATACCAGTCGCTACTAAGATAGCCTTAGAGCGAGTCTTACCTATGCCATAAATAGCTGTTAAACCAATAACTGCATGTTTATGATCAGGGACGTTAATGCCAGCAATACGGGCCACTAACACATCTCCTATATTCGAATTTGGTAATCATCTGTTTGAAAAGCCCGTAAGGATACTCAAACGAAGACCAAATTACTACTAAAAACACAGGCCGAGAAAACTCAGCCTGCACGCTGTTTACTTAACCTTGCCTTTGCTTATGCTTAGGCTCACTGCAAATTACGCGTACTACACCAGCACGTTTAATAACTTTACAGTTACGGCATATTTTCTTAACGGAAGCACGTACTTTCATTGCTCAACTCCGTAAACTGACCTTATCGACCGTAGCCTTTAAGGTTCGCTTTTTTCAGCACAGAATCATACTGATGAGACATCAGGTGAGTCTGTACTTGTGCCATAAAGTCCATGATCACTACAACGATAATCAAAACTGATGTACCGCCGAAGTAGAATGGCGTTTGCCACGCCATCGTCATGAATTCAGGCACCAGACAGATAAAGGTTATATACAAAGCACCTGCCAATGTCAGGCGTGTCATCACTTTATCAATGTATTTAGATGTCTGCTCACCTGGACGAATACCTGGGATAAATGCGCCAGATTTCTTAAGGTTATCTGCTGTTTCACGTGGGTTAAAAACCAACGCTGTGTAGAAAAAGCAGAAGAAGATAATAGCCGCAGCTAAAACAAGTGAGTACAACGGTTGACCTGGGGTCAACGTAGTAGCAACAGCTTGTAATACATCAGCGACTGGACCTTCACCTTGGCCGAACCAGCTAGCAATTGTACCAGGGAACAGAATTATACTGCTAGCGAAGATTGGTGGAATAACACCCGCCATATTTACTTTTAGTGGTAAATGCGTGCTTTGAGCAGCAAATACTTGACGACCTTGTTGGCGTTTAGCGTAGTTAACAACAATACGACGTTGTCCACGTTCGAAAAACACTACAAGATAAGTAACAGCGAATACGATTACCGCAACCATCAACAGTACAAAAACATTCAAATCACCTTGGCGCGCCATTTCGACTGTCGAACCAATAGCAGACGGCAAGTTAGCTACAATACCAACAAATATTAGAACAGAGATACCGTTACCGATACCACGCTCTGTTATTTGTTCACCCAACCACATAAGGAACATAGTACCAGTTACTAAACTCACCACTGCGGTGAAATAGAAACCCATACCAGGGTTAACAACTAACCCCTCCATCATGCCCGGTAAGCTAGAAGCAATACCGATTGATTGAATAGTAGCTAGCACAAGCGTGCCATAGCGTGTGTACTGGCTAATTTTTTTACGCCCTTGCTCACCTTCTTTCTTAAGCTCTATAAACGGAGGATACATATGCGTTAATAGTTGCGTAATAATCGAAGCCGAGATATACGGCATAATACCCAGTGCTAACACTGAAGCTCGCTCAAGTGCACCACCACTGAACATGTTGAACATCTCAACAATGGTGCCCTTTTGTTGCTCGAAGAAATCGGCAAGTACAGCGGCGTCAATCCCAGGGATCGGCACAAATGAACCTAGACGGTAAATTATGATAGCACCCAATACGAAGAGTAATCGGCGCTTCAATTCCGAAAGTCCACCTTGTGCACTTTTTGTATCTTGACCTGGTTTAGCCATTAGTACTTCCTTAGTCTTCTACCTTGCCTCCGGCAGCTTCAATAGCTTCGCGAGCACCTTTAGAGGCTTTAAGGCCTTTAACGGTAACAGCGCGTGAAACTTCGCCAGATTTAACAACTTTAACGAAAAGAACGTTCTTTTTAACTAGACCAGCTGCTTGTAACGCGCTTAGGTCTACCACATCGCCTTCTACTTTAGCGATTTCAAAAAGGTTTATTTCTGCAGATACTAAAGATTTGCGAGAAGTAAAACCAAATTTAGGTAGACGACGTTGCATAGGCATTTGACCGCCTTCAAAACCAACGCGTACTTTGCCGCCAGAACGTGATTTTTGACCTTTGTGACCACGGCCGCCAGTCTTACCTAGACCAGAACCGATACCACGACCAACACGTTTTGGAGCAGTTTTTGAACCTGCAGCAGGTGAAAGTGTATTCAAATGCATCGAATTAACCCTCTACCTTAACCATGTAAGAAACCTTGTTTATCATACCACGTACACATGCTGTGTCTTCTAACTCAACAGTGTGGTTGATACGACGTAAACCAAGACCGCGTAATGTAGCTTTATGTTTCGGTAAACGACCGATAGAGCTTTTTACTTGTGTTACTTTTACAGTTTGATTTGCCATGGTTACCCCAGTATTTCGTCTACGCGAAGGCCACGTTTAGCAGCGATTGACTGTGGAGAATTCATATTCTCAAGAGCCGAAATCGTTGCACGTACCACGTTGATCGGGTTAGTAGAACCGTAACATTTAGAAAGTACGTTCTGCACACCAGTAACTTCTAGTACTGCACGCATAGCACCACCTGCAATGATACCAGTACCTTCAGATGCTGGTTTCATGAACACTAGTGAGCCAGCATGACGTCCCTTAACAGGATGCTGTAATGTGTTGCCATTTAGGTCTACGTTGATCATGTTACGACGTGCTTTTTCCATTGCTTTTTGAATAGCAGCTGGAACTTCACGTGCTTTACCATAACCGAAACCTACTTTACCTGCGCCATCACCAACTACAGTTAGTGCAGTAAAGCTAAAGATACGACCACCTTTAACTACTTTAGACACACGGTTCACCGCGATTAGCTTTTCAGCTAGATCAGGCTGTTGTTGCTTTGCTTCTACGTTAGCCATAGTCTACTCCTAGAATTGCAAACCGGCTTCACGCGCAGCATCAGCTAGCGCCTTCACACGGCCGTGATATTTAAAGCCACTGCGATCAAAAGCAATCTTTTCGATGCCTTTGTCAGCCGCACGTTCAGCAACCGCTTTGCCAACTGCTTGCGCAGCTTCAACGTTACCGGTGCCTTTAACTGTTTCGCTAATAGCCTTTTCAACAGTAGAAGCAGCAGCCAGTACATTACCCTCAGCATTTACTACTTGAGCGTATATGTGACGTGGCGTGCGGTGGATAACAAGACGCGTTGTGCCTTGTTCAATATAATTTCTACGAGTGCGTTTAGCACGACGTAGACGAGCTGTTTTTTTATCCATCGTCTTACCTTACTTCTTCTTAGCCTCTTTACGGCGTACATTCTCATCTGAATAACGAACACCCTTACCTTTATAAGGCTCAGGTTTACGGTATGCACGAATGTTAGCAGCTGTTTGACCAACTAACTGCTTATCTACGCCCTTAACTAGAACTTCTGTTTGGCTTGGAGTTTCAATCGTAATTCCTTCAGGAACTGCGAAATTAACTGGGTGTGAGAAGCCAAGAGTTAAATCTAATGTTTTACCCTTAGCTGCAGCACGGTAACCCACGCCTACTAACTGAAGTTTCTTCTCGTAACCTTCATGCGTACCAACAACCATGTTGTTGATTAGAGCGCGAGCAGTACCTGCTTGAGCCCATGCATTAGCTACGCCATCACGAGGTAAAGTAGTAATAACGTTGTCATTAACTTGTACTTCAACAGCGTTGTTGATAGTACGAGTAAGTTCACCGTTTTTGCCTTTAACTGTGATTTCCTGGCCTTTTAATGTAACTTCTACACCGGCAGGAACAGTAATTGGTGCCTTTGCTATGCGAGACATAGTTCCCCTCCGATTAAGCTACAAAACCAATGATTTCACCACCAACACCAGCACTACGTGCTGTGCGGTCTGTCATTAGGCCTTTAGAAGTTGATACGATAGCGATACCAAGACCACCCATTACCTTAGGTAATTGGTCACGTTTCTTATAGATACGTAGACCAGGGCGACTTACACGCTGGATATTTTCAATTACAGCTTTGCCTTCGAAGTACTTCAACTCGATAGAAAGCTCAGGTTTAGTTTCACCGTTAACGGCGAAATCTACGATATAACCTTCGTCTTTTAGTACTTTAGCTAATGCTACTTTCAGCTTTGAAGTTGGCATCGTTACAGATACTTTCTTCGCTGATTGACCGTTACGAATTCGTGTAAACAAATCCGCGATAGGATCTTGCAAGCTCATAGTCTTACTCCCATGATTCTATTACCAGCTAGCCTTTTTAAGGCCAGGAATTTCACCGCGCATAGCTGCTTCGCGAACTTTAATACGGCTCATGCCGAATTTGCGAAGGAAACCATGTGGGCGGCCCGTAATGTTACAACGATTACGTTGACGTGCAGGGCTAGAATCACGAGGTAAAGCTTGTAGCTTAAGTACCGCGTCCCAACGATCATCTTCAGATGTATTAACATCACTGATGATAGCTTTTAGTGCCGCGCGCTTTTCAGCGAACTGAGCAACTAGTTTTGTGCGCTTTGCTTCGCGCGCTTTCATAGAATTCTTTGCCATAACCCTACCCTTATTTCTTAAATGGGAAGTTAAACGCTTCTAACAACGCACGGCCTTCCTCATCAGATTTCGCAGAAGTAGTGATAGTAATATCCATACCGCGTACACGGTCTACTTTATCGTAATCGATTTCTGGGAAGATGATTTGTTCACGTACGCCCATGCTGTAGTTGCCACGTCCATCAAAAGACTTAGCACTTACGCCACGGAAGTCACGAATACGTGGGATAGCGATTGATACCAAACGCTCAAAAAAGTCCCACATACGCTCGCCGCGTAGGGTTACTTTACAACCAATCGGGTAACCTTCACGCACTTTGAAGCCAGCAACAGATTTGCGTGCTTTAGTGATTAGAGGTTTCTGACCAGAGATTGCTGCTAGATCCGCTACTGCGTTATCTAAAATCTTCTTGTCAGCTAGGGCTTCGCCCACGCCCATATTCAATGTGATCTTTTCGATCTGAGGGACTTGCATGACAGAGCTGAAACCAAACTTCTCTTGAAGTTCAGCAACTACTTTGTCTTTATATACTTCATGCAGTTTCGCCATCATTCTACTCCAACTATTAGATAGTTTTACCAGTAGATTTAAAGATACGTAATTTCTTACCATCTTCAATCTTGAAACCTACACGATCAGCTTTACTCGTTTCCGAGTTGAAGATCGCAACGTTTGATGCATCCATAGATGCTTCTTTCTCAACAATGCCGCCAGCTTGGTTCAATTGTGGAACCGGCTTTTGGTGTTTCTTGATCAAGTTTATGCCTTCGACAAAGATTCGACCAGATTCAGTAACAACTGAAAGCACTTTTCCGCGCTTACCTTTGTCTTTACCTGCTAGTACGATTACTTCGTCATCACGACGTATTTTTGCTGCCATGATTGGCTCCTTACAGTACTTCTGGGGCTAGTGAAACGATTTTCATGAACTTATCATTACGAAGTTCGCGAGTCACAGGGCCGAAAATACGTGTACCAATTGGCTGCAAGTTATCATTTAAGATAACAGCCGCGTTGCTGTCAAAACGGATCAGAGAACCATCTGGACGGCGAACACCTTTTCTGGTACGCACAACTACCGCGTTTTTAACATCACCTTTCTTCACTTTACCGCGAGGAATAGCTTCTTTTACAGAAACTTTAATGATGTCGCCAATCGCTGCGTAGCGACGGTGTGAACCACCAAGGACTTTTATACACTGCACTTTGCGAGCGCCGCTGTTATCAGCAACTTCCAGCTGAGTTTGCATTTGGATCATGTTAATGACCTCCGGTGTAGTAATTACAACGTGTCTAAAATTCGTTTAAAAATCAGACATTTCGATTAAATCCCAATCAAAAAACAAACGAGTTGTCTCTTAAGGGCGGGCAATTGTACCAGCATTGAGGGGGTAGTGATAGGTTATTTTTTAATTAATTTAGAGCGTACGGTTATTAAAGTTGAGTAATTACGGCTATGTAGCTATTTTACAGGTGGTTACAAAACAAACAAGGCACTATATAAGTGCCTTGTTTGTTTTAACTATAGATGATTAACCGAATAAACCTTTTAATTTATCTTTAATCTTATCCTTTGCTTTGTCTTTGGCTTTTTCTTTTGCCTCATCGACTTTCTGTTTAGCTTCATCTTTAAGCGCATTACCCACATCAAGCTTTATACCAACATCGTGGAAAGGCCCTTTTATACGTAGTGGTATTTTAAAACCAGTACTGTCATCAGTGGTTCCCTGTCCTTCGATTGATCCAACTATGCCTGTAACCAAACGGTAGTTAACCGCTGTTTGCGGTAAATCAACATCGCCTTCACCTGATATTCTTATGAGTGGGCTAATAAGTGATAAATCAGTATTTTTACCAACACCATTAGTAAAATTAAAACTACCAGTTAGTGCAGAGAAATCTGTTTGCTCAGATTCTTCAAACCCGGTATCCAGCCCTTCAGATGCTGCACCAAAGTTTCCTGAAATGAGTTCCTTACCTTTACGAACCATCTCAGCTATATTCGCACCTTTTACAGCCCCATCAGCAAACTCAAATCCAAGTTTTCCGTTAAGCGCACCAATAAACGACTTTTGACTTTGGCCAGTTGTGTTTAGGTTCCAATTTAAAGAACCCTTACCCATTAGCTTGTCAAAACCTGCCGCATCAGTTAATAAAGGCTGTGCATCTATACCAGCTAAGTCAAAGTTAGTTGATATTTTATAAGGTACTTGTTGTGCGTTTACATTGATAACGCCTTTACCTGACCCTTCATAAGCAGAAAAGCTATCTAGGCTTAGTTTTGCAGTGCTATTTTTTAAAGCAACAGTAAATTGATTTGCGCCCAACTTAATATCGTTAGCTTTTAATCCACTTGAACGAATAACTACATTCGCATCTAGTGAATTTAACGCACTTAGATCAATTTTAGTGTCATCCCATACTATTGGCTCTGCAGGTTTATCATTTTGCTCTACTGGCTCTTCTTGTTTTGCTACTGCTTCAGGTAGGTACGGGTTTAAATCAAGCATACCTAAATCGATATCAGCATTTACAGCTAAACGCTTTCCTAGGTTAAGCTCGCTCTTACCTTTTATTTCCAATGCGTCTAACGTCGCAACTAAATCGTCTAAATTAAATTTCTCACCTGCTAGGTGCATTTTACCGTTTACACTGAATGCGTTAAAAGCATTGTCTTTAGCGTCTAACTCTACACCTTGCCATTTTGCAATACTTTTAACAGACTCACCGCTTAGTGATAACTGACCTTTAATATCTTGGCCTTGCCCAGCGATGCTCCCTTCGAACGTTAGATCAACTAAACGAGAATCTAAGGTTTGTTTAACATTAAAAGTAGCACCTTCAATTGCTTTAGCAGGAGTATCTAATTTTATATCAAGCTCAAAACGCTCCTGCATATAAGTAATACCCCCTTTTACTTCTAATGTTTTACGAAGTGATGGAAGTAAAATAGCGAGTTCTAAATCACTAATTTGTTGCTTAGCACCTGTTAGACCATCTAAATAAGTAAATGTGCCGCCATAAATAGCGACCTCGCCTAACTCAATATCAAAGTTATCTGGAAGCTTTATAGCTTCACCTGATTGGCTTTGCTCTTTAGGTTGCTCTGCAACTGCATCAAACAACTGCCAATTAGCTTTACCATTTTTGTCAGTTTCTAATAGGATATTTGGTTCATTTATAACAAACTTATCTAATTTAAACTCACCACCAAATAATGAAAACCAAGGTATGTGTACAGCAAGCTGTTTCATACTCGCCATATCGGCGCGCGAACCTGATTCCATATTTGCAAAATGCACGTCGTTAAGTTCTAACTTTAATGCAGGGAATACGCTAAGTGTTTTATCACCTTTAATAGTAAGAGTGCGCCCAGTTGTTTGTTCTACCTGCTCAGACACTTTATTAAAAATAGTATCAGTAGGGATTAAAAACGGTGCGGCAACAATTAGTGCTATACATAGTAAAAGTATTACACCTACAATTTTAAGTAAGGTTTTCATGATCGTCCTTTCAAACGTGCAAATAATGTTCTTATCATAGCGAGTGTTAGCCTTAAAATCATTGTAGTTGATGTAAAAAAGCCACTAAAACCATTTTACCTGTTATATGTGAATCTTTCCTGAAACATTTTGATACCTTTAGGTTACAAATAAATATTGACCCGGTGATACCCCAAGGTTACATTGATACCCAGAGGTTACAAAAAATAAAATACTATTACAGGATGAATACTATGAAACAACAGGATATTAAAACTGAAGAACAATTTATGGGTCAAAACATATGGATTAGTTTAAGCGCAGGGATAGTTTGTTTACTTCTCTGTGTTTACTCACTAATAAAACAAGATCAACATATTGGAGGGCTTTTAACTGTTGGAATGGGCGTTTTTTTTTATATAGTTATAGTGATTATTTATCTCATTAAAGGGGGCTTTCCGTTAAAAATGTATTTTCAATACGCTTATAAAGATGAGTTTCTAAACACCATTGACACTAATGCATATAAACATACAAGTTTTGCATTTGGGTTTTGCCTTCTGGGTGTTTTTTATATAAGCGATGAAATACCTACCGAATTTTCGCATGCAACTATGGCAATATTCTACCTAGGTATCATGCTCTTGGTATATGGCGCTTCATTGCTTTGGCAAAATCGTGATTAGGAGTGGATATGCAAAATAACATAGCAAAGTATCGAAAAGAGGCCGGGCTTTCACAGCAAGAACTTGCTGATGCTATTAAAGTGTCGCGCAAAACAATAAGTACCGTAGAAACAAACCGGTTTACGCCGTCGGTAATAATTGCTCTAAAAATAGCAAAGCATTTTAATACCTCAGTTGAAAGCCTCTTTGTACTGGATGAAAATGATTGATACATGTTAAAGCATTAGTCTCATTTTATTAGCAAAAATACTGATTTAGTCACTTCAATTACAACGTATGGAGGACAGCGCTGTTGTTATTAGCGTAATTGCGCTAAAATAGACCAGCAAAAAAATATATATCTAAACCGGAGATTCTACAAGGCATGAAAAAACTGCTAATTTCACCGTCAAAAATGACGCTAGGCGAACAAGAAAATCAAATCTATCAGAACATTCTGAAGCAATCTTCAGAGTTAAGCCTTAACCTTATGGCCGTGAAAGTAGAAAACCACCCTGATGATTTTTTACCTTGGTGTTACGAATTGCTAAGTGCAAGCAGAGATCGTATGAACTACGATTTGCTAGAGCCACAGCAGTTACCAGTACTTAAGAAGCTACACGATCAGCTTATTTCAGCTATCAGCTTTTTACAGGTTAAAACTTTACGTATTGCTCCGTGGCCTGTTGTAAGTGTATTTGTAGAACAACACAAAGACGTTATTGCACTTGATGAACAGCTTCGTTTGGTAGACTACATCAAAAGCATTCGTGAACAATCTCTTAAAGATATGATTCCTGAAGACTTACTTGCGTTTAGCGGTAAGCACATGGCATCACTTGATCCAAGCACATACAACTTTGACGTTGAATGGTTTGCATCTACAAAGAGTGCAAAGAGCTTCCATCAAATGCTTGGTGATTTACCAGGTGCTTTTGACGATGCACTAGTAAATATTCCACTTGAAGGTGATATTACTCAATACGAATATCAACAATTTGTTGCTGCTTATTCAAAAATATTCACCGACAACAACGAAAAACCAACACTTGCGCCTGCAACACGACTGCTTGCAATGCGTCGCCCTGATTTATTTACTCCGATTACAAATAATCGATTAGATGCATTATGTGGTGCTCTTGGTGTTTCTAAACTTAAAAATAGTGATTTTGAGCGTTACTGGCAAGATATCGTAAAAGGTATTCAAGCTATGTCATGGTACAAAATGGCTAAACCTAGTAATGAGTTAGAAGAACAATTGGTTGCTATTAAAGCATTAATTCCATGTTTCTTTCACTACGCTGATGCTAAAACACCAGATAACTCTAACTACATTAAACTGCTAACCAAGCCTAAACGTACTACAACTACAACAGGTAAAACTCAGCGTAGAGGTAAAGAGTCTGCAGAAATTTTAGTAGACCGTGCTCTTGCTGCTGACGATATTCCTGAACACATTCGCAGTAAACGTGATTCAATTGTGAGTGAAGTACAAAAAGGTCGCAGCGTAAACGAAACAATTAGCCTTATGCGCACTATATTCGGTTAAAATCTTCTAATTTAGCCGTACTTTTATGGTGCGGCTAGGTTAATTTATGCACCAGCAATGTGCGCAACATCTTCCTTCATGTTATATCCCCATCCTATTCATAAAATTCAAGCTCATGTTTTTAATAAATAAAAAATAATTTTTAATAAAAAATAATGAAGCTGGCACATACAGTGCAATTATCCCGTTAGTTAAACAATAAAAAGCCGTCAGCCTAAAGGTTCCGAATACATAATAAAAACCTTGGCGAGCAAAAATCATATAACGGGAAATGGACATGCTAAAACTAAAAAAAACCATCGCTATAAGTGCTATAGCATTAATGGGCGCAACATCTTTAACGTCAACAGCCGTACATGCTGAAGTAACAGCAAACGCAGCGGCAACATCAAACTACTTATGGCGTGGTCAAGAGCAAACTGGGGGCGATGCAGCTATTTCAGGCGGTATTGATTACGCCAATGAATCGGGCTTTTATGCAGGTACTTGGGCTTCAAATGCATCGTGGGCAGATGAAATGACCTATGAGCTTGATTTATACGCAGGCTTTGGTGGCGACATTAACGAAAGCGTTAGCTACGATGTTGGCTATATTTATTACGCTTACCCAGATGCCGCTTCTGAGGCTGACGCAGATTTCTCTGAAATTTACGGTAGCATCAGTGTTGAAGGCTTTACATTTGGTGCTTCAGTACTTGCAACATCAGCTGCAAGTGGTGATGGTACAGACTTTGGTGATTCACTTTACCTAACAGCTGATTACGGTTTTGCTGTTGGCAGTAACGGCACTGAAATGGCACTTCACTTAGGCCATTACTCTGGTGACTTTATTGGCGATGATAATATCTTAGATTACGGTGTATCAATTTCGAAAGACGGTTTTACTTTTGGTTTGTCTGATACAGATATGGATGATTCAGATATTAAAGCTTACGTTGCTTATTCTGTAGACTTTAATTTATAAGAAAGAATGTGTTACTTGCTGCAACACGAAGGGCCTTTTGGCCCTTTTCTCGTTTTTGAACAAGCCCCCTCACATCTGTTAACAAACCGTTACAATTGAATAAAAACAATACATACTTTTTCCTTTATTCTATTACTTAGTCACTGGGCATTTATAACTGCCTAGCCATAAAATAGGTATAAAGGAATAATAATGAAATCACCTAACGCGTTTAGCGCCCTACTCGATATTTATATAAATCCTAGTAAAGCTTTCAATGGTGTTGAACACGCCAAAGGTTGGTCATGGTTAGCATTTATATGTATTACCCTTGCTAGTATCGCTAGTGTTTATATTTTTTACTCTAGTGTTGATATGCAGTTTTTGATTAATGAGCAAGTAGCAGCATCAAGTATAGATGCAACAATTGGCGAGCAAAAAGCAATTCGTCAAAGTATAGAGCTAAATGCAGAAAACCAAATTTGGTTTGCTCTGTTTGGCGGCGTAATTGCGCTGGCTATCATGAATGCACTCATGGCACTTTATTATATGCTTGTGGCTAAACAAGATCCTGAATCAGAACATAGCTACGGAGCTTGGTATGGATTCTCTACCTGGACAATGATGCCAGTTGTTATTTCAAGCCTAGGCACAATTGCTCTTGTACTAAGTGCAAGTACAGATCAAATATCTCAACAAGCCGTATTTAGCTACGCATCTATTAACCAATTAATAATAGGGCTTGAAATTGGCCATCCTTTTTATAGCTTATTAGAATCAATAAATTTATTTAGCTTTTGGAGCATTGCGCTGGGAATGATCGGCTTAAAATGCTGGACTAATTTTTCAACTAACAAAGCACTCCTATTCTCTGCACTTCCTTCAATCATTATTTTTGGTATTTGGGCAGTCATTGCAGCAATGTAACCACTAGATGGGGGTATGTATTGCCTCCGTATTACTTAATTCACGGATAGATAAAAATGAAAAAAGCAATAATCATCACACTCGCTGTAGGCGCATTTATAGCCCTAATTGTGTCAAAGCAAATCTCTGGCGATGAAAAACAAGCCGAAGTAAATATTGCTCAAGTAGAGCTTGGCGACATTGCTGACTCAATAATGGCTTCAGGTAATTTAGTTTTTAATACACAAGTGCAATTACGCTCTGAAGTGACAGGCCGAGTAGATAAAATATTTGTTCAAGAAGGCCAAGGAGTTAAACAAGGTGACATGTTAATGCGCCTTGATACAACCGCTTTTGAATCTGAAGTTACCCGTAGTAAAGCAATCCTTCGCGCCACAGAAATTGAAATTAAACATAGTAGAACACGCCTTGCTAACCTAGAGCGCCAACTTAAAAGACAAAAAGACTTATATGATGTCGGTTTAGGTAATCAAGAGAGCTACGAGAATATTGAAAGCGCACGCGATCTAGCTAAAATTGATATTGAATCACGAATAGAGTCGTACAACCAAGCACAAGCATCACTACAAATTGCGCAAGATCGCTTAAGTAAAAGTGTATTTAGAGCTCCAATGAGCGGCTTGCTTGCATCTGTAAATATTAAAGAAGGTGAAACCGTTATAGCCGGTACTACTAATATTATTGGCTCTGATTTAATGCTAGTAGCAGACCCAAGCGCTATTTTAGCCGAGCTACGTGTTGATGAAACCGACATTGCGAGTATTAAGCTTAACCAAAAAGCGAATATTTATGCTGCCGCATACCCAAATAAACCATTTAGCGGCACAGTAATCAATATTGGTACTTCAGCTAAAAACCAAGCCGGCTCTCAAGGTTTATCGTTTAAAGTAAAAGTATTACTCGATACTACTGAGCGCCAGCTATATGCAGGAATGAGTTGTAGAGCAGAGATCGCAACAAGCATTGCCGAAAACGGTTTAAAACTTCCAATAGAAGCAATCCAAAAAGAAGACGATAAAACATTTGTATGGCGACTAAATAGCGATAATACAGTTAGCAAAATTGCCGTAACTGTTGGAATATCATCTGATATAGAGCAAGCAATTACTGACGGCTTAAATGAAGGCGACAACATTGTTATTGGTCCTGCGCGCCCAGTAAGTCTTCTGATTGAAGGTGATGTGGTAAAACTTAAATCAGATGCAGACAAGGAAGAAGCCTAATGTCTGCGGTAATCAAGCTAGAGCATATTAATAAACAATACAAAATGGGCTCAGAGGTATTTAAGGCACTTGATGATGTAAACGTACATATAATGCAAAACGAGTACGTGGCGATTATAGGACCTTCTGGTTCAGGCAAGTCGACCTTAATGAACTTACTAGGTTGTTTAGATACACCCACCAGTGGCGAATACTACTTAAAAGACAAACTAGTAAAAAGTATGACCGAGACAGAGCTAGCTCATCAGCGTAATGAAAGCGTTGGGTTTATATTTCAAAGCTTTAACTTAATACCACGTGCAACCGCACTAGAAAATGTAATGCAGCCTTTAGTGTATCGCTTTATTCCTAGCAAACAGCGCAAGCAACAAGCCCTAGAAGCACTAAAACGGGTAGGCCTCGGTGATAAAGTTAATCACTTATCTAGCCAACTATCAGGTGGGCAACGTCAACGTGTTGCCATTGCCCGCGCTTTAGTCACAAAACCACATATATTATTAGGAGATGAACCCACAGGTAACCTTGATAGTAAAACAACCCGCGAAATTATGGGTTTATTTGATGAGCTGCATAACGAAGGTCACACTATTATTTTAGTAACACATGAGCAAGAGATTGCCGATCATTGCCAACGCGTAATTCGTTTGGTCGACGGTAAAGTGGTAAGTGATGTCACTAAAGATGAAGGAATCAAGCAGCATGTTTAAATCAGCTCTTGCGATAATGGAAGGCACTAAAGCCGCTTTTTCAGCTATTAAAGCTAATGCAATGCGCAGCGCACTGACCTGTTTGGGCATTATTATTGGTGTTGCCGCCGTAGTTACTGTCGTTGCAGTAATGCAGGGTTTTACAAAGCAAATAAACGATCAACTTGCTGATATGTCGCCAGATGTAACAACAATAAAGCCTTACACCAGTATTGAACTCGAAATGGTTGGTAAAAATGCCAAGCTTACCTACGACGATTTTTTAGCTTTAAAGTCGCGTATAAAAGAAGCTGAAACGCTAACTGCCCTAATGTTTACCTGGCGTTTTTCGGGAGGGGCTGAGTATGGAAATAAAAGCCATTCATCGCGTGTAATAGGTACCGAGCAAGACTATCAAAAAGCGTATCGTACTTACCCTGAACTTGGCCGCTTTATTCGTGCTGAGGACGATGATAAGCGAAGAAGGGTCGCATTTATCGGCCCTTCAATCATAGAAAAGCTAAACCTTCCTGAAAACCCAGTAGGTGAATATATAAAGCTAGGTGGTGAATGGTTTAGAATTATTGGCGTTGCTGAAAAACAAGGTAGCTTATTTGGTTTTGACCAAGACGATTACATTAATATTCCAATTAGTACCATGAGTGCTTTAGAAGGCGGAAGTACACAAACTAATGTGCAAATTATGTTTAGGTTAAATGAAGGTACTAACGAAGAACAAGTGCTTGCAAAAATAACCCGTGTATTGCGCCAACTACATAAACTAAAAGAGAAAGATGAAAACGACTTTGAATTTGAAACCGCTGAAAAATCTCGTGCCCAAATAGATAAATTTACCAGCAGTGCTACTGCTATTACTGCTGGTATTGTTGGAATAAGCTTACTTGTTGGCGGTATTGGTGTTATGAATATAATGCTAGTGTCGGTAACTGAACGCACACGCGTTATTGGTACATTAAAAGCACTAGGCGCAACACCTGGTTTTATTATGCTGCAGTTTTTAGTTGAAGCCGTTGTGCTTTCACTCTTTGGTGGTTTAATAGGACTCATTATAGGATATGGCGCCGCAGGGCTTATTTCGTTTTTAGTCCCTAGTATGCCTGATGCATATATACCAGCATGGGCTGTAATACTATCGTTCGGATTTACATCAATGATTGGGATTATATTTGGTTTAGCCCCTGCTATTAAAGCAGCAAGACTAAACCCTATAGATGCACTGCGTTACGAATAACTATTTTAAATAATTATTTAGCTTTAAATGGTACCTTATTACATTGTACTTCTACTGTTTTAGGGTACCAAGCTGGGCCGATTTGATTCACAACCACCTCAGCTAAACCATTAGTAAACGATTTATACGTATGAACGCTTTGCCACTCCCCTTGTGGGCAATGTGTTGTTAAATCTAACGGCTCTGATCCCTCGTACAACGCAAGTGCAAAATTATGATGCCACTGTGAGCTTTTTAGAGTTTTATTGCTTACTTTGCTCTGTATACCGTTATCAAAGTAAATATTTGTACACCCCGTTAAAATAATCAGTGTGCAACCGGCTGCAAATAGCTTGATGCTCATAATGTCTCTCCTAGTATTTGCTCTTGGCACCACACTTTAATGGTATGGGGCGAGTATATTCCAAGCGTAATTAAACTCAGCGCTCCATCACTAAACGTTTGTTGTGACTGCATTTGAATAACCGGTGTATTTGAACATATTTGTTTTACGTCTACCCGCTGCTCACCCACTAATCCCCATAAATAAAATGGGCGGCTATCTTCGAAATTAGCTTGGCTCGTTATTTTTGCTGTTGCCTGTGGCTGAATGGTTACCGCAGAACAAGCACTGAGGCTTAATGCTATCGCCCCTATAATTAATGGTTTCATACTCTTCCTTATAAACTAAATACCAGTAAGGTAACTTTATAAGAGAACATAAAATATTAGCGTAAAAAGCTGTGGGGAATATGTAGAAACGCTATGAAGTTTTATACAGTTTATTACACATAAAGGCCGCATAAATGCGGCCTTTAAAGTAGTCAGTTTAAGTGGTTAGTAAATAAATAGACGTTAGAATTTAGCTAAATTATTTTTACTGTCTTTATCGACCAGCTTAATGTAAGGATCAACCCCCGCAAATAGTGGCTTTTCTTTTACTTTTAGCTCAATAGTATTGGTTCCAGATACTATTTGATGCTTGTGCGAGTAAATAACAAAGTCATCAGCTAGTAAGTTTTCAGGGTCGTCGCTAAATAATGCAATATCAATTAGCTCATCGAGCGGCTGTTCGGTTTCTTCACCTTGGCCATCCGCACGCTGTTTAATGGCTTCAATGCTCAGTGTTACCTTATAAAAACCTTCGCTATCAACATCATCTGTAACCGACACTTCTTTCATTTCAAGCTCATAAAGCGTTATATATTTAAACTGATCATCAATAAAACGTTGTTCAGCTTGTGTTGCATCTCGCTTTAAATAACTGAGTAAATCAAGCGTAGTTGGGTATGGTGTTGATTGGTACTGAAATTCATTTAAAAATGATTTGAGTGCATCATTTAAACGTTTTTCACCTAAACGATCATAAATCGCCATCATCACAACTGATCCTTTATTGTAATGAAGATATTGTTGCGACTGTGTTTTATATAGTGGCATTTCTTCAAAGGCTTCCCCTGTACGCCCTATTAAGTACCTATCAAGCTCATATTTTAAAAACTTACGTAGCTTCTCGCCGCCAAAGCGTTTTTTTAGCACCATAAGCGCACTATACTGTGAAAGCGTTTCAGAAATAACTGCGCTCCCCTCAACATTTGCTCCCGACACTTGATGCCCCCACCACTGGTGCGCTACTTCATGTGCGGTAACATAGTAAGGGTAGTCAACTTTACTCTCATCTCTTAAGTCTGTAATAAACCCCATGCTTTCTGAGTAAGGGACTGTATTGGCAAAACTTTGTGCAAACGAGCGATACTTAGGAAACTCAATAATACGTAGCTGTTTATGCTGATACGGCCCAAATGCTTGTGTAAAGTAATCTATCGAGTCTTTTACCGATTCAATCATACGGTCAATATTCCATGTATGATTTTTGTGGTAGTACACCTCAATATTTACCCCATTATGCTCAACCTTTTTACTTTCAAGCTCTGCCGAAAGCACCGCATAAAAGTTTAAAATAGGCGCATCCATTTCATAAACAAAAGTGCGGCGCCCGTCTTTTACACTTTCACTTTGTAAATACCCTGGGGTAATCGCAAATTGCGACTCGTCGGTTGTTACCGTTGCCTTAAAGTTAATAAACCCATTAGCTGCACCAAAATTACTTTGTGTATAGTACTGACTGGCTTCTAGCTTATGGGCACGTTCAAGTTCTGGTAAATCATGCTTACGGCGTTCAAATTTATCAGCTACCTGTAAACCACGGCTATAACCAAAGCTAGGGAGGAGTTCAAAGTTATTAATAAAAGTGCCATTGGCAACTAATTGTGTATCAGAACCTTGATCAGTAAAGCCTTTGTGATCGCGAGTAACCGACAGTTGCCCTTCTCTTATTTCGTTTGGCATAAGCGGCTGCTCAAACTCAAACCATGCTGAATAAAGCGCTGGTAATTTTTCAACTATCTTACCGCCTGCCATGGCTACATCCCAACTTTTAGCGTGTTGAGGTGAGCTTATTAACACTCGCGTAATTGGCTCGTTAGATGTATTGGTAAATTTAATTTTTGCCACAGCACTTAAAGCACGCTTTTTTGGAAAAATATCAACAGTTAAGTCAACATCGGTCACCATAGGTAGTGCTAAGTCTTTGTATTGTGCAAACTGCTGCTCATAACTTATTTGCTTGTCTTGAAACTCATCGCTCGTAGTAAACTCGTTCAAAACTCTTGTGTTGTTATAAATATTGTAGCCTGCACCAACAAACACTAATGCACTAATAACCGCAACCGCTTGCCCTTTTAACGACATATTATAACGAAGCATAGACAGGCGTGTGCGCAGCGTTTGTGAAGGACCACGATGCCATAACGCAAACCCAACAATCGCTAAAACAAGACTTAACGCACCCCAATACAATGTGTACCAATGCGCGCCTTGTAAAAAGTGCCCATAACCATTTATATCAGAATACGGTACGCTACTGCTTTGCGAAAAGTGATACATATGGTGCTCAAACCCATAAGAACCCATCACTTTTTGCGCTATGTAATACAAAATAAACAAGCCCATTCCTACATATTTATTCGGGCTAATAATTTGTAAAAAGAAGGCGAGTACCGTCAGCATAATTAACGGTAAAATCGATAAACAAACAATCCTAAATAAATACTGTCCTAGCTCTAAATTAAATTGACCTTTAAATAACTGAACTGTAATTGTGAGTATCATTCCCACGAGGAACAACCCAGAAATAGCGGCGATTAAAGCCAGTATTTTTGACACCCAAAAAACACTGTTATGTACAGGAAAGCTGTCAACAATATCGCCCATGCCACTTTGTCGCTCTCGCCACACAAGCTCAGCACTATAAAAAGCGATAATAACAAACAAAAATAAACCGGAAATACCACTAATAACATTTACCATATTCTGAGTTAAAGGCCAGTTAGTAGTGCCATAAGCACCAATAGGCGCAAACAGAGGGATCATAAGCGTTACAATGCTTACACCCGCTAAAATCATAAAAGGAGCACTAAATATAACTTGTTTAAGTTCGAATATACTGCGCATTATTAGCTGAGATTTAGTACTAACCCCCGCTGATTTATAATTTTTAGCACTATTGATAAGTGCAGCTTGTTTATTTTGTACAAAAGCAGAGACTTTAAATTGCTTCTTCTGTTTTTTAGTTACTATGCGATTGCTTAGCTTTCCAAGGCCAAAAAACATTGCAACACTGATTGCCACCCACAATATACGGTTAACTAAAAGGTCACCTGTGAGCGTTAGCACTTCTGTGTTTTTATCATTTACAGTCCAATAACGTGTTAAATCAATTAACGAACCAGAGCCAAATGGGTCGGCGTAAACAACAATATTTCTAAATGCTAAATCATCAAAGTAAACGCCGGCAATTTGATAGGCTATAAAAATCACAACAGCTGCTACATACACCGACATCATGGTTTTAAAATAGACCGCTACACTATTAAAAATAGCCGAAAGCACCAGTAAACTTGGCACTGCTAAATAAAGATAAGGCGCAGCGTAGTACATTAGCTTATTAGGACCAATCAATTCGCCATCGAGCCAGCCAACTAATAAACCAAATTGCGACCCTAAAAACACACCCAATGGCACGCTTAAAAACACAATAAGTACAACTAAGTAAGAACCAAAAAAACGCCCTGCTTGATAAGGCACAGGATTAACAGGCTTACTAAAAACCAGCTCATCCATTTTGCTTTCACTGTTGCGAATAGCAGAGCTGGCAACAAAGTTAACCACTAAAAACATAGCGAGTGTACAAAATGTAACGGTTAAAAGCATAATAGAGAAAGGCGAGTTCATATGAACATTCGCCCCACCTAACGGGAACTTACTACTAGAGCTTATAAAAAACGCCATAAAAAAGAAGATTAATGAGGTCACATAAAACGAAGGCTGACGCGCGAAATAACGCAGCTCAAACGCGAGCATATTAAAAAACATAACGCCTCCTTATGCTACTTGGCTGTTACGATGATTAAGCAGAGTAGAAAAATACACATCTTCTAAATTTGCATTACTTGCTTCAAACCCTTGTGGGGCTTGCTCTGCTATTACATGTAAAATTGTTTTCCCTGCAAATAGGCGCTTAGAAATAACCGGTAATTGTGGCTCAAGTTCTTGCGCTTCTTCTTGGCTCATGGCTTTGCGCCAAATTTGTCCTTGGAGCTTATCGGTAAGCGCTATTGGGTTACCTTCTAGTAAAATCTTACCGCCAGCCAACACCGCCATATTTGGGCAAAGCTCTGCAACATCTTCAACGATATGGGTCGATAATATAACTACTTTTTGCTCGCCTAAGCTTACTAATAAGTTATGGAAACGATTACGTTCCTCTGGGTCTAGCCCCGCTGTTGGCTCATCAACTATTAGTAAATCAGGGTCGCCCAGTAATGCCTGTGCAATACCAAAACGCTGACGCATACCGCCCGAAAAGCCACTTACCGCTTTTGAGCGATGTTGATATAAATTAGTGTGTGCAAGTAATCCTTCAACCGACTCTTTACGCTCGGCTTTATTATGAATCCCCTTTAAAACAGCCATATGATCTAGCAAATCGTAGGCACTAACACGCGGGTACACACCAAAATCTTGTGGTAAGTAACCTAAACGCTGACGCAAAGCTTGTGGGTCTTTAAATACATCAATGCCATCAAAAGTAATTGAACCTGAATCAGCCGACTGCAGCGTTGCAATGGTACGCATAAGCGATGATTTACCTGCGCCATTTGGCCCAAGTAATCCAAACATCCCTTTACCGATAGATAAATCAACACCTTGTAGTGCATGTACGCCGTTATCGTAGGTTTTAGATAACCCTGTTATTGATAGCATTTTTACTTCCTTGAGTATAAGTAATTATTTTTATGATGCTTTATATCACAAGCAAAACAGGAACATAAGTTACTTATTGGTTAAATTTGTAACAACAAATAAACACAATTTAAACTCATAACACTTGCCTGCACTGTATTCACTCGGTATAAAAACCACATATACTTTTTATAAGAAGCGAAAAGCCATGCAAGATCACCAAAGCCAGCCGTTAAATGACTTTATAGAATATCCACACGACGAAATGCTAAATCGTGCTAACGAGTTTTTACAAACCAGCCAACGCCGCCATAGCATTCGTAGCTTTAGCGATCGCCCAGTACCAAAAAATATTATTGAAGCATGTATAAAAGCAGCTGGCACAGCACCTAGTGGAGCGAATCATCAGCCTTGGCATTTTGTGGCTATAAACAGTAGCGATGTAAAAAAACAAATAAGAGAAGCCGCCGAAAAGCTAGAGCGTTCTTTTTACGAAGGCAGAGCAGGTGAAGAATGGTTAGATGCGCTAAAGCCGTTAGGTACCGACGCCAATAAACCTTATTTAGAGCATGCACCTTGGCTTATAGCTGTATTTAGTCAAAAAAAGGGCGGTGTAAGCACCGATGATAAAAATACGAATTATTATGTGCATGAGTCTGTTGGTTTAGCTACCGGCTTTTTAATTCAAGCTTTGCACCGCAGTGGTTTGGCAACCCTTACTCATACTCCAAAGCCAATGAGCTTTTTAACCGACATATGTAATCGCGATAGAGATAATGAACGCCCATACATGCTACTTATTGCAGGCTACCCAGGTGATGATGCAACAATACCGGCTCATGCACTGGATAAAAAATCTATCGATGAAATAGCTACGTTTATTTAGTATTTTCTTGTCGGCAAAACCACTCATATAACAAAGCAATGATCGACTCAACTTTTGGGTCGGTCAATGAGTAATAAATAGTATGCCCTTCTCGGCGAGTAACAACCATATTTGCCTTGCGTAAACTTGCTAAATGCTGAGATAGCGCCGACTGCGCTAAAGGTACCTTTTTATTTAGCTCACCTACACTTTGCTCACCTTGTAATAAACTACATAAAATCATTAAGCGATTTTTGTTAGCCATTAATTTTAAAAACTGTTCGGCTTGCTCTGCGTTGACAGCTAGTTGTTCAATATTCATTTTATTATTTCTCTTTTTGATACCTTTTTAAGTATAGACTTTTACATTAGTAAGTTCTAATATAATTAACATTAGGTTTTACTAATATTAAGATGGCCATGAAACTAGCGATGCCATTTTATTAATCGGCGGAAGTGCTGTAGCAGTATCCGCACTATTAAGTTACTTTATATAAAGTAACTTTCAATTTTTAACGTTATTTATAAGTATTAACTCAATTCAACCTACTTATACCAAGTAGCACTCATTAATGTCTTTTTTAAGAAAAAGAGGATTTACAAACTAATGCTTACATCAATCCCTGACTTACTAAAAATTATCACACCTAACCAACGCCGTATTGACGCAGCGCAAGCAAAACTCGAGCTTGAACAAAATAAAGGTTTACTTATTGATGTGCGAGAACCTGCAGAGCACGCGACAAAATCGGCTGCCGGCGCTATAAATATTCCGCGTGGATTACTTGAAATGAAACTAATGGAAATAGAAAAAGACGCAGCTCGCCCTATTTACGTGCACTGCGCAAGTGGTGCACGCGCAACGTTGGGAGCAGAAGCATTAACGCGTGTGGGTTATGAAAACGTGACTGTTATTACCTGTGACGCAAACCAAATATGTAGCGTATTTTAAGTATCTACTAAGTACTTATAATTATGCGCTTAACAAAGGTAGGTGTTTAACGCTGTGATAAGTCAGTGCTAATTTAATACACTCTTTAACTGGGTGTTCTGGTAATGGCTTTTCACTATTTAACACTATTGCTCTATTTCCTTCAAAGGTAAGATTATGAGAGTACAACTCTCTAAATGTGCTTACTAGCTTTGATTGGCAATGAAAAAACAAATAACACGATGAGCCCTTAAAGCCTACGCGAATGGGGCTACCATTTATTGTGTTATAACTTGGCTCTCCCCACTTTAAAGACTCTTCAACAGCTCCTAAGTTTTGCTCTTGTGCTACGGTATAAATTAACTCTCGTAATTGTATAAGCGTACTTTTAGCTGCCTCAGGATGATTATTAAATATATTTTTTATTTCCGTATTCATATAAACATCCTTATAAGCGCTCTACCTATACTTAAAGGTAAATTACTTTTGTTGTTTTTCATCAAGTAAAACAAGTAGCATCTGCTCAATATTTTTAACACTATAAGTAAGTGCTCTCAGTAGCTCTTTCTCACTTTGCTCTGTTGCCTGCTGCGACGTTTTACCTTGATTAGCCAATACATCTTTTTGCTCAAGTATCGCCTCTCTAAACTCACTCGCATTAACTACACCAAGTAAAGATACCAATGCACCATTTCCTGACTGCCCTGCTGTTTCAAAGCTCAAACGATATAATCCAAATAATCGCATGAGCGGTCCTTGGCTTAATCCAACATCAGTTATTTTTTCAAGCGGAATTGATTTCTCTACTTTAAATAATATGCCACGTTTAACAACTAGTTTTTGCGGCAATAAATCAGCCGACATAGCTGCGAGTATTCGCCCGCCCACCAGCCATACAATAGCTAAAACAATGGGTAACAACGGAATAGTCACCAGCGCTAGTACACTAAAAAAAGCGGCCATTAGCATCCAGTATTGCTGAACCTTCGGGTCGAAAGATGCACTTTTTAAAATATGTTTTGTCATTGTTTTAATCCTTTATCTATATAACTAAAAATACACTCTGCAAACTTCAATAATCTCTACTCAATCTTACAAACTAATAACGACTTTTATAGCAAGAGCAATAAACACAACCCCCAGTATTTTATCAAGCCATGGGTTCTGCTTAGTAAAACCAAAGCGATTTTTTGAAACCTCAGTAAGTACTGCAACTAGTAAATACCAACCTGTATCAATTACAAACACGGTTAAGCACATAATAATGCCAATGCTTAAAGTGAGATTTTGCGGGTCAATAAACTGTGAGAACAAGGCTAAAAAGAAAATAGCGAGCTTGGGGTTCAAAAAGGCAATGGCGAATCCATCTTGCAACGCTTTAGTTGCGCTTATCTCACTTTTTTGTACTTGCAGTTCGTCATTATTGGGTTTTGCTAATAGTATTTTTAAACCTAAATAAGCTAAATACCCAGCGCCTAAATATACAAGTACTTGGTATACCGTTGGAAACTGAGCCATCAATGTCCCCAAACCAAGTAACGAAGCTGCCGCATAAAGCCCAACACCCATGCCATGGCTAAGTGCAGCAAGCATACCGTTTTTCATTCCGCCACTCATTGTATGCTTTAGTACAACTGCAAGGCTTGGGCCTGGCGACATTGCACCCATCATGCATACAAGTACTAAACTAAACCATGCTGCTAATGTCATTTTTGTCCTTATAGTTCATCGTTTTCTATTAATAATATACAGGCCGTTATTTGGCCTTGAAAAGCAGTCGCAGTATTTATACTTATTACTTTCCAACCTTCTTGATTTAAGTGGTATATGCGCTCATTCAAAGCATCTACATCAATGCCGTTACTAAAAAAACCACGCTTTTTAAATTCTACTATTTTTTGCATTGTTTGTTATCCATTTTATAAGCGGTAGTCAAAGTCGTAATAGTGAATGCCCTGCTCAATGCGTATTTTCATACTGCCAGTTAATCCTTTTAGCTCATTTGTGCCTGAATCAGGAATAACAGTTAAAATTAGGCTGTCGTGACCCTTATCCATAGTGCCAAAATGTTGTAATACAAAGCTACCTTGCTTTCCTTCAAGCGTACCAATAACTTGTTCAATAGCAACATAACCTGCGCTGCCTTGGGTTGGTGTCATTGCGCTAAGCATCTCGCCTTGGCTTGTAGCATTAAGCACACCAGTAAATGTTTTATCAATCGACATACGCCCCAAGTTAATACCTTGCTGCCCTTTGGCATAACCTTCAATAGGCGCTAAAGCCACTGTAAATTCACCGCTTATTATTTTTGTTGTCATAACAATTCCTTATTGATGATATTTAATACTATTGATTTTTAATCCGATGATGCCATATCTATACCTTAACCTTTAAAAAGAATCCACTATGTCAAAAAACACCTCTGCATCCGAAAAAGCAGCTTTTAGCAGCTTATTACCTGTTTTTGCTTTTATAAAACCTTACAAATGGATGGTAGTAGCTGCGCTAGCCGCGCTATTGGTCACTGCGGGTGTTAACTTATCACTAGGTCAGGGGGTTAAGTTTGTTATTGATCATGGGTTTATTGCAGGCTCCAAAGATCAATTACAACAAGCTGTACTGGTACTCATTGGCTTAATCAGCTTATTAGCGATCGGTACCTTTAGCCGTTTTTATTTAATGTCGTGGATTGGCGAACGAGTCAGTAACGATATTAGAAAAGCAGTGTTTAATCGCATTGTAACGCTACACCCTAGCTACTTTGAAGAAAACCGCAGTGGCGAACTTATGTCGCGTTTAACCACCGACACCACATTACTGCAATCAATTATCGGCTCATCATTTTCTATGGCACTGCGCAGTGTACTTATGTTGATTGGTGGCTTAGCTATGCTGTTGTTTACTAATTTAAAACTTACTTTAGTGGTTGTAGCCTGTGTACCGCTGGTACTTGTTCCTATGATGATATTTGGTCGCAAGGTACGTAAACTAGCAAGCTCTAGCCAAGATGCCATTGCCGACATAAGTACCTATGCCGGAGAAATCATACAAAATATTAAAGTAGTGCAAAGCTATAGCCATGAAGAACAAGAGCAGCATGCCTTTGCGCTTGAGACCGAAAAAGCCTTTAACGTGGCTAAAAAACGTATTAAGCAACGTTCATTTTTAATAGCCGTGGTGATTTTTTTAACCTTTAGTGCCATTAGCGCTATGCTATGGGTAGGTGGCAACGATGTACTTGCAGGTACTATGACCGGCGGCGAGTTAGGTGCATTTGTATTTTACGCTATTATGGTGGCAATGTCGGTGGCAACCGTTGCTGAAGTATATGGCGAACTACAACGTGCAGCTGGTGCTGCGGCAAGGTTACTTGAGTTACTTGCTGTTAAAAGTGAGATAGAAAACCCGCTAGATCCACAAGACGATAGCTTACTGCAAAACATTAACAGCCCTGCTATTACACTTGAAAATATAAGCTTTAACTATCCTTCTCGTCCAGACGTGAGTGCGCTTAATAAAATAAGCCTAAATATAAATCAAGGCCAAACCGTGGCAATTGTTGGCCCTTCTGGCGCAGGTAAAACAACGTTATTTGAATTACTACAACGCTTTTACGATCCGGCTAGCGGAGCTATTAAGTTTAAAGATGTAAACATTAAAGATTTATCGCTTAATACTCTGCGTAATAAAATGGGCATGGTAGCGCAAAACCCTATTTTATTTAGCTCCGACGTAATGCATAACATCCGCTACGGCAACCCAAGTGCAACCGATGAGCAAGTATATGCCGCAGCAAAGTATGCGCATGCCGATGAATTTATCAAACAGTTACCGCAAGGTTATAACAGCTTTTTAGGTGAGCAGGGTGTGAGGTTATCGGGTGGGCAAAAGCAGCGTATTGTGCTTGCACGTGCCATATTAAAAGACCCTGAAATACTTCTTCTGGATGAAGCCACCAGCGCGCTGGATGCGCAAAGCGAACACCATGTGCAAGCTGCACTTGAGCATTTAATGCAAAACAGAACAACGTTAATTATTGCCCATAGGCTGGCAACGGTAAAACATGCAGATGTAATTGTAGTAATGGAAAATGGGGAAATCATAGCAACGGGTACTCACCAAGAGTTGTTAGCAAGTAACCCGTTGTATCAAAAACTGTGTGAATTACAGTTCAATAAAGACTAATTATTCTTCGGTATTTGGCACTATCTGAATTTCTACGCGACGGTTTTGAGCACGGCCATTTGCACTATCATTAGTTGCAATTGGGCGTGTTTCGCCATAGCCCATAGTGCTAACACGTGTAGCCATAATTTGTTGGTTCACTAAGTAGTCTTTCACACTTTGTGCGCGTTCACGCGATAGGTTCATGTTGAAGCTATCTTTACCCGTACTGTCAGTATGCCCTTGCACACTAAGGTAGGTTTTTTCGTACTTGTTCATTACTTTAGCAATCGCATCTAACGTATCGTTAAAGCCTGATGAAATATAAGACTGAGCAGTCGCAAACGTAATGTTTGATGGCATTACTAAACGTAAGTTATCGCCTTCACGCACTACTTCAACACCTGAACCCGCTAACTCATCACGAAATGCTTCTTCTTGCTTATCCATGTAGTCGCCAACAGCAGCGCCCGCCAGTGCACCAATAGCTGCACCAATAAAAATACGTTTATCTTTATGATTACCCGTAGCCTTACCTAATACACCTCCGGCTGCGGCGCCTATAGCGGCTCCTTTACCTGTGTTATTCATTTCACAACCAGAAAGTAATACAGCTACTACGGTTACGCTTAAAAGTGATTTAGTTAAAGTCATGGTGATACCTTATTCATTAAGAATTTAGCAAGAGTATGCAAATACATGTATGAACAAACTATGAAGAGAGTGTTAAAAGCAACGCATCTTGCTTGATTGTTAAACAGACCTCAAACTAATGTGCCATTTTAATAAAAATGTCATACTACGCTGTGACAATTTAATGAATTTTACAAAGGATATTGGCGCAATGTTAATTGCTATTTTTAGACAGTTTTTTTTACTAGGGTGCATGAGTTTTGGTGGCCCCGCTGCGCATTTAGGTTATTTTAAACGTCACTTTGTAGACTCGTTAAATTGGCTAACCAATACTCGTTACGCACAACTTATTAGTTTAAGCCAAGCACTGCCAGGACCAGGCTCTAGCCAAGTTAGTTTTGCTATTGGCGTTGAGCGTGCTGGCGTACTGGGTGGTATAGCTGCCTTTGTAGGCTTTACTCTGCCTTCGTTTTTAATAATGGTGCTACTTGCTGTAAGTGCACATCAGTTTGACGCTGTTTACTTTGCTATTATTACAGGCTTAAAGTTATTTGCCGTTGTTATAGTTGCTGATGCCACACTTAGTATGGCTAAAAGCTTTTGTACAAGTGCTGCGCTTAAGTTACTTGCCGTAATGAGTACACTTGCTTTGGTATTATTTCCAATGATGGGAACTCAAATCGCTATTTTAATAACCGCTGCAACAGTAGGTGCTATATGGCCTTTATTAAAACTTGGTACAGCCACAAAAAATGTTAGCAGTACAAAAAGCTATATTAATTGGATTGCACTGGGGTTATTTGCGCTCTTACTTGGTGTGAGCTTTATTCCACTAGGCCATGAGTTTGCTTTGTTTGCCCCTTTTTACCAAGCAGGTGCAATGGTGTTTGGCGGCGGACACGTAGTACTACCGGTACTTCAAGCAGGCGTACCAGCATTGAGTGATGATCAGTTTTTAAGTGCTTACGCGAGTGCACAAGCGGTGCCAGGACCTATGTTTACTATTGCTACTTACTTAGGCGCACAACTTACTACAGAGCAACCTTTAGTGGGTGCTCTTATAGCTACACTACTTATATTTATGCCTGGTTTTTTACTTATACTCGCGTTTCAAAAGAGCTGGATTAACTTGGCAAGTAAGCCACGCTTTGCAAGCTCAATAGCGGCGCTTAATGCTGCGGTAGTCGGTTTTTTAGCGGCTGCACTGTATTCGCCAATCTGGACATCAGCGGTGCATAGTCTTTGGCAAGTTGCGTTAGTAATAATTGTATTTGCATGGCTGCAATTTAAAAAGCCACCTATTTGGTGGCTCTTAGCTTTGTTTATTACTGTGGGTCTTTTACAACACTATTTGCCATCACTCTAAATGTTGGCTTATCTGTTTGTTGCTCGTTAGGAGGGCTTAACTGCCCACTAACACTTTGATACGCCCTAAGCCCAAACACAGGTAATACCGCAAGCAAATGATCCATTATTTCGGCTTGTAAGTGCTCGTACGAAATCCAACGTTTATCTTCACTAAAGCAATAAAACTCAATAGGCAAACCATGATTAAGTGGTTGTAGCTCTCGTACCATTAACGTAAGCGACGTATTAATTTTACTGTGCTGTTTTAAATAGCCTTCTGCATAACGACGAAACAGCCCTAAATTAGAAACCTGAGCAGGTAATGTCGTTACTCGGATATAGTCATGAAGCGGAATAGCCGCATCAATTTGTTTTCTAAACTCATCACCCACTAAACAAATACTGTGCATATCTATGTTAAGTGAACGTTTAATACGCCTACCGCCCGACTCTTGCATGCCGCGCCAGTTTTTAAATGAACCCGCTACCAACATATAAGTTGGAATAGTTGTTATGGTGTTATCCCAGTTACGTACCTTTACAGTGTTTAAACCCAAATCAATTACTTCGCCGTCGGCGCCGTAGTTTTCTACTTGAATCCAATCACCATAGGTTACTAGGCGATTTGCTGCTATTTGAATACTGGCTACAAAGCCTAAAATAGTGTCTTTAAATACTAATAACGTAACGGCAGCAATAGCACCAAAGCCAGAGAGAATATAAGTAGGTGACTTCTCAAGAAAAATGCTCACAATTAAAATTGCACACACAATAAAGGTTATTAGCTTAACAACCTGAATTAAGCCCTGAATAGGTACTTCGCGGGCAAACTCTAACTGGTTATAAATAGTACCCGCAATGCTCACAATACTACTAAAAATGAACCCTGCATAAATAATAAGCAAAGCTTGTCCTATCGTTTTTAGTATTTCTGCTGCTATTTCGTTAACTGGGTATACACTATCAAATGTAGCTAAAAACAATACGCAGCAAAGCATTCCTGCAATACGTTTATTTAGCTTATTAAGCATAGGCGAAAGCGCACCAATTCGCTCAGGGGAAAGCCTCGTCACTATTTTTTGAATGCCAGGTAACATTAACCTACGAGTAAATAAGTAAACAATTAATAAAGAGAATATTCCTATTGAGACGGCGGTGATTGAGCTAAGAAAATCCGCGTCGGGTACTTTTTCAAACCAAGGAGCAATTAATTCCTGTAGGTGGGTGTTGGTCATAGTGTTTCAATTTCCTTACTGATTTGTGGTTCAGGTAAATCTTGTTGAGCATAAATATCGGCAAGCTGCTGATCTTTAGCAACCCATAGCTCATTCACATAATGTTGAAAATTAACTTTAAATACGTCATCGCTTTGATAGCTGCCCTGCATACTTTCATTAATGGGCGTTACGTTTATTGAAACATAAATAGAATCTAGCTCACCTTTTAACAAGTTACGACAAACATGATCTGTCTTACCGCTATATACTAAACTTGTATTAAGCATGGCATCAAATTGATCGGCTAATACTTCAAGCGCAAAAGCAATGCCGCCCGCTTTGGGCTTTAATAAATGTTTAAAAGGACTTTGTTGCAGATTATGTTTGGCTGGCGTATAGCGTGTACCTTCAACAAAATTAATGATGGTAGTAGGATGATGACGAAAATTACGACAACTACGCTTCGTGCGCTCTACATCCAACCCTTTCAACTTTGGATTTTTAGCTAATTGCGCTTTGCTTACCCGTTTCATAAACGGCATACCCATAGCCCACGCACCAGTGCCAATAAAAGGCATGTATTTTAACCCGTCTTTTAAAAAGAACTTAGGGGCAGGCAATGCATGTAATGAGCTAAGTACAGTTATATCTAACCAACTCGCGTGGTTACAAATAAGTAAATACCAACTTTTTGAGTTTAAGTCGCCACTTATATCAACCACAATGTTAGGGCAACCTAACCAAAGCCCTAAACGGTTGCCGTTACACCAACCTCGGTAAGCGCTGTGTAATATAGAGTTAACCACAGGCAAAGGCAGTAATAACTTAATAAGGCCCAGTACAAATACTAGCGAGCCAAAAAGTATCATGTTAGAAAACAATACGCAGCCTACAATTAAGCCGTTAAGCCAATTTGGTAACCACTTTTTTAGCATAACTGTAAGCTCATATTTTTACCTTTTACTTATGGGTTTTTTCGAGCGATTGCAGTGTTTGCTCTTTGTTTTCCCATAAGCGGTTTAACTCGCTTTGAAAGCGAACTCTAAATTCAGAATCACCTGTGTAGTCACCAATAAGCTCTTCGCTTACCGGCCTTACTTCCACGTGTACGTTGATATTTTTTACCTTACCACCAGCAAAATCCATAAAAGTAGGAATACCATCTGGGTAATGAATGGTGACGTTAACCACTTTAGTAATTTGCTCGCCCATTGCTTGCATTACAAAAGCAATACCACCGGCTTTTGGTTTTAATAAATGTGGAAACGGGCTATTTTGGCGCGCGTGCTTTTGTGTAGTAAAACGAGTGCCTTCTACAAAGTTAACTACGGTTACCGGCATTTCTTTAAATTTTTCACACGCTTTACGCGTGGTTTCTAAATCTTTGCCACGCAACTTTGGATTCTTTTTTAATTGGCTTTTGCTCGTGCGAGTCATAAACGGAAAATCAAGCGCCCACCAACACAAACCTAAAATAGGCACGTAAATAAGCTCTTTTTTCAAAAAGAAGTTTAAAAATGGAATTTTTCGATTAAACACACGTTGCAATACTAAAATATCGACCCAGCTTTGGTGATTTGCTATTACTAGGTACCAATCCTTTAGTTTAAGGTCTTCAAGGCCAGTTACATTAAGTTTAGTTGGCGTAAATAACTTTTGATTTAAGCTATTAAAGGTAACCCAAATAGTTGCAAATTGCTTAGCTGCCCAGCTCATAAGCTTTTGTAAAGGCTTAATAGGGATAAGCTTTATAAGCCCACAAACAAAAATAGGCACAAACCAAAAAAGTGTGTTTATTGTGTAAAAAATAATACTAAATACACTGCGAATAACTGACATTACTTCCATTCCTTTAAACATTGCGCAGCCACTAATACTGCGCTTTCAGTTGCTTACAAATTAATCTTCAAAATAGGTATAGCCTTCAAGGCCTGCATTAAGCTCAGCTAAATAACCTTCTTTACACTGCGTCGATACATCAAGTTTATTAACTTGGTACGCAAAGTTGTCAGCTAAAATGGCGCTATCATAGTCAACAAACTTTAATACATCCTTAACGCTATCACCTTTTATGGCATTGGTTAACACATAACCTTCATCGTTAAGCTCTACATGCACTGAATCAGTGTCACCAAATAGGTTATGTAAATCGCCTAAAATTTCTTGATATGCACCCACCATAAACATAGCAATGTGGTATTGCTCACCGTGTTTATATTCTGGAATAGGTAGGCTGGTTTCGATACCAGCGCCTTCAACGTATTCGCGGATTTGCCCGTCAGAATCGCAGGTAATATCTTGAATAATCGCGCGCTGAGTCAATGGCTGAGTTAAGTTTTCGATTGGCATAACAGGAAACAACTGCTGAATACCCCATACATCAGGCAACGACTGAAATAATGAAAAGTTAACAAAGAGTTTATCAGCAAGCTTTTCGTTTAAATCGTCGAGTACTTCACGGTGCGCGCGCGCGTTATTACTAAGCGATGCACGTACACGATGTAAAATAGTAAAGTAAAGCTGCTCTATTTTCGCCCACTCTAGCATGCTTACTAAGCCATGCACGTACTGATCGTGCGCTTCGCTAAATAAGTGCATAGCGTCGTGATAAATCTCTAATGCCATACGCGGGTTTAAACGCTGTAAACACTGCCACATTTCATCAAGCACTAATGCGCTATTTTCAAGCGGTGGCTCTGGATTTAAATGATTAGGCGCTTTTTCTACGTCAATTACATCGGTAATTAATACCGCATGGTGAGCAGTTAAAGCACGCCCCGACTCGGTGATAATGGCCGGATGCGTAAGGTTATGCTGATCGCACACCTCAGCAAATGCATTCACTACGTTACGCGCATACTCTTCTACGGTGTAATTCATTGAACATGCACTACGCGAGCCAGAGCCCTCGTAATCAACACCTAAGCCGCCGCCCACATCAACGGTATTTAACGGTACGTTTAATTGTGTAAGCTCAGCAAAGTGGCGTGCACATTCACGTAAAGCACGGTGAATATCACGAATATTGGCAATTTGAGAACCAATATGAAAATGCACCATTTGCATTAAGTGCAGCTTATTATGCTTTTTAAGCACTTCAACAGCACTTAGTACTTGGCCTGCTGTTAAACCAAACTTGCCTTTTTCGCCGCCCGTGTTTTGCCACTTGCCTTTGCCTACTGAGTTTAGGCGAATGCGAATACCAATAGCCGGTTCAATGCCTAGGTTGTCTATTTCTTCAAGTAGTGTGGTCAGTTCTGAAAGCTTTTCTACCACAATTTTTACGCTGTGGCCCATTGCTTGACCAATACACGCTAGGCGTAAAAACTCACTGTCTTTATAGCCGTTACACACTATTGTGATTGGCTCTTTTGCTACACCCAAAATAGCCATAAGTTCTGGCTTTGAGCCTGCTTCTAGGCCAACAAGCCCGCTTGGATGCGCTAATAGCTTACTTACTACAGAACGTTGCTGATTTACTTTAATTGGGTAAACACAGGTGTATTTTCCGTTATATTCACGATTTGCTCGCGCTTGCGTAAACGCGTTAGTAAGGGTGTCTACACGATTTTTTAAAATATCGGTAAAGCGTACTAAAACCGGCAGCGTTAAACCTTGTTGCTTAAACTGCTCAGTTAATTGCGTTAAAGAAATGGCCGGTTTTGTTTGGTCGCCATCTGGGTAAGCCACCAGTTCGCCTTGTGCGTTAATATCAAAATAACCATCACTCCAATGAGCAACGTTATAAGTGGCGCGTGCTGTTTCTAAACCCCAGGTCATGGCAACTCTTCTTTAGTCAATTAGGTATAAAGGCGCATTTTAATACGTCACTATCCACTAGGCTAACAAAAATTGAACTTTCACTCACTCCTAACTAACTTTATTCGTCAAATCAGTTAAAATGTCATTGAGCAAAACGCCAAGCACTGGCAGAATTGCCCCTTTTTCATACTCAACCTAAAAAGTGTAATAGTAACTATGGCAAATTTAGATCAAAGTAAGTGGTTTACTGAAATTAGCGACCGCGATGGCAGCGCATTTTCATTACGTATTAATAAAAAGTTAGATGAAAAACAGTCTCCTTTTCAAAAGGTAGAAATGTTTGAAACCACAGACTTTGGTAATTTAATGATCATCGACGGGTGTACTATGGTAACAACCCGCGAAAACTTCTTTTATCATGAGATGATCAGCCACCCTGCACTTTTAGCGCATCCAAACCCTAAAAACGTCGTTATTATTGGCGGCGGCGACTGCGGTACTTTACGCGAAGTATTAAAACACCCAGGCGTAGAAACTGTAACGCAAATAGATATAGACGAAGTAGTAACACAAATGTCGTTAAAATACTTCCCAGAGCTTTGTGAATCTAATAACGACGCCCGTGCAACTGTTATGTTTGACGACGGTATTAAATACATGCGCGAAGCCGCTGGCGAATCTATCGACGTGGTTATTGTTGATGGCACCGATCCGGTAGGTCCAGGTGAAGGTTTATTTAATCATGCGTTTTACACAAGCTGTTTAGATGCACTGCGCCCAGGCGGTATTTTAGTGCAACAAAGTGAATCGCCACTTATGCACATGCCATTATTAGTTGAAATGCGCGAAGCAATGCTAAGCGTAGGCTTTAACGATTTACAAACATTACCATTCCCACAACCAATTTACCCAAGCGGTTTATGGTCAGTAACACTTGCACGTAAATCACAAGCATTTGACGGCTTTAGAGAAGATGGCGCGGCACAAATAGCCAAGCACAGTGAATACTACAATAGCGGTATTCATCATGGCGCACTCGCTACACCGAACTACATGAAGCGCGCATTCGATAAAAAATAATCTATACCAATTTTATTAAACTTAAAAGGGAGCATTTAAATGCTCCCTTTTTTATACTTCTAAAAACGCCATTGCGCATTTAGCATTACTTGCTGCTGCGAGATTCGTTCATTAAATCCAATTGGCTCTCTATTTTTTGCAACACTTTTAAGGGCTGAGCCTTCAACCCCTATTTGTAGTTTATTAGTAAGCTGGTATCGCCATGTTGCTGTTAAACCTTCGCCATTGCTTGCATTAGGGTCAAACGCGGTTGTGTCGTTGTCAGTAACTTTAAAATAATCGTAACGTACTGAAACTCGGTGTTTGCCTTCTTTATGGCTTAGCATTAAATAATGGCTATAAAAAGCATTATCAATTAATGCGTTACTGCCCATTTCAGTTTTGCCATTGAGTGTCTGAGCAATAAAACGTGTCTTGCTGTTAAATTTATAAAGCCAAGCGGCGCTCGTAAATCGAGTATTCCAAGCATATTGCCCGGAACTATAATTAACAGTATTTGGATCACCATTATTATCATAATAGTAGATTCTAAATTGAGACTGCTTTAAGTAATCCCAATGTATACCGGCGTAATAACCAAAGCGCCCATCTACTTCCTCAAACGGTAAAACCTGATTAGCTTGCCAGCGTAATTCGTATTCGTTTAATGCCGCTACAGGCGCAAATTGCACGCTTTCGTTAAACGTTGTTTGTCTATCGTGTAATGCAAAGCCACGCCATGCGAGTAAAGTACCTGCGGGGTCATTGCCTTTAAATGTCGCACCTACAAAGCTAAAGCTATGTCTGCTGTTAAAACGTTTTGCTGGGCGCTTAATAGTCACTTCAGCACCAACGGTACGCACTTCCTCACCTATCCAGCTATTAATAGCTGAATTTGTATAGTTATAAGGAGAAGTCCAGCCTATGTCAGGGTTTTCAAGCGACATAAGCGGATAAAATCCCCCTACGCGCACGTGCCATTTATAGTTACTGTTAGATAGTGGCTGATACTTTACAAAAGCTTGCGTAAAACCAAGGCCAACGTCAGGATCTTGATTCGCATTTAACACGCCGTGAGCCGACCAACTAGATGCTAAATCAACATTAAAATCTAAAATACCTTGCGATAGAATAAGCTCATCACTTTTAGTATCGTGCCGATATAGTCCGATACCGCCTTCTTGAAAACTAAGCGTATTATCACCCTGCACGGCTCTAATTTGTATTAAGCCTTTTACTTGTGCATACAACACATTACTAAAACATAAAGCACCGGCTACAAGTGCCAGTCTCATTAGCCTATTAATAATCATCAAATTCATCCGTAGCAAAATCAATTTGCTCCGCTATTTCCTGCTTTACTTTATAAGTGATAGGGTTGGTAGCCACAGTAATAGTTTGAGATTCAATCTTACTAATATCGCTAAACCCAGAATGCCAAACACTTAACGTGTATTCGCCTGCATTGGCATTTAAATCTACATGTCCATTTTCATCAGTGATTGCAAAAATAGTGCTATCTACCACCACAATATAGCCTAACATCCAATCATGAATATTACAGCCAAGCTCAACAACACCCGTTTGATCAAAAGTAATAGGCGCTTTTGGGTGCTCCTTATATAGCTTTAATTCAAATGTTTTAGCTTTAGAAAATGAATAAACATGATGCATGATTGAGTCCGCATTCGGAAACTCTACCTTTGCATTTTGTGGGACAACTAAAATACGCGGCTTAAATTCTCGATTTTGCTGGGTCATCGCATAAGGTGCTTCTGGAGGAATAACGCTAGAGGGGCCTCCTGCAGTTAGCCATACAACAGCATTAGGTAACGGGTCATTATTAGCATTTTTAATTGTAATATTTGCTGCAAAAACTCCAGTACTAACACTTAGTAAAAATACACAAAGTAAGCTTTTTATCATTTTCTTGTCGCTATTATCAATTTGTTTACATTATAGACCGATTAAGCCACCAAATTCTTTCTATTTTTTAAAACATTGAATACGTATGTAGGCAGTCGTATTAATCATCAACAGTCATTATCCTTAAATGTCACCACCGACTCATCTAAGGACACACCATGAGAATACCAGCACTTGTGCTTTTAGCCTTTGCTAGTAATAGCTACGGACAAACCGTAGAGCTAAAATCGCCAGACACACAAATAACAGTAAGCATTTCTGACGAAAACAACACGCCAAGCTACGCAATAAAATTTAAAAACAAAGCGGTTATAAACAAATCTTTACTGGGGTTTGAATTTAAAACACAAGCGGCCTTTAGCGACGGCTTTAAAATTAAAAGCATTAAACAACAAAGCGTTAATACACAGTGGCAACAACCCTGGGGCGAACGTCAAAACGTTGTTGACGAATATAACGAAGTAGCCGTTACGTTTACAAAAAAGGAGCCAAATAAAGGCACCTACACCATTCGATTTAAAGCATTTGATAGTGGGATTGGATTTAGATACGAAGTACCACAACAAGTAGGCTTCGAACATACAGAAATAACCAAAGAGCTGACTGAATTTGCAATAAACAATAGTCATGATGCAACAGCATGGTGGATACCTGCTCGTGGCTGGAACCGCTACGAATATGTTTACAACACCACCCCACTTAACGAAGCCCCACTAGCTCACACACCATTTACGTTTAAAACAAGTGATGGTACTCATATTAGTATTCATGAAGCCGCACTTGTTGATTATGCAGCCATGGTACTTAATCAGCGTCGCTCTGGTACGTTTACTGCCGATTTAACGCCGTGGTCAGATGGTGTCGCAGTTAAAAAACAAGGTGCTTTTAAAACACCATGGCGCACCATTCAAATAGCCGACAGCGCTGTTGGCTTAGTTAATTCAGATATAATACTAAACCTAAACGAGCCTAATAAACTCGGTGACGTGTCGTGGGTTAAACCTGGTAAATACGTCGGTATTTGGTGGGGTATGCATATAAACACACAAACTTGGGGTAGCGGTAAAAAACACGGCGCCACTACGCAAACCACAAAATACTACATGGATTTTGCAGCGCAGTATGGTTTTGATGGCGTACTCGTTGAAGGCTGGAATATTGGCTGGGATGGCGATTGGTATTTTAATGGCGATGTATTTAACTTTACCAAACCGTACGACGACTTTGATATAGCAGCGCTTACTCAATACGGCAAAAAAAAAGGCGTACAACTCATTGGCCACCATGAAACATCAGGCAATGTAAGCAACTACCGTGACCAAATGGAAGATGCCTTTGCCCTTTACGAAAAATCAAACGTAAGCCAAGTAAAAACAGGTTATGTAGCCGATGGCGGAAATATAAAACGTATAGACAAAAACGGTATTGCTCGCCACGAATGGCATGACGGCCAGTTTATGGTTAACGAATACCTTTATAACGTAAAACTTGCAGCTAAACATAAAATTAGCATTAACACTCACGAGCCAATTAAAGATACCGGCCTGCGCCGTACTTATCCAAACTGGATTGCGCGCGAAGGCGCACGCGGACAAGAATACAATGCATGGGGTTCGCCACCTAACCCACCAGAGCATGTACCAATGCTTGCTTTTACCCGCATGCTATCTGGGCCGATGGATTTTACGCCAGGTATTTTTGATATGAGCTTTAATGGTTTAGGAGGCAATACAAACCGCCCACAAACCACTCTCGCCAAACAACTCGCACTTTACGTTGTTTTGTATAGTCCAATTCAAATGGCTGCCGACTTACCTAAAAACTACTTAGCTAAGCCCGATGCGTTTCAATTCATTCAAGACGTACCAACAGATTGGCAGCAAAGCATTGCTCTTGATGGTGAAGTAGGCGACTTTATTGTATTCGCTCGTAAAGAGCGTAAAAGCACTAAATACTCAGGAAACGATTGGTACTTAGGTGCTGTTACTGACGAAAAAGCCCGAACTATTGAGGTAAAACTCGACTTTTTAGAGCAAGGCAAAAAGTTCGAAGCGCAAATTTATAAAGATGGTAAAAACGCAGAGTGGAAAAATAATCCGTACGATATAACTATCGAAAAACGTATTGTAACTACAGACGATAAACTAACGCTTGAGCTGGCCACCAGTGGCGGCACAGCTATTCGTTTTAAAGCACTTTAATATAATAAAACCCCTGCATTTACTATGCAGGGGTTAATACTTTTATTGGCAAATATACTTGTGCACTTAAACCGCCTTCTGGACGGTTTTCTAGTTTTACTTTACCGTCGTGCATATCAACAATGCGTTTAATAATAGCAAGGCCTAAACCACTGCCTTCACTGCCTCGTGCAGCATCGCCTTGTTTGAAGGGCTCAAATACAGACTCTAATTCGTTTTCAGGAATGCCGGGGCCACTATCGTTTACAGCGATAACTACATACTTTTTGTTTGAATTAAAGTAGCTAAGTACTTCAATATCGCCCTCAGAATAACGCAGCGCATTACCAATCATGTTGGTAATTACACGTTTAATAGCCACAGAGCTTAACGGTATATTGCCTATATTTGGATTACTTTTAAACGTAATAGTACGTTGATGCTGAAGCTCAGAATTGACAACCTCGGCAACTAAAGCATTGATATCTTCGCAACTTAGTTCTTCACGTTTATGGTGGCGTAGATACTCAATAAACTGATCAATAATCCCGTTCATGTCTTCTATATCGTAAATAATACCTTCACGAAGATAATCATCTTCATCAACCATCATTTCGGTGGCTAAACGGATACGCGTAAGCGGCGTACGTAAATCATGAGATACACCGGCCATTAGTAAACGGCGGTCGTTTTCAAGTGCAGCAATTCCGCGCGACATTTGGTTAAACGCGCGCGTTACTTCTATTACTTCTGTTGAGCCTTGTTCTTCTAACTTGGTAGAAAAGTCGCCTTTACCCACTTTCACTGCAGCTTGTTGCAGTGCTTTTAATGGTCTATTAAGGTGCCTTGCAAACAACCACCCACCCAGCACACTTAAAAAGCCAATACTTGATAAGTAAAAAGTTAAAAACTCTAAGTTGTTCTCTTTAAAGCCTTTAAGCGGTACTTTGACCCAATAACCTGGCGCTTGCGGTGCTTCAACCCAATAAATCAACGGATCAGTTTGGCTAATACGTACACGAGAATAACCACCAAGTTGCTCAGTCATGCTACGCGATAGCATAGAATATTCGCGGCTTTGCCCAAGCCCTTGACGCATCGCTTCTCGCTGAGTCATGACTTCAATACCGGTAATTTCAAAAAACTTTGCAGATACTTCGTCGTTTATTTCAACGCCATCTTCCCAGTCAATAAATACTGTTTTAATTTGCTTAGCAAGCATCAAGTTAACTTGCTCAATGGTTGGTTTTACAACATAAAAACTAACCGTAACATAAGACACTATTTGATTTATGAGCAGCAGAGCCGCCACTAAAAAAACAGTTTGTCCAAAAGCACTGCGCGGAAACATGCCCATAAATATTACTTTTCACCGTCGGGAACAAACACATACCCCAAACCCCAAACGGTTTGAATATATCGCGGATTGGCAGCATCTACTTCAATCATGCGGCGAAGTCTCGACACTTGCACATCAATGCTTCGCTCAAGCGCACTGTAATCGCGGCCACGCGCTAAGTTCATTAGCTTATCGCGGCTAAGTGGCTCACGTGGATGCGAAACAAGCGCTTTAAGCACTGCAAACTCACCACTGGTAAGCGATATTGTTTTATCCCCTTCACTCATTTCGCGCGTTGCCAAATTAAGCGTAAATTTACCAAAAGCGATTAAGTTTTCTTCAGCAGCAGGTGCGCCTGGCACTTCTTTTGCTCGGCGACGTAAAATGGCTTTTATGCGAGCAAGTAGCTCTCGTGGATTAAATGGTTTTGGAATGTAATCGTCAGCGCCAAGTTCAAGGCCAATAATGCGATCTACTTCGTCGCCCTTTGCAGTAAGCATAACAATAGGAATTTCATTTTCTTTTTGGCGTAGACGGCGACAAATAGATAAGCCATCCTCGCCTGGGAGCATTAAATCGAGAACCATTAAGTGAAAGTTTTCTCGCTCTAGGAGTCTATCCATTTGCTCCGAGTTTCCTGCGGTTCTAACAATAAAGCCTTGCTCTACTAAATAACGTTCAAGCAAACTGCGTAAGCGCATATCGTCATCAACAACTAATACTTTTGTGGTTTCGTGTCCCATAATCTCTTTCTTATTTTTATATCCAATTACTAGTTAATATAAATGAAAAACTTAATAATCAAAAACTAATTACTTGCTTAGATTGTTACTGAACATTTCAAAGCTTACTTACTCGTACTTTATTACATTTTACGCTCGACAAGTTTTGGCAAATTTAATAACGTGCACACCATTAGAGCTAATAAAGAATTCACCATGAAAACAAATTTAGTTACCCGTGAAGGTTACTTACAATTACAACAAGAACACGACCAACTATGGAACGTTAAACGCCCAGAAGTAACAAAAATAGTTAGCTGGGCAGCCAGCCTCGGAGATCGCTCTGAGAACGCAGACTATCAGTACAACAAGCGTTTGCTACGCCAAATTGACCGTCGTGTACGCTATTTACGCAAACGCATACCTGATTTAAAAATCATCGACTACTCTCCCGTTCAAGATGGAAAAGTGTTTTTTGGTGCATGGGTCGAAATTGAAAACGAAGAAGGTGAAACTAAAAAATTCAGAATTGTCGGACCTGATGAAATTTACGACCGAAAAGATTACATATCGATAGACTCACCTATGGCGCGGGCGCTGATTAAAAAACAAGTAGATGACGATTTTGAGGTACCTACTCCTCAGGGTAAAAAACAGTGGTATGTAAACAGTATCGATTACCAAAAAAAGAAATAAAAAGTTTTGATTCAGATCATGTTAACTTTTGATTGTGTAAATTAAACCAATAAGCTATAACTGAATTATTCAAGTTGATTTGTTTAATTTGAAAGCAGTTAATTAAGGTCGTGGTTATGTCAAACATAGTACAGCGCATATTAAATAATGCCGTATTGTTTGCACTTTTAATGAGTGTAAGTTTGACGCTGCATGCCAGTAACACTGAAGTAAACCTTGATAACGCTAAACTATCTAATCACTTTATTGCTTGTGACATTCCTGACCAAGCAAACCTCGATTTTGACGTAGACTCTCACGTTAATACTATTACCTTTAGGTCGCCTCAACCACTTCCTAATGTCGTAGATTCTTTTTATAAGAGCACCAACCTAAACAGACCTTTTAGCACTGCGTACCAACGCGGACCACCTAGCTATTTAATTTAATTCATTATTTTACAACTTAATTAAATTTTATAACTACTAAGGTGACTACTATGTCTAACTTTAAAGAATTACGTACTCAAAATGTTTCTCACGGCGTTATTGCAAGCACATTTGCAGATGACCAACCATTGATTGATTTATCATCTCCAGCGCTAAAAATGGTAAATAACTTTACTCAAAAAACGCCCATTCGTGCAGAGCATACAACAACGATTACAGATGCACTTAAACAAGTTAGCTCGCAACAATCTGATTTTGTTTTAGTAACCGACGAGAACCAAAAATTGATTGGTCTTGTTTCTAGCGCCGATTTACAAAGCTCTAAAATTACTATTATTGCAGAGCGTTTAAATACCCCACGAAGTGAAGTAAGCTTGCGCGATATTATGACGCCAATTAGCCGACTTACAGGTGTAAGCATGCAAAGTTTAAGCTATGCATGTATTGGTGATGCGCTGCAAACAATGGAGCATCAAGGTGTAATGTTTTTATTAGTAACAACAGCAAGTAGCGAAATTTGTGGTTTAATTTCAGCTCGCCAAATAGCTAAAACATTACATATTCCACTACATATTAGCCCTATTGCTCACTCTTTCAGTGAAGTATTAGAAAACATTGAGCATCCTCACTAGGGCGCTCTTTTAGTTGAATTGATTTACTCCCCTCCCAACCATCTTAAAGCAAGTGAAATAGCTTGCTTTAAGAGCTTTTTATTACTACCTCCTGTGATATTATTCAAGCAATTAACGGCGCCAGTAACACGCTTCTGGTCTTATTTTATTGTATAAAAAGGTTTTTGCATGAGCGATATCTCTGCACGTTTAGCCGGTGAGTTAAACGCACAGCAGCAACAGGTTGTTGCAGCTACAAAATTACTTGATGAAGGCGCAACTGTTCCTTTTATTGCCCGCTACAGAAAAGAAGTTACCGGCGGCCTAGACGACACCCAATTACGCCTTTTAGAGCAGCGTTTATCGTATTTACGTGAACTAGAAGAGCGCCGTAGTTTTATTTTATCGACCATCGAATCGCAAAATAAATTAACGCCAGAGCTAAGTGCCGATATAACTAATGCACAAAGTAAAACTGAACTTGAAGATTTATACCTACCTTATAAAGCTAAGCGCCGTACTAAAGGCCAAATAGCAATTGAAGCTGGTTTAGAACCACTTGCAGATGCACTATTTAAAGATGCTAACCTTGACCCAGAGCAACAAGCAGAGCAGTTTGTAAATGCTGAAAAAGGTTTCGCAGATACAAAAGCGGTACTCGAAGGCGCTAAATTTATCTTGATGGAGCGCTTTGCTGAAGACGCAAAATTACTTGCTAAATTTAGAAGCCACATAAGCCAAAACGGCGCAATTGAAAGCACTGTAATTAAAGGCCAAGAGCAAGCGGGTGCAAAATACCGTGACTACTTTGAGCATCAAGAACTTCTCAAAAAAGTACCTTCTCACCGTGCGCTTGCTATGCTTAGAGCCCGAAATGAAGGTGTACTTCAGTTAAATGTTAATCCAGAGCCTAGCGCTGAAAATTCAGCGCAACTATGTGCCAACATGATTGCTGACCATTACCGTTTAGATATTAAATATAAAGTGGCAAGTCCTTGGTTATTAAACGTTGTGCAATGGGCGTGGAAAATTAAGTTAGGATTACACCTAGAGAATGAATTTTTTGCAGCAATGCGCGAAAAAGCAGAAGCTGGTGCAATCGACGTATTTGCTAAAAACTTAAAAGATTTATTAATGGCAGCACCTGCAGGCCCTCGTACTACTTTAGGTCTTGATCCAGGCCTTCGTACTGGCTGTAAGATTGCCGTTGTTGATAGCACAGGTAAATTACTAGCTACACAAACTATTTTCCCTCATGCACCACAAAATCATTGGGATAAATCAGTGCGTACGTTAGAGCAACTTTGTCGTCAGCATAAAGTTGAGCTAATTGCGATTGGTAACGGTACTGCATCACGCGAATCAGATAAGTTGGTTGCTGAGCTTATAAAAGCAAACAGCGAACTTAAGCTTAGTAAAATTATGGTTAGCGAAGCGGGTGCATCGGTTTACTCAGCTTCTGAATTTGCAGCTAATGAATTCCCAGATTTAGATGTTTCTATACGAGGGGCTGTCTCTATTGCGCGCCGCCTTCAAGATCCTCTTGCTGAACTTGTTAAAATTGAGCCAAAATCAATTGGTGTTGGCCAATACCAACACGATGTATCGCAAAGCCAATTAGGCCAAAGCCTTATTTCAGTTGTTGAAGACTGTGTAAACTCAGTAGGCGTAGATTTAAACATGGCATCGGTTCCACTACTTACACGCGTATCTGGTTTGAACAAAACATTAGCGCAAAATATCGTTAATTATCGCGATGCTAACGGCACATTTACTAAACGTAGTGAGCTTAAAAAGGTTGAGCGTTTAGGGCCAAAAGCATTTGAACAAGCGGCTGGTTTTTTACGTATTAACAATGGTAGCGATCCTCTAGATAACTCATCAGTTCACCCTGAAGCTTATCCTGTTGTTAAACGTATTTGTGAACGCAATAGCGTCGATGTCAGTAACCTAATTGGTAACAGCGACTTTTTAACTAAACTTGCTGCTAACGATTACACTGACGAAAAATTTGGCTTACCAACCGTTACCGACATTATTACTGAGCTTGATAAACCAGGTCGAGATCCTCGCCCTGAATTTAAAACAGCTGAGTTTAAAGCCGGTGTTGAAAAAATTAGTGACCTAAAACCAGGTATGATTTTAGAAGGCGTGGTTTCAAACGTTGCTAATTTTGGTGCGTTTGTTGATGTAGGTGTTCACCAAGATGGTTTAGTGCATATTTCAGCAATCACGAATAAATTTATATCAGATCCGCGTGAAGTTGTTAAAGCTGGTGATATTGTAAAGGTTAAAGTTGTTGAAGTAGACGCTGCACGTAAACGTATAAGCTTTACTATGCGCTTAGATGACGACATTGACACAAGTAATAAGTCAGCAGCGCCACCTACGCAAAAGCCACAAACACGTGCTAATAATTCGCAACCTCGCGCTGCAAAGCCTAAACGTGACAATGGCAATGCGTTAATGGGTAATGCATTTGCCGATGCGTTCGCTAATGCTAAAGTGAAAAAATAATACTTGTACAGCTAAGCTAAAACGAAAAAAACCGTGTAAGCGGTTTTTTTGTGGTTACGTTTTACTAAATTATTAACTTAACGCTGAAAAACTACTTCGGCTCGCTGGCGATGTAGCCATTTGATAAAAGTTAGCAATACGCCCCGCCCGTGCCTCAACATCGGCATCACGTGTTTGCTCGTCACTTTTAGCTGTTTTTGTATCGCTGCTTTCATCGCTAGAGAATGACGCTTCAAGTTTACTTTTTGCGTCTTCGTCGTCTTCTTTTTCAGGTTGTGCAAGCTCAGCTTGAGCCGCTGCTAGCTTTTGCGTAGCATCTGCGGCAATAGAGCGATCAGCTCCCGAAGGCTCTGCAGGCGCTAATGCGGCAGCTCGTACCGTTTGCATTTTGTCTATAGTCGCTTGCGGGTCACCCGGAATTTCTGACACATCTATTTGTACTTCTCCGCCAACTGCGTAGTTAGTACCATCTGGGCCACGTTGATACTCATAGCTTGGCGAGCCAGCATGTTGCCCACCTACAGAAGCGTGCGCTTGCTCGTGTATTCGTACTTCAGTATCTCGTGCTTTTAGCTCTGTAATTTGTTGTTGTTCTTGTTCTAATTGCAGCTCTTCTTGCTCAGATTCTTTTTTCTCAATTGCTTCACTGTCTTCCTCAGAGCCCTCAGGGTTTTCTGAGTTTCCATCGCGCTGCTGAACTGACTTTTCGTCTGCTATTTTCCCCGTTGCGTTATACGTCGCACCATCGCTACTGCCTGGTAATTTTGCTTTTTCAGAATCACTTTGCGCTTTGGTTTCTGTATTGCTTGCGCTACTAGATGCGGGAGCAGGAATAACTTCGCGTAGTTGGTTGTCACGCCGTGCAGTTTCCGTATAAACATTTGCAGTGTTTATATTGATAGAAGGAAATGGCGTGACAATATTCATAATACTAAACTTTAATATCGATTAACGTGCCAAGTACATCATCGGCCGTTTGAATTGATTGCGTATTTGCCTTGGCATTAAACTCTTCAACTTTTAAGTTAACAAGTGCTTCATCAACACGAGCAGGCTGTGCTACAGGTGCAGTAATAGCTTCTTCAGGGCGTGCTGCTGTAAGCTGACGTTGCTGCGCTAATTGCGCGTCATCTTGCTGTTCTATACTGGCACGGTTAATCTCAGCACTGGCTTTTTCAATACCTTGGCTAGCTCGATTAAACCCTTCTACACCACTATTAAATACAGATCCGATTGGCATATTAAAACCTCCACCAAATAAACATTGTTTAATTATCGCTCAGGTTCTGCTCAAAATAAAGCTTTAAACAGCGCTATTCTTAGCTCTATTTTAAAGCATTGATTTAACGACAGATAAAAACTCACTTTTATGAGAAATAAATGGCGCGTGCGACGCTTTATCTAGCACCTCATATTCAAACTCAGTATTTAGTACTGACATTTCACTAATTGCTTTATAAGGCACTAAGGCATCAAGTCGGCCAAATACTCCTTTGATAGGTACTGGGCAATGAGCAAATAAATCACGTAAATCGTCGTTTTGTAAAATATCTAAACCAGCACTCAGGGCGTCGCTTTGTGGTGCGCTGTACTGATTTAGTAATTGTTTAAGCAGCTTTATATCATCACGCGCCGACTCGCTACCCATCGCTTGAATAGCTAAGAAGCGCTCTATTGTTTTTTCTCGATGATTAACTAACTGCTCTTTAAACTGCGCCAATACATTCGCTTTTATTCCGGGCCAATTATCTGCCTCCGCAAAAAAAGGAGTCGATGCAATTAAAATAACTTTTGATACTTTTTCAGGCCAATGCTTAGCAATATAAAGTGCAAATAATCCACCTAACGACCACCCCATTAAAATGGTCTTCGGCTTTAACTGCTTACTTAAAGTTTCTGCTGCATCATGCAAAGTATAAGGGCTTGGGCAAACATGGCTATTACCAAACCCAGGTAGGTCAAGGCTACGTACACTTCCTGAATATAAAAACTCAAGTTCTGGCTGTACTAACTGCCATACGCCCTGATTCATTCCCCAACCATGTAATAACACTAACTCATTTTGCATATTTGCCTAACCTTTACCAAACTTAGGCTCATCATAACGTTTAAAAAGGCGATTGCAATGCAAGGAGAGAGTCAGTGAAACAAGCCGTTTTAAATTGGTTATTTCCCTCTTATTGCGTGCAATGTCAAAATACGATTACGACCTCTTTAGGGCTTTGTGATTATTGCCTTGAAGATTTACCATTGTTTGATTTTAGTAAGCATAAGAATTTACTGCATCGACCCGATATTGTTGAGATGTTTCCTAATTGCGAGTTTGATAAATTATTTGCCTGTGCTTTTTATCAACCTCCCTTTGAACATTGGCTTAAAAGGCTAAAATTTAATAATCAAATTCATTATAAAAAGGCATTGCAGCAAGTTATACAAAAACAATTAACGCAGTTTTTTGAGCAAAGCCCTACTTTGCCAGATACCTTTATTATTTTACCTCTTCATAAAAGCCGATTCATTACTCGCGGGTTTAATCAGGTAAGCCAAGTTTGGCAACCATGTTTAGCTAATTACGCATCAGTGAGTAACGTACTTATTCGCGATAAAAAAACACAAGCCCAGTCGGAGCTATCTAAAGCAAAGCGTATTAAAAACTTAAAAAATGCCTTTATTTGTACAGAGGATATGGGCGGTAAAACAGTCGCTATTGTTGATGATGTGATGACGACAGGGGCAACATTAAACGCAGCTACTAGTGCACTAAAACAAGCAGGCGCTAAACAAGTGTGGGCTTTTACAACTTGCTTAACGCCTATTTAATTATTAAAAAGTATTATACCAATCCGCAATAATACTTAATCATTTTACGGGGCTAAACGTGTCGCTACCTGTGTTAAAAAATTCTCATTTACGACTGCATGGATGCAGAAGGTAGAGCAATGCAGGAGCAATTGCCGAGAACAACTAAATAGCGAATTTTTTGCCTAGCTATCAACACGTTTTTCCATCCTCAAAATAGATCACTTAATTTAAGCGAATTAGTATTATTCGCCATTTGCACGAAACGTATGGCCAAAAAATAAAGCGTTGCTTAGTAGTCGACTAGTCCCATACCAGTAGCCTCTAAATACAGGGTCATCGGTCATGCCTATTACTGTACCTCGTCCGTATGAGTGAGCAATTAAGCCTGCGCCGCCAGCAACTTGCTCAACATTAACGGCATCGGTAAAGCCTGCCAATAATGGATTTTTAGTGTAGGTAAGTATATTTACGAACGGAGCATTGGAAGCTTCTAGCAACCAAGTACTGTTTTTGAATACGGGCAATGTATTACGCTTAAGTGAAAATGTAAGCGGATGAGTTAAATCTACATTAGTATTAAAAATAGCACCTGCAATGCGTTGACGTCCTGCTAAATGATCTTTATCGCCATAACTTAAATCTGTCGTTTTAAATGCACTTGCTACATCTTGTCGTGATAGATAGCTTGCTTTGAGTAATTGCTGATCAGCTAAAAATTTAGCGCCGCCTTTGTGACCCCAAATAACGCCGCCTTTTCTTACCCAGCTTTTAATAGCAACTTTGTCGGCATCAGATAGGCTATTGTAATTGCCATGAGCAAGCACAATATGACTGTAGTCACTTAACTCGAGTGAACTAAAGCGGTTCATTTCAACAATTGTTGGTGCAACACCTACAAAGCGATCTAGGTAATACCACACTTCGCCGACTTCGTACTGGCTTGCGCCTTGCCCGCCAATAAGCAGTACTTTTGGAGCACTAACAACCGCCATTGATCGCGACCCTAAATCGGCTCCTTTACTTGTTAAACCTGATGTAATCGGTTTGATTGCAATACCAAACTCATTTTGTGCTTTATTTAGCAAGGTAATCCAATCTGTATTTGTTTGTAGTCCAGCCGGTATAATAATACTTCCAGGTTTAAAATTAATTTCTCCTGATGTTGATTTAGCCGTTAATGCTTTTAGCGCTACACGTGCTTTTATACCTTGCTGTAATAAGCTATTTAACATTTTAGGTGCTAAATAATCATCCCACGAAAAACCAAATGCGTAACCTTCGGTGAGTGAAGAAAATGATGGGGTTGCTACTTTTTCCCATGCTTTATCAGCAACCTTTAATCCCCAACTACTTTTAACTTTAGAAAATGGCAAATTAAACGCATGCGCTAATGTCCAGCCAGATACATCGTAAAAAGTATTATCAGCAAAGTTTTTTTGCTCACTAAAAATCGCTTTTACCAAACGATATTGTGGTTGTGCTAATGGTACAAAATAGCTATGTGTACTGAAATTCTTACCATCTGCTTTTAATGATTTAGTAAGTGGGTAAGCGTTAATTTGATGCTGCTTTAACAATTCTAAAAAGTGCTTAATACGGGTGTTGTCGCTTGCACCTTCAACAACATAACCTTCAAAGCTTTCATCGCTGGCTAAATCAGTAGCCTGATTATAAAATTTAGCTTGGTAATCCAATAACGCTTGGCGGTTATCAACTGCTGCCTTAAAGGTAGATAAACTCGTTAACAGTTGATTTTTAATAGTGAAAGGAAAGCTCAAAGGTCCATTTATAGTTTCTTGAATATGTCCGCGAGAACTTGCTTGTTCAAATAAAATGCCTATGCCGCCATTTACATCTGGGTAAGTTGAGCCTTTTCCATAGTAAAAATCGTCAAAGCTTTCTTCTGTAAAATAAAGTGCATTGTTTTCATCTAAGGTTTTTGCATGATAGTTAGCAATTGCCTTTGTTAAGGTAACATTTTCATCAGGTGTTATAGGGTGCTTACGACTTGGAATACCTGGTTGAAAAAAGTAACTGCTGTTTGGACCCATCTCATGAAAGTCAGTTAAAATATTTGGTTTCCACTGATGAAATTTGGCAATACGCGCACGCGATTCAGGATGCTGTAGTAATAACCAGTCACGATTTAAATCAAACCAGTAATGATTGGTACGACTACTTGGCCAGTTTTCAACATGTTCACGGGTTTTAGGGTCACTTGATAAGTTCATGCCTCGATTACTGTTGGCCCAATTAGCAAAACGCGCTAAGCCATCTGGGTTAAGTGAAGGATCGAGTAAAATAACCGTGTTATTTAATAGCTCATCTATTTCAGTACCTTGTGCAGCAGCTAAGTAATATGCCACCAGCAAAGATGAGTTACTACCTGATGACTCATTACCATGAACACTGTACCCCATCCATACAACGGCAGGGTCATCTTGTGCTTTACCACTGTTATTACTTAAGCGTGCTAAGTGAGCTTGGCGTGTCTGCTCTATGCTTGATAACTTATCAGCAGCAGTAATTGTTAGCATTACTAACGGACGTTGTTCATGCGTGCGGCCAATCACCTCAAAATTTATACGGTCGCTTTTATCAGCAAGTATTTCCATATAACGTACGAGCTGATCGTGTCTCACGTGCCACTCTCCTACTTCGTAACCGAGTACTTGCTCAGGAGTAGGAATTGAAGGGTCAAATTTTACATCTTGTTCAAAATAATACGAAAGTGGCTTAGCTACACTTGAAAAGCTAAGCAACACCACCATTAATGTTAATACCAAACGCATATAAATCACTCAAAAAATGTTCGTTGTTTGCACGCTACCATTGCTTAAAATAGATGCCAACTTTTTACGCTCAACACTAGCCGCAACACGATGAGCGGAGTATGATACGCAGTATCCGAGTAATTTAGTCAAGTATAGATGGTTTTATGATTTCTATTTCCGAAACAGCGCAAGCGCATTTTGCTAAACTATTAGCAGATCAATCACAACAAACCAATATTCGTGTGTTTGTTGTAAACCCTGGTTCATCACAAGCGGAATGTGGTGTGTCTTATTGTCCAGAAGACGCTGTAGAAGCGAGCGATATTCGCCTAAACTTTAACGGTTTTGATGCCGTTGTAGATGCAGAAAGTGCTCCATTTTTAGAAGAAGCTGAAATCGATTTTGTTACCGACAAAATGGGTACTCAGTTAACGCTAAAAGCACCAAATGCAAAGGCGCGTAAAATAGGTAACGATGCATCGTTAAACGAACGTGTACAGCACATGCTAGAAACCGAAGTAAATCCACAACTTGCTAACCACGGTGGTCAAGTAAGCCTTGTTGAAATTACAGCTGCAGGTATAGCTATACTTCAGTTTGGTGGTGGTTGTAACGGTTGTTCTATGATCGATGTAACGCTAAAAGAAGGCATTGAAAAAGAAATGATAGCTAAGTTTGAAGAAATCACCGGTGTTGCTGATATAACAGAGCACGAAGCGGGCGATCACTCTTACTATTAGGCCTTCTAAATGCTAAAGCAGCTTATTTATCGCTTAGGGAGCAACCCTAAGCTGAGCTTAAAGCGCTTTTTTCGCGGCTTAGCACTGTTTGTGCTAGCCGTGATATTCATATCTATTGGGTATTACACTCACTACAGCTTACAAATAATTGGCGTTATAATTTTACTCCCCGCATTATTTTTTGCCGGTTGGGGCTACTGCGGTATTTTTGCTAATCGTTTTTCACAAGTTTTAAAAGATATGGGCCCTAAACACCACGACCCCGATCTCTGGAAATAAACCATTTATTTAGTTTAATCTAATAGCTGATTATTTATTTTTAAGTGGTGATATTTAATTATTAATGTAACCCCGCGCATTAACATAAAACAGCTCATAGCCAGCCATAACCCGTTATTTTGCAAGTCTATAAACACCCAAAACACACCAAAAAAGCCAACTCCTGCTGAAAGTATCATACTGTTACGCATGTTCTTTGCTCGCGTAAGCCCTACAAAAACACCATCAAACAAAAAGCAACTCATGGCCAAAATAGGCAACACTATTAGCCATGGTAAATAGTGTGTTGCCTCTTGAATAACCTCTGGCACATTGGTTAAAAGCTTGATTATACCGCTGCCAAATAATGCAAAAAAAGCGCTATATAAGACGCCAAAAAGCATGCCCCAAAATACACTTATTTTAACCCAAAGCTCTATATTTTTAACGCTTCCTTGGCCTTTAGCTTGCCCTACTTTTGCCTCAGACGCGTAAGCAACGCCATCAAGAGCAAAACTCACCAACATTAGAAAGTTAAGTAAAACAGCATTAGCAGCTAATGTGGTTTCGCCTATACGCGCTGCGTAAAACGTCATAAAACTAAAGCATAATTGCAGTATTAAAGAGCGAATAAATATATCTCTATTCAAACTCAATAATTCAGCCATTTTGCTAATACTCAACCAATTCGGTACATTTAGATCAATGTCTTGTTTTTTAGCTAGTTTAACCACTAAAAACAGTGCAAATACTAAAGCCGTATAATCAGCAATAAGTGAAGCCCACGCAGCGCCTGCAACTGCCCAATCTAAATAAACAACAAAATAAATATCGAGTACTATATTAACGATATTAGTGACGAGTAATAAATAAAATGGACCTCGACCATAATGCACACCAAGCATCCACCCCAGTAACACTAAATTACATAATGCTGCTGGAGCACTAAAAATACGAATGCTAAAATACTGATACGCTTGGGTAAGTACGTCGCTATTGGCGGCGGAGAGGTAAGCTATAGCGTGCTTTATTAATGGGGATAACACAATTAATAGCACGGCCACTGCGCTTGCAAGCAATAGGCTTCGTTTAAGTAAAGCGGCAAGTTGGGTTAAATCGTTTTTTCCGTATGCTTGTGCCACGAGTCCCGTGGTGCTCATTCTTAAAAAACCAGCAAGCCAAAATAAAATAGATATAACTGCAGAGCCAAGGGCAATACCCGCTAGGTAATGAGCGCTTCCTAAGTGCCCAATTACAGCAGTATCAACAATTCCTAACAACGGCACTGTGATATTTGATAGTATCATCGGACCCGCTAACAACAGCAAGCTTTTATGGTGTGCCTTATTATGTATAAGAAATTGTTTCATTTAGTATTATTTATCCTCATTAGTGTATCTGTGCGGGCTCAAGCAGCCGTTATTTTACAGTATCATCATGTTAGTGAAACCCTACCCGCTGTAACAAGCGTTAGCGCCAATACATTCACTAAACATTTGAGCTATTTAAAAGAGCACAACTTTAACGTTATTCCTCTTAATGACTTAATAAACGCACTTCAGCAAGGTGAAACCTTACCTGATAAAACTGTCGCCATCACCTTTGATGATGGTTATAACAATAACTATGAACAAGCCGCGCCTATTTTAGAAAAGTTTGGCTACCCGTACACTATCTTTGTAAATCCTAAATTAATAGACGAGGGCATGAGCTACGTAATGGGGTGGGATAAGCTCAAAGAATTATCTAAAAAAGGGGCATTAATAGCCAATCATAGCGGACAACATGATTACTTACACCTTAAGCTTGAAAACGAAACCGATGCACAATGGCAATCACGTATTAAGCAAGATATTATTAGCTCTCAAAAGCGTATAAAAGAAGAAATAGGCCACGACTATAAATACTTAGCATACCCGTATGGTGAGTTTAATAACGAGCTGCAAGCACTTGTGACAGAGCTTGGTTTTGTGGGTATTGGTCAGCACTCCGGCGCTGTAAATAAAGACTCTAATTTTAGCCGCTTACCACGTTTTCCTGCATCAGGCTTTTACAGCAAACTAGAAACTCTTATTACTAAGCTTAACTCACGCGCGTTTAATATCACCAATTTAACTTATCAAGATAGCGTTACACAACAAAATCCACCCACGCTCACAATTGAATTTAAAATGGGTGACTTTCATAAAAGCCAATTTGCCTGTTACGTATCAAGCGTAGGCCAAGCAGATTTAAAATGGGTAAATAAAAATACAGTCGAAATAACCTCACCAAAGGTGCTTAATAAAGGACGCTCTCGTTTTAATTGTACGGCCCCTTCTATTTCTAGCCCTGATGATTATTTTTGGTTTTCGCAGCCTTGGGTAATTGAAGCGCCTAAACCTTAACTGCCTGATGTAATAGTCGCTGGGTTATTTTATCCAGCGCAACTATCTCGTCTGCTGCATTTAACTCAGCGGCAGCCTTAGGCATACCCCATACCACCGATGAGTACTCATCTTGAGCCAAGGTATACGCACCGTTTTGTTTTAGTGCAAGTAACCCTTTTGCGCCATCACTCCCCATCCCTGTTAGTATGGCTGCAACTACGTTTTTAGCTCCTGTCTCAACTAATGAGTTAAACAGCACATCTACCGCAGGTTTATGTCTGTTGACCGGCTCGCCATCATCAAGCTGGCAATACAAGCTAACACCTCGCTTTTTAATACTTAAATGAAAACCACCTGGTGCTATATAAGCCCAGCCAGTGCTAAGCTTATCGCCATGTTCAGCCTCTTTCACATTTATCGTGCATGTACGATTCATTCGCTCAGCAAATGAGGCGCTAAACACAGGAGGAATATGCTGAGTAATTACAATGGGCGGGCAATTTTGTGGCATTTTAATAAGTACTTCTTTGATAGCCTCAGTACCCCCCGTGGAAGCACCTATCGCAATTACTTTATTAAGTAAAAATTGAGAATGGGTATTAATAGGCTCATTTGTGACGACCGTTTTTTTATAGCTTCTTACTCTTGCTCCAGCAGCTATTCGCACCTTTTGTTGAACAAGTGATGCATATTGGCTCAATTGCTCTCTTACGTTATTAGTAGGCTTAGCTATAAAATCAACAGCCCCTAATTCGAGTGCCTCGAGTGTAATAGGAGAGCCTTTTTGGGTCAGTGTTGAAATCATCACTACTGGCATTGGTCTTAATCGCATTAAGTTTTTTAAAAAACTAATGCCATCCATTTTTGGCATTTCTACGTCGAGCGTTAATACATCAGGATTTAACTTTTTTATCATTTCGCGAGCTTCGTAGGGATCCTCAGCGCTCCCCACTACCGTAATATCTTTAGCTTGCTGTAATATTTCAGTGAGTAAACGCCTAATTAAGGGGGAGTCGTCAATTATTAATACTTTAATCATGCATACTCCTAAAACAGCTCTATATCAGTTACTACTTCTTGCTTTTTAAGGTTTTGTAAGTAACGGACTTCGCGTTTTTCAATCGTATTATTATGTAGGTTTTTAAGTTTTTTCATATGAACTTTACCGGTGTTCGGATGAAAAAATATTTTTCGTGGCCATGGTCCACCCATATCGTGGGCAACTAGGTTTAATGCCTCTTCTTTAATATACGCCGCTGCAAAACTAATATTACCCAGCCCTATATCAGTCATCGCACTAATAATTTTACCCCCACCAAAAAGTTTTACTTTTAGGTTACGGCGAGATGCACCATTTTTTAAAACTTCGTTTATAAGATACTCCATAGCCCAATTGCCATACCGACAACTTAAACTATGCGCATTCTTAAGTTCTACTCCCTTTTGAATTGGTAACATAAAGTGATTCATGCCCCCAATCCCTAGTACTTCATCGTAAACACAAGCCGCAATACACGAACCCAGAACTGTAGAGATCAGCTCATTATTTTTAGAAACATAAAACTCACCCGGAAGCACTTTAGCAACAACGCTACCTCGGCCCGAGTCCCAATATCGTTTAATATGTTCAAAGTTAGGTAATACCGGCCTAAACTCTGCGTGCATTTTGTCCCTTTTGGTACATAGTTTTCCCTAAATTTTTAAATTGCGTATGCTCTTTTCCCATACTTTCTGAGTGACCTAAAAACAAATAACCTTGTTCATTTAATATATTGGCGTAACGTTTAAAAAGCTGATCTTTTGTTTCTTTATCAAAGTAAATAACAACATTACGACATAAAATAAGATCAAATGATCCTTTCATTGGCCAATCTTGCAATAAGTTTAAACGCTTGAATGAAATAGACTCTTTTAGCCTATCTTTAACTTTATAGTTTTCACCGTCTTTACTTTTTAAAAACCAACGCTTAAGTTGCACGTCATCTAAGCCGTTAACATTCGCTGCGGTGTAAATACCCTTTTGTGCTTTTGCCAATACATTAGAATCTAAATCGGTTGCTAGTATTTTTACATCCCAATTGCTCGGAAATGCATTATTTAAAGTCATCGCCAAACTGTAGGGTTCTTCTCCTGTTGAGCAACCTGCAGACCAGATTCTTACTCGCTTACTATTTTTATTTGCCTTTAAGAGAGCAGGTACAAGCTCAGATTTTATAAATTCAAAGTGGTGTATTTCACGAAAAAAAGACGTTAAGTTAGTTGTTATTGCATTAATAAAGGCATCAAACTCCTGATCTTTATGGCTATTTAAATACTCTAAATAGGCTTTAAAGTCAGTTAGTTTTCGCTCTCTAATACGTCTTGCTAAGCGTGAATAAACCATCTCTCGCTTATGCTCACCTAATACAATTCCACATGCGCTATAAACTAAACTGGCAATTTCTTTAAAGTCGCGGTCGGTACACAAAAACTCTTTCATTATTCGCTCTCAATTTAGCCTGCCAAATAATACCTCGCTGTGATTATGTATTCAGCGAGGTGTATAAGAAGATTGGTTGTTAAAATTCTTCCCATTCATCAGCAGAGTCTACAAAGTTATCGCCTCTGGGTTTATTACTTACAAAACTGCTTTGCGACTTATGAGATAATTTAGGTGTGCGCATAGTCGGCGAAATCATCGCCATCTCTTGCTGACCTATTGAGAAAAAGTTGAGTAGTTGGCGCATCTCATTAGCTTGCTCAGCCATAGACTCGCCAGCGGCAGAGGCTTGCTCTACTAAGGCGGCATTTTGTTGCGTCATTTCGTCCATTTGCGAGATGGCGGTATTAACTTGTTCAATACCCGCACTTTGTTCTTCAGATGCCTCTGTAATATCAGAAATCATTTGCGTCACTCTTTGTACCGATACAACAATCTCTTTAAGTGTAGCGCCCGACTCATTAACTAATTGAGAGCCATCAGCTACTTTGCCTACACTATCTCTTATTAACTCTTTAATTTCTTTCGCTGCGCCTGCAGAGCGCTGTGCTAAATTACGCACCTCACCTGCGACAACCGCAAAGCCTCGACCTTGTTCACCAGCCCTTGCAGCCTCTACTGCAGCATTAAGCGCTAATAAGTTAGTTTGAAATGCTATTTCGTCAATGACACCAATAATATCTGCAATTTTCTTGCTCGACTCATTAATTGCCGACATGCTCGTAACTGCTCTATTTACAACCTCACCACCTTGAATCGCCTTTTCGCATGTTTCTTCTGCTAAATCGTTTGCCACTTTTGCGTTATCAGCATTTTGGCGAACGGTGCTAGTCATCTCTTCCATGCTCGACGCTGTTTCTTCAAGTGACGAGGCTTGCTCTTCTGTACGTTGGCTTAAATCAGCATTACCTTGAGAGATTTCCTCTGCACCACTGGCTACAAGCGTTGCCGATGAATTAATGCGATTAATCACTTCCGTTAACTTATCTGCCGTAGCATTAGCATCGCGTTTGAGTTTATCAAATGAGCCTTTATATTCTTTTTCAACTCGTTTTGATAAATCACCATTTGCCATCGCATCGAGCATACTGCCAGTGTCAGCAACTGCATCATCAACTATTTTAACTAAGCTATTTAGCCCTTGAGCCAAACGTAAAAAGAATCCTTCCTTGCCTTCTTCCGCGACTCTTGTATCTAATTCGCCATTACCTGCAGCGCTAATAAGTTCGGCTATTTCTTTTTCAAGCGCAACCTCATTGGTCCTATCTTCCCACTCAACAATGGTGCCTAAATGCTTTCCATCTTGGCTAATCCAAGGTGAAGCAATCAAGGTAAAAGTGACACCTGCTAAAAGTAATTCGGCTTTATGAGGCTTATCGAGATTTTTTAATAAATCGCGCTGATGATTAGGGTGCTTATGAAAATCATCAACACAGGTGCCAATTAAATTATCAACAGAAAAGCTTGGTAATACAGTTTGTAATTCTTTTTCGCGGACTTTTAGCATTTGCTGAACACGATCGTTCACAAATACTATATTAAGGTCTTCATCAGCAATCATTACGTTCGCTTGGCAAACTTTAAGCGCATTTGCTAAATCGGCTGCTTTGCGAGATGCTTTTTCAAGCTCTTTTTGTTCAGTAATATCAGATGCGTATTTAATCACTTTAAACGGCTTGCCGTTCATATCATAAATTGGGTTATAAGATGCTTGAATCCAAACCTCCTGACCCTGCTTCCCTATTCTTAAATATTCCCCTGAATCAAATTCACCGCGACCTAGTTTGGCCCAAAACTCTTTATATTCGATACTATTTGCATGTTCGGGTTCAATAAAAAGCCTATGGTGCTGACCTTTAATCTCGCTAAGTTGATAACCAAGTGCATTTAAAAAGTTATCATTGGCATCAATAATAGTGCCATCTAAATTAAACTCGATAACCGCTTGAGATTTACTTATAGCACTAATTTGCCCTGAGGCTTCTGCTGCTATTAACTTTTGCTCGGTCACGTCGGTGGCAAATTTAACTACTTTTAATACTTGCCCTTGCTCATCAACAATTGGGTTATAAGTTGCTTGGATCCATACCTCAGCTCCACCTTTTGCATTACGCTTAAACTCATCTGAGATAAACTCGCCATTACGCAGGCGTCGCCAAAAGTTCTTATAATCGTTGCCCTGAGCTTCATCTGGGTCAACAAACATAGAGTGATGCTGGCCTTGAACCTCTTCAAGACGATAGCCCATCGCGTTTAGAAAATTCATATTTGCAGTAATTATTTTTCCGTTAGGTTCAAACTCAATCACCGCTAATGATTTATTCAATGCGTCTACAATTAAATCATTACTTGATTTTGACTGCTTTGGATTACTAAACCATCCCATGCTCATCACCACCTTTAAGTTTATTATTCATTTAGTTTCTATTTGCTAAATATTCATTGTTTTTTGCAGGTCAATTAGCGCTACCATTTTTTCACCAACATTCACCAACCCAGCTACATATTCACAATTATTCGACTCAGATAAACTAGGAACCGCTTTCGCATCTTGCTCCGCAATACTGTAAACATCAGAAACGGCATCAACAGCAACACCTATAATTTTACTACCTAGTTCAAATTCTATTTTGACAACGATAACCACCGTTAATGGCCCATAGTCGACACTTGGTAATCCAAAGCGCAACCGTAAATCAATAATTGGCACTATTGTTCCACGTAAATTAATAACGCCTTTTACAAATTCAGGCGCATTGGGCAGTACTGTAATTTCTTCCCAACTGCGAATTTCTTGTACTGTTAAAATATCAACGCCGTATTCTTCATCAGCCATAATAAAAGTTAAAAACTGTTTTACACCTTGCTGTTGCTGAAGATTTAATTGATTACTTAACTGGCTTTGCTCTGAGCTCATAACGCCTCCAAAGTGGCTTGCGTTTCAATAGTTAGTTCTTGGCTACCTGGTTTTTTTAAACCTGAGAGCTTTATTAAGCCGCTAATGTCCACAATCAGCGATACACGCCCATCGCCTAAGATAGTGGCTCCCGATACGCCATCAACTTTATGATAGTTAGCCTCTAAACTTTTAATAACAACCTGTTGTTGAGACAGTAAATCATCAACTAATAAACCCACCTTTTGGTTATCTGTTTCTACAACAACAAGCAGCGTTTTATCGAGTGATTCAATGGCATTTTTATGATTAAAAATATCGTAGAGCCTTAAAATAGGAATGTATTCGTCCCGAAGTCTCAATACATCAAGGTTTTTACCCACTCGACTCACTTTAGCAATATCAATTTGCAGTGACTCCACAATAGAAATGAGCGGGATAATATAAGTATGCTGAGCCACCTTAACTAATTGCCCATCTAAAATAGCGAGAGTAAGTGGTAATCTAATAGTAAACGTAGAACCAACACCGGGCGCTGAGGTTACTTCCACTGAGCCATTTAATGATTGAATATTTCGCTTAACTACATCCATCCCAACTCCACGACCAGATAAGTCACTTACCTCATCTACTGTCGAAAAGCCGGGCATAAAAATAAGCTCATTTATTTCATCGTCACTGAGATGGTTATCAGCTGAGATTAATTCGTTAGTGATGGCTTTTTCTTTTATTTTTTTTGTATTTAACCCCTGCCCATCATCCATTATTTCAATAACAATGTTTCCACCCTGATGAAATGCATTTAAGGTTACTGTGCCAACGGGATCTTTACCTGCCGCCAGTCTTTGCTCAACAGTCTCTAATCCATGATCAAGTGAGTTCCTCACTAAATGCACCATAGGATCGGATATTTTTTCCATTACTGTTTTATCAAGCTCGGTTTGCTCTCCAATCAACTTTAGCTCAACCTGCTTATTTAGTTTTTGCGCTATATCTCGCACTAATCGAGGAAAACGACTAAATACAAAGTTTATTGGCAGCATACGAATGCGCATCACATTTTCTTGTAAATCACGCGTATTATGGGCAAGTTGCGCTAGACCTTCTTGTAGTAAAGTGATTGTGGCTGGTGTGATTTCTTGCTCGCTAAGCTGATTGAGCATCGCTTGTGTAATAACAAGTTCACCTACCATATTTATTAACGAATCAACTTTATCAATACCAACTCGAATGGAGGTAGACTCTGGTGTACTTGCAGGTTTTTTATCTTTATTAGCAGCGGGTTGCTTTGGCTTACTAGGTAGCTCAGCTACTTTTATTAAATCGGATGTTTCAAGCTCAACAGCTTTAGATATCTCACCTTGATTAGGTTGTATTTGCTCATCATTGCCAAATAAGCCTCCGCATAATTCAATTTTTATGTCGGCATCGTCTTCTACCCATTCAAATACTTCTTTTATGGCTTTTTCATCATGGCTAGTATCTAAAAAAAAGCGCCAATGTAAAAAGCATTCATCACTGCTCAAATCTGTAATTTCTGGAACTTCATCGTAAAATACTGTGGTTTCTAACTCACCTAGCTCTTCGAGCTCACTGATCATATACAGTGGCTCGTTTCCTGTTTTAAATAAATGATGATGGGGTTTAAAGTCTATTTGATAGGTGTTACTACTTGTTTGCTCGCCAAAGCTTTGAGGTTTATTTTCTTGTGTTTCGTTTTTCATTCCAAGTACATGTTCAAATTGTACTTTTAACAAATCTGCCTCGGTTAAATCTGGCTCTTGCTCACCTTGAAGTGCAGCAAGTAAAGCGCGCAAGCAATCCACAGCTTTGAGTAATAAATTGACATGCTCGGTACTAAGCTCTCGTTCACCTTGGCGAATTTGATCCAGTAGTGTTTCAAGTACATGAGTAAAGTCAGCAACGGAGCTAAAACCAAAAGTGCCACTGCCTCCTTTTATTGAGTGAGCAGCTCTAAAAATAGTGTTGATAGTTTCTAAATCTTCCTCACCTGGCACTAAGTTTAATAACTCAGCCTCCATGGTATCTAGGCCTTCAAAACTCTCTTCAAAGAAAACTTCAAAAAATTGACTTAAATCTATACTCACACTGCGCTCCTTAGCGAATAACTTTTTTAATTACCGCTAGTAGCTGATCGGGATTAAATGGTTTTACAATCCAACCTGTTGCACCAGCAGCTTTACCCTCTATCTTTTTTTCTAAGCCCGACTCTGTAGTAAGCATCAGTAGTGGTGTAAATTTATAACTAGGTAAAGTACGCAGCTCTCGTATTAATGTAATTCCATCCATTAGTGGCATGTTTACATCTGAGATCACGGCATCAAAGTCTTGTTGCTTGGCAATAGCGAGAGCTTCACTGCCATCCTTAGCTTCGGTTACATCAAACCCGGCCGTTTTTAATGTAAAGCTCACCATTTGACGCATCGATGCTGAATCATCAACCGCTAAAATTCTTTTCATATATACCCCTAACTTTTACTTTCGGTTGTTAAGTATTGGCTTAAGCCAAGTTTATTAATTGTATGCGTTAAGGCCTCGCTACTGCCTACCCATATTATTTTGTGCTGTATAGTAAGTAGGTGTTTTTGTAAGGCGCATAAAAGTTGAATTGAGGCAGTATCAGCAGAAATCACATCGTTAATATCAAGACAGATATCATCGTTGCTATTGAGTTCGTGTAGTAAGTCTTGATGTAGTGTTTCAACTTGCGTAATAGCAAGTTCGCTCGGAAGTTTTAGCATTTAGTAAGTGCATTCCCTGTCAATTCAATTCATAACAAAAGCTTAGCCCTAGTTATTAAAATTGCCATAAAATGCTTAATTAAATTTAACCTGTCGTTAAAATACAAAAAAAGGAGCCTAAAGCTCCTTTAAAATTGGTAAAAAGTAAAAAACTAGTTTTTATAGTAATCAGCTATTTTTTTAAACTCTTGCGTTAAAGTCGTCGCATTAATTAATGGCACACTACCTTGTTTAAATTCTGGTTTAAAAATAGCTCTAACGGCTCCATTTTGATCAACCATAGCGACCGAGGCACTATGATCAACAGCATATTCTGATTCACTACTATCGCTAATGGCGTAAATTAAACCAAGCTCTCGAACAACAGGAAAAAGGTGTTTATGCTCTCCCGACACAGCTAAAAAGTCTGGGTTAAAGTAATCTATATATTGCTTTCGTTTAGCTGGTGTATCGCGTTTTGGATCAACCGATAAAAACCAAACTTGTAGCGGATAATCTGCTTGTAAATTTTTATAAACAGCATTTAACTTAGCAAGTGTTAATGGACAAATATCTGGGCAGCTTGTGTAGCCTAAAAATACTAAATTCCACTGTCCTAAAAATTGTTGCTTAGTCACTAATTCGCCGCGCTGATCGTTTAGCGTAAAATCAGACAGTGGCTTTGCATTTTCGTAAACTAATGCATCTACATCTGGTGGACTATTTTCATTTGAACATGCTGATAAAAACGAAACTAAAATAACAATTAATCCAAGCCATAACTGCTTCATAAAGGGAGCCATTTATCTATAAATAAGATTACAAAGAGTACCATTAAATGAATAATCGAAAAACGAAATAAGTCCATTGCAGTCTCATCATTTCCAGCAATTTTTAAATTGACCGCCTTATATATAAACACGGCATTTAATACACATGCACCTATCAAATAGATTAATCCAGACATACCGATTAAATAAGGTAATACGCAAACAACAGCGAGTAAAACAGAGTAAGCAACGACGCACGTTTTACAAAAATCGATACCATGGGTTACTGGTAACATAGGGATTTTAGCGCGTTCATAATCACTTTTTCGTGCTATAGCCAGCGCCCAAAAGTGTGGTGGGGTCCAGGTAAATATTATCATTACGAGTAACCAAGGGGCTGCTGCCATTTGGTTTGTTTCTGACACCCAACCTAATAATGGAGGCATTGCGCCAGCCAACCCACCTATAACAATATTTTGCGGCGTTGCACGCTTTAAAAATGATGTATAAACAAATGCATAACCTACCAATGCAAATAACGTTAATATAGCGGTTAAGGTATTAGCCCACACCATCAGCATAATAAAACCAGCAACCCCAATAACAGCTGCAAAACTAAGCGCATGTGTTTTACTTAAACGCCCTTTAGCCACAGGGCGATGACGAGTCCGCGCCATTTTTGAGTCTATCTCGCTATCAACCACATGATTAATAACCGCTGCAGCAGCAGAAAGTAGCCCTATACCTAACAAGCTAATAAACTGTACGACCATACCGCGCCCTACATCGGGAGCCAGCGCTAAACCAACCCAAGCTGTTAGCACCAGCATAGCTACCACTTTAAATTTACTAATTGCTAAGTAGTCTTGCAGCAAACTATGTGTACGCGAAATTAGCGATTGAGTATTAACGGGTAGCAGTATTTTTTTATCAATTATAAGTGCCATCATATTTCCCCTTTATGTGCGTGATTTTAGGTAATAACACAACCTAACCATGCTTAATAACAGTATGGCTGCCATCAAGTTATGCGCCAGTGCAACTCCCAACGGAATATGCCAATGTACTAAAATAAGCCCTAAGCTAATTTGGCAAAGCAGAACAAGTAATACACTCACAACGCAATTTTTAATTTTTTTAGAGTACGCTTGGCTGTATATTTTCCACATAATTAACGCCAGAACAATGCAAGTAACGAGTGCCCAAATGCGATGTAATAAATGAATAGACATACGCGCTTGCTGCGATAACACACCAAACTCATAATTACTGTGCTCAAGTGGTAATTGAAATACGCTACTCAATGAAAACGGTTGTGCGTAATTACACAATGGCAAACCACTACAATGTGGAGCGGCGTAATTTGCAGCCAGCCAACCACCAAGTGCAATTTGGATAATTAATACACTGAGCGCTACTAAACTTAAACCGAAATAGCGTTTTGCGCCGCTATCGCCACCCATAATAGGTTTTGCGGTTAGCCGTAAATATAAAAGCGTTATAAGTGACAAAATACTAAAGCCACCTAATAAGTGGCCCATTACAATAAGCGGCTGAAGGTTCATGGTTACTGTCCACATACCAAGAGCAGCCTGAAACACCACTAGTAGAAGTAAAGCCAAAGGCAATTTAACTGGCGTAGTTGGATATTGGCGTTTTAAAAAAGCCAACACAAATAAACCTAAAATAAGTAAGCCTAAAGCACCTGCAAAGTAGCGATGAATCATTTCTTTCCACGCTTTTGCGGTTTCGAACATCATATCGGGGTAGCTTTGAGTTGCTAAGGCTATGTCAGCCTCATGCTTAGGTACCGTTAAAAAGCCATAACAACCAGGCCAATCGGGGCACCCTAAACCTGCATCACTTAAGCGGGTGTACGCACCTAAAGCAACTACAATTAAAGCGAGTAATCCTGTTATTAATACTAAGTTTTTATAATTTTTATACATCAGATACTCCAACTTAAGCTCAACTTAGTTAGCTAGAACGAGAATAGTTAAGTAATTTTTTTAGATCTTTTAATAACCCTTTTTGTACTAAACGGTTTTCTTGTGGCTCGACCTTAAAGGGATATTCAAGTACCACTAACCCCATATGATCAATTAAATACAAACTTGCAGGATTTAAACTCTGTTGCTCGGTAATAATTTTCCATGGTAGGTTTTTATTGTCGGGACTTCCCATTACAGCCATATCAACCTTGCCTTGGTTTTTACCAAGTGCCACATATAAATTATTAAGTGCATTGAGTTGTTCGCTGCATGGGGTGTTACATTCGTTTGAATAATTAAGTGCGATAGTCCATTGCTTGGGATTATTTTGCGGCCAATTTTTAAGTTTTATTTCTTGGCTTAAAAACTCGCCATTATTAGTAATTGCAGTAGGCAACCAATCAAACTTTAATGCGCCATATGCCAAAATTAATGGGATAGCGCAGCAGCCCACAAACAACACAAGGGGATTATTTTTCATTAAGTGTCCTTTTTTTGCTCGCAAAAATAGCCACAACAGCACATGCAACAGCAATTAAAAACCATTGCACAGCGTAGGCATTATGCTTTTGAGGGCTCATAACAACTGCCTCATAATGAGGTGTTGCAATCTCATCACCAGTACCTTGTCTGTAAGCCATAAAATTAATTAATGATTGCTGGCTTTGAGTGCTCAGCATATTCAAGTCGATAGATTGGATTCTTGTAGGTAAGTCGTTATTTGTAGTTTTATCTTCAAGCGTAAAGCTACTTAGGTTATTTTCTTTTATTTGCGCTTTAAGAATAAAAACACCTGTAGGCAGAGTAACCTTTGGCAGTGTATCTCTAGATATAGGCGCTTTTACCCATCCTAAATTAACTAAAATCACTTTTTCTTCGCTGGCTGGCTTTAGTAAAGCAAGTAGGTCGTACCCTACTTGTCCGTTATAAACTTGATTATCTAAAAGCCAATATTGGTTTTGTACAAACCGCCCTTTTAACTCAACCAATACACCTGTTTTGTTCCAGCTATCAGGCAGGTTAAGTAATTGAGACCAGCTCACCACACCCCGATTCTGTTGCTTAGCAATAGCGGTTAGTTGCTGCTGTTTTTGCTCACCCCGCTCCAACTGCCAAAATCCTAGTCGCACACACACAAGTACAACAACCACAACCATACAAAGTGTGATTAGTGAACTAAGCTTTTGTTTGTGCCATAAAACTAACTGCATAAAGGGTCAACTCAGTGATTATTAAAATTATTATCGTACTGTTGTTAATATTTATACTTTTTAACTTATTTAGAGCATTGTTTATTATGGTGTCAGGGAAAACTGGGGGACGACCTATGTCTCACTTTTTAGGTCGTCGCGTATTGTTTTCGGTCGTTGTTTTAGTTGTTGTTATTGCAGCGCTTAAACTTGGTTTTATTAAAGCAAATAATTCGCCAATAAACGCTACAGCACATATACAAATACAAACAAACACAGCCACACCACATCAACAAAGTGCCAATACCAAGCAGCTGCTTGAAAAGCAAAATGCTTATCTTTAGTAAAGTGCCCTTTTAATATCCGTAAAAATATTACAAATAAAAGTACGGTTCCTAACGTTACATGCATGCCATGAAAACCAGTCAATAAAAAGAACGTATTACCGTAAATGCCCGCATCTAGCGTTAGGTTAAGGTCATTATATGCATGCATGTACTCCTCAACTTGCAGCCCTAAAAAGCAAACGCCCAATAAAATAGTAGCGCCTAAAAAAACTTTAAGTGGAGTGCGTTTATTGTTTTCCATCGCTACGTGGGCAAAATGTAAAGTCACTGAGGAAGTAAGCAGTATTAAGGTATTTATAAGCGGTAAGCCTTGCCAGCCCATAGCTTGAGTAGTTTCGCCAGCAGGTGTTGAAACTAGCGGCCAAACAGCTTCGAAAGTTGGCCATAAAACCTCGTTAGTCATTGCATTATTGCCTGCGCCTCCAAGCCAAGGTACCGACAATACGCGTGCATAAAAAAGCGCACCAAAAAAGGCCATAAAAAACATAACTTCAGAAAAAATAAACCAGCTCATACCTTGTCTAAAAGAGCGATCCATTTGTGCTGAGTACAAACCTTGGTCCGATTCATTAATTACATTTTTAAACCAGCTAAACAACATATACACAAGTACAGCAATACCGGCATAAAGCAGATAAACCCCGCTACCACCTTCTTTACCTACACTCATAACAGTCAAGCCTGCCCCTACTGCAATAAAAAACAATGCAACAGCACCTACAATAGGCCATGGGCTTTGCTCAGGTACGTAATAATGCTCATATTCTTGATTCATTTTATTTACTCCTAGTTTCACACTAGTTTAAAAAGCTAGTTGTTACTTGCCACCAGCTGTTCACTAATATCAAATACGGTATAAGATAAAGTTAATTCTTCAATATCGCTCGGCAATGCGGTATCAACATAAAAAAGTAATTTAAATTCAAGTTCTTCCCCTGCTTTTAGAGGTTGCTGATCAAAGCAAAAACAGGCTATTTTGTGTAAATACTTTGCCGCTTTACCTGGTGAGACTGATGGTACAGCCTGCATTACTTTATCTAGGTTGCTGTTATTTTTAGCACTAAACATTACTTCACGCATTGCACCGGGTTTTACCACTACACTGTATTCTTTTGATTTAACTTCAAACGGTGCACCACTTTGTGCGTGAGTAGTAAAGCTAACGCCGACTTCTCGGTTTTGTACTATTTGTGTACTTTGCTCTGCCTGCTCAAGCGAAGGTTTTCCATTAAGCCCTGTTACATCACAAAACACGTCATACAAAGGTACTAAAGCAAAGGCAAAGGCAAACATGCCTATGCAAATAAGTACCAAACGTTTGAGTAGCGGTGCGTGTGTCATTACTTAATTACCGGCGGCGTAGAAAAAGTATGATATGGCGCTGGAGAGTCAACTTCCCACTCAAGCCCTTCTGCCCCTTCCCATACTTTTGCAGGCACTTTATCACCGCCACGCGCGCATTTAATTACCACAGCTACAAACAACAATTGCGATAAACCAAAGGCAAATCCACCAATACTTATGATTGCGTTAAAGTCGGCAAATTGAAGTGCATAATCGGGAATTCGACGCGGCATACCGGCAAGCCCTACAAAATGCATAGGAAAAAACAATACGTTCACACTCACCAGCGATAGCCAAAAATGCCATTTAGCTAGCGTGATATTAAACATATTGCCCGTCCACTTGGGCAGCCAGTAATAGGCCCCCGCCATTATCGAAAATACAGCCCCTGTTACTAATACATAATGAAAATGCGCCACTACAAAATAAGTATCGTGGTACTGAAAGTCAGCAGGTGTAATTGCCAGCATCAACCCCGAAAAGCCACCTAAGGTAAACAGCACAATAAACGCAATACTAAAAAGCATTGGCACTTCAAAAGTTATTGAGCCTTTCCACATTGTGGCAACCCAATTAAATACTTTTACTCCTGTAGGTACCGATATAAGCATGGTCGCGTACATAAAAAACAACTCGCCAGCGACCGGCATCCCAGTGGTAAACATATGATGAGCCCATACAATAAAGCTCAATAGTGCTATGGAGGATGTGGCGTATACCATTGAGGCATAGCCAAAAAGTTTTTTACGAGAAAAGGTAGGTACTATTGTAGATATAATGCCAAAGGCAGGAAGAATCATTATGTATACTTCGGGATGACCAAAAAACCAAAAAATGTGTTGGAACATCACCGGGTCGCCACCGCCTGCGGCATCAAAAAAGCTGGTCGCAAAATACTTATCGGTAAGTACCATAGTGACAGCCCCTGCAAGCACTGGCATTACCGCTATTAATAAAAAGGCAGTAATTAACCACGTCCATACAAATAAGGGCAACTTCATCCATGTCATGCCGGGAGCACGTAAGTTCACTATAGTTACAATCACATTGATTGCGCCCATTATTGAGCTAATCCCCATAATATGTACGGCAAATACAAACAATGCAGTATTGTCATTACTGTATGTTGTAGACAGTGGTGCATAAAAAGTCCAACCAAATGCAGGACCCCCACCAGGCATAAATAACGATGCCAATAGGATTAAAAACGCAAACGGTAAAATCCAAAAGCTCCAGTTATTCATTCTTGGCAATGCCATATCTGGCGCGCCAATCATGAGTGGTATCATCCAGTTAGCAAGGCCTGTAAAGGCCGGCATAACCGCACCAAACACCATAATTAAACCATGCACTGTGGTCATTTGATTAAAAAAGTGAGGATCGACCAACTGTAAACCTGGTTGAAATAATTCAGCTCTGATCACCATGGCCATTCCACCACCAATTAAGAACATGGTCAGCGAAAAAATTAAATATAAACTACCTATATCTTTATGATTAGTTGTGTAAAGCCAGCGTTTAAAACCTTTAGCTGGGTGATGAGCATGATGAGCTTCATTGGCGTTAGGTTGTTCTACTATGCTACTCATTAGTTCGCCTCCACTTTGGCATCAAGTGCTGCCTGTATTTGACTCGGTTGAATAACATCACCCGTATCATTACCCCACGCATTACGTTTATAAGTAATAACCGCTGCTAATTGCTTTATAGATAACTGTTTGGCAAATGCTTGCATTGCCGTACCGGGTCGCCCATGGATAACTACATCAATGTGATCTTTTATATCGCCAAGCACTATAGGGCTGCCTTTAAGTGCAGGAAATACACCCGGTAACCCCATGCCAGTAGGCTGATGACATGCAGCACAATTGGCCATATATACTTGTTCGCCTAAAGTCATTAATTCTTCTTTTGGGAGGGTTTTATCAAGTAATGCGGCATCTGCTAATGCTGCTTTTTGTTTAGCTTGCTTTGCATCTGCAAGCCACGTTTTAAAATCAGCCTCAGATTTAGCGACCACCACAACGGGCATAAAGCCATGATCTTTACCACACAACTCAGCACATTGGCCTCGGTAAGTACCTTCTTCGTTTATGTTCGTCCATGTTTCGTTTATAAAGCCGGGATTCGCATCTTTTTTAACTGCAAAATCAGGTACCCACCAAGAGTGAATAACATCGTCAGAAGTCATTAAAAATCGTACTTTTTGATTTATTGGCAGTACGAGAGGTTTATCAACCTCAAGTAAGTAGTTAGGATTTTTATCTGCAAGATTCGCTATTTCATCTTGCGGGGTAGATAAAATAGAGTAGAACTCTACATCTTCACCCATATATTCATAATGCCATTTCCATTGCGAGCCTGTAATTTTAATAGTGAGATCAGCTTTGCTGGCATCTTCCATTGCAATTAGAGTTTTAGTGGCTGGTACTGCCATAGCAATTAAAATAACAAACGGGATTGCAGTCCAAAGTATTTCTACTTTAGTGCTTTCGTGAAATTGGGCAGGTACAGCCCCTTTAGATTTACGGTGATGAATAAGTGCCCAAAACATAATTGCGAACACTATCACCCCAATCACACAACATATTATAAATATGGTCATGTGCAGCTGATATACATTATTGCTTATATCGGTTACGCCTTTGCGCATATTGTATTGGCTGTTAGCCAAAACTGGGTGCGAAAAAACACATAATATAAGCCACAAGGTAGAGGTCAGTTTACCCATGTGACGGCTCCTTTGATGCTATTGCGAATGCAAAGCGAAGAGGCATACGGCTTAAACGCCAATTCGTTATTTTTATTTTTTTAGTCAATCTCATTTAATATTGATTGGTTTTGCTGCGCCAACAACGTGTTTGTGTATATTGTGTGTTCTCAAAACTAAAAAGCTGTGAGTTATTATTAGCTCAGCACATTAATAATTAGCTAAAAAATGAACAACAAGCAAGTTTTAGTATAAAAAACAATCAGGTGATATTGAGTAATTAATAAAAAATCAGTAACCAACTAGGTAACAGGAAGTTCAAAAGATGAGCAAAACAAAGGGGTTTAACGCATTCGAAGGGGGAAAATATAAGTGCAAAAAAGTTTACAGCTTAAATTGTCAGTGAGCTATTTATGCCCTATTTTTAGTGCGAATTTAAAACAGAAAATGCGTACTAATTAGTACGCATTTATAAAACTGCTTGTTTAAAAGCTATTTTTAAAGTCACATCCAATCAGCGTTTCTTATAACACCAACGGCTAAGCCTTCAATATTAAAAGACTCATTCTCAAGATCTACTTCAATAGATTCAAAATCGTCGTTTTCAGCATGAAGTAATACTTTACGACCCGCTTTCTCAAGACGTTTTACAGTTACGTCTTCGTCTAGGCGGGCAACAACAACTTGCCCGTTTTCAGCGGTTTGAGTACGATGTACAGCAAGTAAATCACCATCCATAATACCAATATCTTTCATGCTCATACCGTTAACGCGTAGTAAAAAATCTGCAGCCGGTTTAAACATTAATGGATCTATTTTGCAGTGACTTTCAACGTGCTCTTGCGCCAAAATAGGTGAACCAGCAGCAACACGCCCTATAAGCGGTAAACCTAATTGTTCTGGCTCTTCTTCTTCAATTAACTGAATACCACGGCTTGCACCTGGTTTCATTTTAATTGCGCCTTTTTTAGCAAGTGCTTTTAAATGTTCTTCAGCAGCATTGGCACTTTTAAAACCTAATGTTTGCGCTATTTCAGCACGTGTAGGAGGCATACCAGTGTCTTTAATAAAAACTTTAATTAGTTCGAGTATTTGAGCTTGGCGGTTCGTTAATGGTCGCATACAACTGGTTTTCCATACAGTACATTTAACTGTGAGTATATACAGTTAAATAAAAATCGCAAATTTAAATTAAGCCTTAAAATAGCCAAAGTAATTTCACTTGTGTACATTTTAGGGATATAACTAAAGCTAGGTTTATAAATGATTAAAAAAGCAAAGGAGTCATTATGAGTATTTGGTACCAGCCCATCACTTTAGAGCTGTGCAAGCAGTTAGAACAAGGCATTGATGGCCAAGGAACATTAATGAAAACCATGGGAATAGAAGTCACTGAAATTGGTGATGATTACTTAGTAGCCACTATGCCGGCAATTCCTGAGCATCATAACCCAATGGGAATGGTTCACGGCGGTGCTAACGTTGTACTTGCCGAAACAGTTGCCAGCTATGCAGCTAACTTTGTTGTCGATTTTACAAAATTTTACTGCGTGGGGCAGGAAATTAGCGCAAGTCATTTAAAAGCATCTCGCAACGGCACTTTAACAGCAACGGCAAGAGCGTTTCATATTGGCAAACGTAGTTCAGTGTGGGAAATAAAAATTACAAATAGCCGCAATGAGCTGTGCTGCGTATCAAAAATGACCGCAGCAGTCGTAGAGCGAAGGTAGTTACTTTTCGATTGGGTAAATTGTAATTTCCATACCCGCACCAATCGCAGATATACGCAATAATGTATCTGCATCTAAGGCTTGATTAAAGCACTTAGGTGAAGTGCCTGATTCAAAACCAATATCAAACGTTCTACGTGAACAGCTTAACCATTGTTTTAGCGCGTTACGCGAACACGATTCAATAAGCTCACATATATGGTTTATTGCTTTGTCAGGCGTGTTTACTACACCTGTTGCTTCAATACGCGCTAATTGACGGTATTCGTCTTTGTCATAATGTAAAATCGTCGCGACTTTTTTCAAGTCTGCCACTAGCAAACTAATATCTTGCTTTGATTCAAGCTCAAGATCTACATTTAAAAATTGAATTTCCGACATCGTTTCGTATTTATCCTCTAATAATTTCATTGCAAACTTTAACGCAGTTTTACCGTTATACCAAATCAACTATGCTCTATTAACCACTTTATATAGATATTTCGCAGCTTTTAAGTATTTTTTAGCGTTTAAAGCTAGCTGGATATCAAACACTCAGCTCAATTAACAAATAAGTCATGTTAGCAATTTAAGTGTAATCTTTTTTATTTTTAAATGATTACAGTAAGCTATAGTTTAAACTGCGACAAAATGTCGCAGTAACTAATCCCATTAATGTAATAAACTAGCCTCTAAAAATAATAAGACTAAAACATGAATAAAAAAATATTTAAGTATGCTCGCAAGTTACATAAATGGCTCGGTTATTTGCTCGCATTACAAATTTTAGCTTGGCTATTAGGTGGTTTAGTAATGAGCGCTATCCCTCTTGATAAAGTTCATGGGGAGCATCTTGCAACACGTACTCTTAATAACCCATTTACGCAGGCTGATTATGTTGCCTCCCTTGACGATATTGCATCTCAGGTGGTTAATCCAACACAAATAATTTTTGAGAACTTTTTAACCACACCTATAATTACAGTAATAAATAAAGATGAACAGCAAAGCTTTAACGGTATAACAGGCCGACCTTTTGAGCCGCCAACTAAAATACAAATTACCGCAAATGCTAAAGCACACTTACTTATTGATGATCAAGTGACAAGCGCTGTACTGCTAAAGCAAGGTATGCGAGAAGTTGGATATAAAACCAATGTTTGGCAGGTACAATTTGACGACACATTTAACACAACACTGTATTTGTCAGAAAATAACGGCAAAGTTATCACCGTTCGCAGCACACTATGGCGAATTTTCGACTTTTTTTGGATGTTACATATTATGGATTACGATGAGCGAGAGGATTTTAATAATCCGCTGCTTATTAGTTTTGCAGCAACCAGCGTACTTTTTTGCCTAAGTGGAATATTACTACTTATGCAAAACATACGACTAAAACGATTTATCCGAATTAAAAGTAAGAATAAATCAAAGTAGTCATATTGGTTTTTAAGAACTAGCGCACTCTCACCAAAGAGTAAATAAGCCCGAGGAAGTACCCAAGGGCAGATTTTATTCCAAGTGTTTAAATCGACTCAAATGTCGCTTTAACATTTCGTTTTCGAAAATCAACTCATCACGCTCATCCAGCAATTGTAAAACTAAAGCTATTGCCGACCAATCTAACGAAAAGTCATGTTGAATACGGGCCGCTTTTTTAACTAAGGTCACTGCCGATACCGTAAATTGCCACTGCGTAACATGCTTCCCCTCAATTGGAACCGCAATATTGTGCTCAACTAGCTCATATAAAATTGCTTCGCTAATATCACTACTCAAACATAGCTCTTTGCTAGTAAGTAAATCATCTTTTTGTGTCACGATAATTTGCATTATGGCTTGCTCCAGTTATTACGGGGATCAAAGTGAGCTTTTTCGGCTAATTCTTCCCAAAGTTTTTTACTGGTATCATCAACAGATGTTGGATTAACAATTTTAAGCACAGCAAATAAATCACCTTTGGCTTTTTTACTCATTAATCCCTTACCTTTAATACGCAAGCGTTGACCAGACTGACTATTAGATGGAATAGTTAATTGGATTTTGCCTGCCAACGTAGGTAAATTTATTTTTGTACCAAGAGCCGCTTCCCATGGTGCAAGAGGGACGACTATATTTAGGTTATGACCTTCAACATCAAATAATGGGTGGGGCACTAAACTAATTTGTAAGTACAAATCGCCATTTTGCCCGTTCGCTGACCCTAATCCGCCTTGCCCTTTTAGTCGAATTCGTTCGCCATTTACTGAACCTGCGGGAATTTTCACTTTAAGTGATTTTTTAATTTCAGAGACACGACCACTACTATCTCGCTGCGGTAACATAAACTCAACAGGCTTAACGGTATCAACTAAAGTCTCTTCAAGAAAAATCGGGAACTCTATTTCCACATCTTGTCCTTTTTGCGCGCGAGCGGCGTTACTTCTGCCCTGCCCGGAACGATTGAATCCACCGGCGCCGCCAAACATTGAATTAACAAAATCAGAAAACTCTTGATCGGTTTGAGGATCGCTTTGCTGATAATTACTTTGCGATGAAGCATTGTTACCACCATAATTACCTTGCTGTTGACGAGCACGATTTTGTTGGTGACGACGTAACTCGTCATATTTAGTGCGTTCTTCTTTGTTATGAATGACTTCGTAAGCTTCTGCTATTTCTTTAAACTTATCTTCTGCTTGAGGCTCTTTGCTTACATCTGGGTGATATTTTCTGGCTAACTTTTTATAAGCTACTTTAACCGCTTTATCGTCTGCATCAGGCGATATTCCAAGCACTGCATAATAATCAACAAATTTCATTTGCAATCCAAATCCCCATATTGAGTAAGCTTTAAGCATACTCCTTAACGTATAATCTTGTGTGGTTAAAATACGATAAATAGTAAGAAATAAATGAATAGTGAAAATAACTTTGAATAAAAAATTAATCGGACACTTTTTAGTAATATAAGTGCAGGCCTTAAGTTAACTTTATCTTTTATCTTCAAGGCTTTAAACTGCCTGTTCCTGTAGTTCACATTTGTGATGGATATGACTCGATTTATTCTGGCCTTACTGGCTTGTTGTGTGTGTTTTTCGGTATCTGCCGAACAATTTACCCGTTTTTCAACGGCTAAAAGACATTTAATTAAAACCCTCCCTGACAACGCCAAAAGTATTTACTGCGGTTGTGATATTAAAAAAGAAGGCAAAAAACTCATTCCTGATCCTTCTAACTGTGGTTACATTCCTCGAAATACACTTACCCGCTCAGGCAAAGTAAATGTGCGAGCACTACGCATTGAGTGGGAACATATTGTTCCGGCGTGGGAATTTGGTCATCAGCTACAATGTTGGCAAGATGGCGGACGTAAAAACTGCCGTAAAGTAAGTGCTAAATTTAGAAAAATGGAAGCTGATATAAATAACTTAGCGCCAGCTATTGGCGAAATTAATGCCGATCGCTCTAATTATCGTTTTGGCATGCTTAGCGAAAACGCCACACAGTATGGTCGCTGCGAAGTAAAAGTAAACTTTAAGCAACGTGTAGTTGAACCGCCTGTCTATGCACGTAAACGTATAGCCGACACTTACGCTTACATGCAGAAAACATACGGTTTAAAAATCTCTGATAAACAGCAAAAGTTATTTAATGCGTGGAAAAAGCAAGCATTTGCAGATACAAGTAGTGCGAGCAAGCTCTAAGCTTTAACACTCATTTACATAAATCAAAGTTATAAATGTTGAATAAACGAGCGAGTGTTGTAATATTTTAAACAACTTATTTACAGAAAGTCCTTAACTATGTTTAAAAATAATAAAACCTCGCTTGCCATTTTTGCAGCACTTTCGGGCTTTGCTTTAACGGGTTGTGGCGGCGGAGGCGGTATCGACTCTGCTCCTGTAGTTACCACGCCTATAGTTACAACACCTGTTAGTAGCAGCCCAACATGGACAGCGGCGGTATTTGAGCCCTCTAACGATTTAAAAAACTTTTGCGAAACCCCTCGTACGGGTAACGATCCCTTTAATAACAACAACCCCTACCCAGATCAAGCGGGTTCTGCCCTTTATGAAAAGCTTTGGCTTCGCTCTTGGAGCGACGAAACATACCTTTGGTATGATGAGATTGCCGATAACGACCCTGAAAGCTTTACAACAGTAGCCGATTACTTCGCTCAATTAAAAACAGAGCAGCTTACCGACTCAGGGGCAAAAAAAGATAACTTTCATTTTTCAGAACCTACTGAAGATTACTTTCAAGAAGCGCAATCGGGCGTTACTTCTGGTTACGGTATAAATTGGGCATTTATTGGCGATACAGCCGACCGTATTTTACGCGTCGCTTATCTTGAAGATGATTCACCTGCAAGCCAAATAGGCTTTCAACGTGGTGATACTGTACTTTCAGTTGACGGTGTTAGCATTAATACCAATACAGAGTCGGGTGTAGATACGCTTAACGAAGGTTTATTTAGTCCTACTAACGGCGACTCACATACTATTGTTGTACGCAGTAACGATGGCGCCGAAAAAACATTTAATGTAACCGCTGGTAATATTGAACAAACACCTGTTCAAAATGTTAAAACGATTACAACCGCAAATGGTTCAAGCGTGGGTTACATGCAATTTAATAGCCATATAAGCATTGCCCAAGAAGGACTTATTGATGCGGTAAATAAGTTTAAAACCGATGGTATTGATGAGCTTGTAATCGACTTTAGATATAACGGTGGTGGTTTATTAGCACTGTCGGCACAATTAGCTTATATGGTTGCCGGTAATGCCAACGTTAACAACCGCTTTTATTATCAAACTCAACAAAACGATAAACAACCCGTTGATTCGCCCTTCCCATTTATTGATGAAGAAATAGATTACTCTACTTTTTTTAGCACAGGTGAAAACCTACCTGATTTAAACCTATCGAAGGTTTATGTATTAAGCACATCAGGCACCTGTTCGGCATCAGAAGCTTTTATTAATGGTTTAAAAGGTATAGACGCAGAAGTTATTTTAATTGGCGACACAACCTGCGGTAAGCCCTATGGCTTTACCCCAACTCATAACTGCGCAACAACCTATTACACTATTCAATTTAGTGGCGTAAATAGCAAAGGATTTGGCGAATACGCTGCGGGTTTTACACCAACCCCTACGCCACAATTTGATGCTGATGTTCAAGGTTGTGAAATTGAGGACGACTTTGATCATCAGTTAGGCGACAGTGACGAGGCCGTTTTAGCCACCGCATTATTTCATGTTGAAAATGGCAGTTGTCCAGTTAGAACGGCTGCTGCAAAAGCAGAGCCAGCTAATTTTTCAAGCTCTCGTGAATCTCTCATTCCTTTAAATATGCCTGAGCAATTTACCCAGCGTAATATGGACTTAACTTGGCCAACGCTGGGTGAGGAAAGGTAATGGCTAAATTATTACTCCCATTAGCCACCTTGCTCGCTTTAGGCGGATGCCAAAGTGTAAATAGTGAGCCTGCTAAACCCGCTATATTAACGAGCGTTAATCCCAGCGTTATTACAACACTACAACAGGCAATTCAACAAGCTAAGGGAGGCACATTAGTAACACTTGCCGATTCGGTATTTACTAAACGTAGCGAACTGCTAATTGATCATGCAATGAGTAAAGGGTCTGATGGCAGAGTAATTATGGGCGCGCATAATATAAAATCTGAGAAGTTTATTTTGCAACTACGTAATAACCAATGCGAGCTTTACTATCCTAAAAAAGAGCTTACTACAGTACTTGAAGGTGTTACCTGTAAAGAGTTATAAGGCACTTTATTAATGTTTATAAATTAATAAAAAAGGCGCGCAGCATATCGCTGCGCGCCTTTTTCTATTTTAAAGCGTTATTACAAGTCTTGATGCGGACCAAACACTTCATAATGAATCTGCTCGTTTTTAACACCTAACTCAAGTAACTGGTTTTTTATAAATGCCATAAAACCGGCAGGACCACATAAGTAAAAGTCGCCATGACTCAATGGTAGCTGTGCTTGTACTGCGTTTAGGTTCATTAACCCAGTAAAGTCAGCGCCCTCTGTCGCTTGATTAAACCAGGTCATTGTTTGCAAATGGTTATTTTTCGTTGCTAAATCATTTAAATATTTTGAAAACGAATGCTGCTGAGTATTTTCGCAGGCATGTAAATACATAATATTTTGATTAGAGTTATCGCTTAATAACGTTTCGAGCATTGCTAGCATTGGCGTTTGCCCAACACCTGCTGAAATGAGTACCGCTGGACTTGTATTATTACGTAAAAAGAAGTCTCCTGCCGGCGGGTATAGCTCAACAATAGTGCCCTGCTCTAATGAGTGTAAATAATTAGACACCATGCCAGGCTTTGGCTGTAGCTCTTTTTTAACACTAATACGGTAGTTTTTAGCGTTACTTTTTTGTGAAATAGAATACTGGCGAATTTCTTCATATTCAGCGCCCTCTGGCTTAACTTTAATACCTAAATACTGCCCTGGTTTATGTGTAATAACAGCTTCGCCATCAACTGGCGTAAGTGTAAAACTCGTTACTAGTTCTGATTCAGCCTGTTTGTTGGTTATTTCAAATTGGCGAGTTCCCGCCCAACCACCGTGTTTATTTTTACTGTGCTCATACAAAGCAGCTTCTTCGGTTATACAAATATCAGCAAGTACGCCGTAAGCTTCGCGCCAAGCGTATTCAACATCGGGAGTAAATTGCTCAGGAATAAGCTCTTTAAGCGTACCAATTAAGTGTGCACCTACAATAGGGTAATGCTCAGGTAAAATATTCAAGCTTGTATGCTTATGATTAATACGTGTTAGCGCTTCTTTTAATACGGCTAAATTATCAATATTTTGTGCATACGCAGCCAATGCATTAAAAAGTGCAAATTGCTGACGACCTGTATCTTGATTCGCCATATTAAAAATATTTTTAAGCTCAGGATTATGGCTAAATAAACGCTTATAAAAATGATCGGTAACAACCGTACCCGCCTGCGCTAATAACGGAACTGTGCTTTTTACAATCTCAATGGTTTTATCAGATAACATATGTGTTTCCTATGGATGAACTAACCACGACGCCCATCAACACGACGCCGCGTTAATATAGGTGTGCAGTGAATTAAAAATAATGAAAAAGCCACTAACCACAGCAAAGCACTTATTTGCCAAGCAAGGTGAGGCCCAATAATAAAAGGGAGTAATGAACGAGTAATAGCGGCCACAAGCAAAAACGCAAAAGCAACAGCCATGTAATGAGGAATAGCGAGTGTACGCCCTGTATGACCATGTGATACACGCGTCATCATTGCTAAAATCATCATACCTATTGTGCCAATAGTGATTAAGTGCAGCGCATCTTTAAATTGTATTGCACTGCTATAAAAGCTAAATGCAACCATCATTAACCCTACGCCTAACGCTAAGTAGGAAAAATGTAAAGACCATAACAACGGCACTCTCAATACCTTGCTATCCCACCAAAAACCAGCCCTGACCAGGTGAAGCGCAGCAACAGTTGCAACAACTAACGCAGGATTAATCGTGTTCAAAAACAACTTGTTGATGAAAAATAAAGTGATAGCCAAAATAGATAAATACATCACCGCTTTATCTATTTTAGGAGTGCGAACTTGTGCGGTTAAACCTAGACCTTTAGCGGTAAAAAATGGTAAAACGCGACCCGCAACAATGCCAACTAGTAAAGTAATTACTAGTACTGCGGTATCAACCACACCAAGTGCAAGCTGCATGTTTTTCTGTAAAATGAGTATTAAATACAATACATTGAGCCCACAAAGCACAGCCAAAATAGCTAAAAACGGATAGTTACTTTTGCTATTGGCTTTTAATAACATATTAGCCAACGCGGCTATGGCGCCTAACCACCAAATAACTTGTAATGTAAGTGCAGCATATAAATTAAAATGAGCAATATCAGGCAATATCACAAAAAAAGCTAAGCGCGCTGCAAGCCATATAAACGTAAGCCACATAAGGGCTTTGCCACTTATGCTCGGCACGCCTGTCCATGTTTGTGCAGCGGTAAGTAAAAAGCCAACAGCTACAACTCCTGCAAAGCCAAACAGCATTTCGTGCGCGTGCCATAATGTCGCAGGTATCGATAAGTGCCAACTTGCATGGCCTGTTAAAATAAGTAGCCAATACCCCACCGACAAAAATGCCAATAAGCCACCGCCTAAAAAGAAAGGTCTAAAAGCGAGCATCCATAATGGCCATTGAGATACTTGATGAATAGCAACGCGTGCTGGCATTGGCTCAGTTAAGTTTATAGGGCGCATTATCGTACCTCCTGCCCTAAACCATGTTGTGCAACACAGCGCAGTACGTAACTTACTTTTAAAATAGCAGCAATAACAATAGTGCCAATATGAGCTGATACTTGCACCGCCATGGAAAAGTACTCAGCAAACGGGTAGCTAATTAAAATACTTGCCGTAATACACACTAAACTCACAGCTAATGCAGTATTGGCAGCAAATAATACTGTTTCGTATAGTGAACTAAACTGTGTTTGATTATTTAAATTATTCAGCATTAGTGTGTTCATGGCGATCTCTGTAACTAACTACGTTACTTAGCTATTACACATACTGTGCCAACAAATTTAATTAATTAAATTCAATAAGTTAAATTAAACCACTTTACAGTATGAGTCTTTATGACCTACTATAAATTAACTCATAAGAACACAAACAGGTCATTTTGACATGAACCAGCAATTCAACCTTACACAAGTTGCTCTAGAGCTTGCTCAAAGTACACTACACGAGCATAGCTTTGATCAATTACTAGCAACGGTTGAGCGGGTGATTCCTAGTGATGCAAGCGCGTTATTAGTGCTTCAGGGTGAGCAATTAAAACCACTGGCAATTAAAGGATTAATGTCCGACAGTCTTGGCAGGCGATTTAAGATAGTAGAACACCCTCGTCTAGAAGCTATTTGCAAAAGCACACTCGCGCTACAATTTGCGCACGACTGCCCACTACCCGATCCATACGACGGATTGCTATTAGCTAAAACCGGCGACATACCGGTACATGCATGTTTAGGTTTACCTCTTTATGATAAAAACGCGCTACTTGGCGTACTTACGTTTGATAGCCTTAACGCCAATGCATTTAACAGCATAAGCGCTGATACACTCAATACTTTACAAACACTGTGTAGTGCGCACTTTAAAACAGCTTTAGAGCTTGCCCATTACAAACAGCATGCACAGCACTCAAGTGCATTAGTGCAAGAACTAAATCGTGAAGCGTTAACACGAGATGGCGGTGAAATTATTGGTCAAAGTCCGCTAATGCAAACACTTAAAAACGAAATTAAACTCGTTGCAGCATCTAACTTTAGCGTGCTTATATTAGGTGAAACAGGAGTAGGGAAAGAGCTTGTAGCGCGTAATATTCACTTAAATTCAGCTCGAAAAGATCAACCGCTTATTCACTTAAATTGTGCATCGCTTCCTGAGAACCTTGCTGAAAGTGAATTTTTTGGTCATGCGAAAGGGGCTTTTACAGGCGCACAAAATTCGCGCCAAGGTAAATTTCAATTAGCTGATGGCGGCACGTTATTTTTAGATGAAATAGGCGAACTGCCCCTGACCATGCAAAGTAAACTATTACGAGTGCTACAAAGTGGCGAAATACAAACGGTAGGAGAAGACACGCCAAAGTACGTAGATGTACGCGTAGTTGCCGCAACCAACAGAAATTTAAAAGAAGAAGTAGCTCAAGGTCGCTTTAGAGCCGATTTATACCATCGCCTCAGTGTCTACCCTATTACTGTGCCACCACTTAGTAAACGCGAGCACGACATAACACTCTTAGCTGGTTATTTTATTGAGCAAACAGCCCGTAAATTAGGGATAAAACAATTAAAACTAAGCCCTGAAGCGCAAGTACTGCTTAATCAGTACAACTGGCCAGGTAACGTTCGCGAGCTTGAACATGTCATTAGCCGCAGCGCCCTAAAAGCAAAACAAAGCCAATGGCAAAATCCAATAATAACCATTACAAGCGAGCACTGTGATTTAACCCCAAGTGCGCCACAAAACTCTCTAGTAGCAAGCCAAATTACAACCAACACCTTAATCAACCAACCTTTAAAGCAAGCTGTAGAATCGTTGCAATACAACGTAATTACTGAGCAATTAAAGAAGCATAACTACAACTGGTCAGCAGCAGCAAGAGTGCTTGAATTAGATAGAGCTAACTTAGTACGCTTGGCTAAACGCCTAGGGATAGAAGTAAAAAAAACACTATAATCATTCAAAACACAGCTAAAATTATTGATTAGCAGCTAACTTACTAAAGTGTGTTTTCAACAATCCTGCAAAAGCTTGTACTTTAGCAGTGCGATGTACTAAGTGATGCGTGACTAACCATACATCGGTAGGCCAGCTTAAATCACTGTGCAATATAGGTACTAAATCAGAATATTGCGCTGCCACATCATGTTGTAATCCGCCAATACCTAGCCCTTTAATTATTGCACGAGTTGCTTCTGAGGTTTCGGACACTCGCAGCTTTATTTGCGATGCAGGAATATGTTCATCAGCCCATGCAAAATAAGGCACGCGGGCATTAAAACCCGCCACACCTGATACAAAATTATGTTGTTGTAAATCACTTAATAATTTAGGCATGCCGTATTTATTAATGTAACGTTTATTAGCGTATAAACCCGATGAAAGCTGCGCCAAATGCTGAGCAATATAATCGCCTTCATCTGGTCTTGGGCCTGCACGCACTGCAATATGTGCTTGTCCGTGATCGAGTCTTAATCTTTTTTGTTCTAAAATAACCTCAAGCTGCACTTGTGGATGTAGCGACTGAAATTGCTCACATACATCACCAAGTACATCCATAAAACCACTTACCGTCGTTAGTAATAAACTCCCTCTAAGGGTGCTATCGGCTGCTGCTATATCGTTATGTAACTGCTCTAAGGAGCTATGGATAGTTTGTGCTGTTGCAAATAACTTGGTGCCAATTTCAGTAACCTTGTAACCACGGGCATGGCGATGAAAAAGGCGTGCATTTAAGTTTTTTTCAAGATTATTAATTCTCCTAAGTACTGTGCTGTGGTGCACATTAAGCTCTTCTGCTGCCGCCGTTAACGTGCCTAATCGTGCTACTTCAAACGCTACTTTAACGTCTTGCCAATCTTCAAATTTTATCGCCATGCTGCTTACCTTATACTTATGTGCATTTACGCACACAAGTGTTGCGTTTATTGGGGTTTTCTACAAGCAAAATTTTGCTACATTAGCGTTGTAAGTTTAAACACTAAAAGGTCACTAGCATGTCAGTACCAAAAATTATCGCCCTAGCAGGAAGTCTTCGACAAGAAAGCTTTAATCAAAAAATTATTAATGAGGCAGCACGTTTTGTTCTACAAACAGGTGCTGAAGTAGAAGTAATAAAACTAAACGAATTAAACATCCCACTATTTAACGAAGATATTGAAGCGCAAGGTACACCAGGCGATGTACAGCTTTTAAAAGACAAACTACGTGCAGCTGACGGTATTTTACTAGCAAGCCCAGAGTACAACGGCTCTATAACTGCAGCACTTAAAAATGCGATTGATTGGGCATCGCGCACAGAGCAAGGTGCTGTTCCTGCTTTTCGTAATAAAGTAGTGGCGCTGTTTTCAGCATCACCAGGTGGACTTGGTGGGTTACGCGGTTTAAATCATGTACGTGATATATTAAGTGGTATTGGATCGTTAGTGCTTGCCGATCAACTTGCAGTACCCGCTGTACACACATTGTTTGATGAAAATGGGCAAATTAATGAACCTGTTACTGCAGAGCGAGTATTGGCGCTTGCTCATCAGTTAGTAAGCGTTGCAAGTAAGTTAAGATAACCTGCACGCCTAAATAACTAATTACTTTGTCGCCGCGAGTTTTGCGGCGATAAAATCGGTATGCGTTACATATAAAAGCCCTGCTACTTTACGTATTACGTAGTCTTCTTGGGGATCTATTTCTCCATCGGCATACGCTAAGCGCCATAATAACTCTATTATTTCTATTCGCTGCGCCGCGCTGCAATGCTCATTAATCTGTTTTGAAAACTGAAAGTAATCTATCGAATCATCTAAGCTGCTTGCCGCGTTATTAGTAAGCTCATTAACCTCAATATCTGTTAAATTAAAATACTTTTTTAAGGTTACAGTCAGGGTTTGTTGTTCATCATGTTCAAGCTTGGTATCTGCACGCATAACTTCAATTAATAATGCAGCAACAGCTGTTTTTAAATCGTGCTCTTGCATACTTGGCTGCTGTTCATCGAATACAGCAAAAAGTTGTTTTATTTGTTTGAACATCACACTTTCCCTTTTTGGGTGTTAGACTAATACGTAAAGAAATCGACCTTATTACTCTTATTAATGGGTATAAAGTTCGCAAATTAAAGGATATATTTTATGAAAGGAATAAACGCACCACGCTTATTTATAGGCGCTACACTGGTGGCCCTTTCAAGTGCAAATACTGCACTTGCTGAAAAAGCCGAAACAGAGAAGCTCTACGACTTTGACAACAAAGTGCATTACTACCAAACCAAAATTGGCGAAGACAACTATAAAATAGAAATCCAGTCAGACGATTACAAACACTTTACCAATCAAAGTGTATTTTTATTACGCCATGCGGACCGTCTATGCCGCGGCAATACCTTTATGTTGAAAATACTTGAAGGCGTGCAAGAGTACGAGCGCTTTCCAACAAAACCACGTGCTTACCAACCAGATTTAAGTGTTTTACTACAATGCGAAACTAAAGAAGATACAAACAAGGGTAAGTAGCCTTAGTCTTTATAACCCCAAGGTGCTGATGGTGGAGTAATCGGTTTAGTTAAATCAAAATCCACCTTAAACTCACGTCCTTGGCGAATTAATCGATAAGTAAATACTTCTGGGTAAATATACATTTGCCATGTATTACCTACAGACTGTGCAATGCCTTCTTTCACGAATAACTCTTTAGAGTATTGGTCTGCTGGAAACGACTGCATTTGCGCGAACCCTGCATCAAGCGTATGGCCACCATACATAGTTGATGCGTCGTCTGTTCCATCTTTATGACGATGATCGTGCTTTAAACTCAAGCCACTACCCGTTTTAGTTATGATCCACGTACGTGATGCATCGTCTCCTACATGAAACGGCACTTGTAACTCAGTCTCGCTACATTTACGTACATGCATAACCAGCTTTTTATCTGTAAATGAGCTTGGCCCTTTCGCGTTATCTACCGCTACTTCACCTTCAAAAGCTTTACCGCAATGCGCTGCAATACTATTAAAAAAGGCATCATGAGTAGGAATAGACACTAGCGGTGCAGGGCGTGCAAAAGCTGTCGATGAAGCAACTATTAAAGTTGCTGCAGTTAATAATTTCATATGTTTCTCGTTATAGTTATTTTAAAACATCTGTAATGGTACAGTTTTCTTAAGTACTTTATTAGAAGTATCTATATAAAATTTAGAACAAGACAACTAGGTAAAACTACTAAATAGCGATTAACGACTAAATATCTCAGCCTTCATTAACAATCCTACTTTTATAAATATTAATTACACACCTCAACTAGCCATTGGCCAATTACTTAATCACCATTTGTGATGACTGCTTAATTGGCCCGAACGTTCAGCTCTTAGCTGTGTCACATGCTACTAATCCAGCAAAAAGGCTTAATAAGGAAAACTTTGCAGCACCTATCGCGTTAGACAATAACGTATGGGTTGACGCAGGTGTAATTATTTTAGCGGGTGTGAGTATTGATGAAAATAGTGTTGTGGCTGCGGGTGCTTTCGTTACTAAAAGTGTAATGCCTAATACTGTAGTAGCGGGTAACCCAGCTCGTGAAATAAGAAAACTGTAGTTATTCTCGATGTGATTTTAACGTTGGGAGTCGCTACGCTCGCATCAGCGAGCACTTTAACTCGTTAAATTAAGTGAATTATTCACTAAGAGACGCTCCGCTATAGAGGAATACCTGAATCACTTTTTTGTAGACGTAAAAAGCCCGAATCATTAGATTCGGACGCTCTACAATATAAAATCGGTACGCTACGCAGTATATCAGCGTCGGGAGTCGCTACGCTCGCCCGACCTACGTGATGTGTGTTGATGTGAGTGTGTGTTAATTGCGCACATTTCACTTTTCTGCAGACGTAAAAAAGCCCGAATCGTTAGATTCGGGCTTTCTACAATTTGAAGCCTGGTAATGTCCTACTTTCACATAGCAAATGCTACACTATCATCGGCGCTGTTTCGTTTCACTACTGAGTTCGGCATGGAGTCAGGTGGGTCCAAAACGCTATTGTCACCAAGCAAATTTGGGCGTTAATCCGTATCGCTACGCACTAACTGAATTTGGAAAATATCTGATAATATTTTTTAAGTCTTTCTAAGTAATATCTACTTTA